>NZ_JBNNGV010000011.1:0-161778 GCF_050268485.1 Pseudomonas sp. NPDC078416 | reverse complement strand
ATAGGTTGGGTGTGTAAGCGCTGTGAGGCGTTGAGCTAACCAATACTAATTGCCCGTGAGGCTTGACCATATAACACCCAAGCAATCTGCAGAAAGACAGCAGATTGCGGTGTGTGAAGACGCATGAAGACGAAAGTTTGCGAACACACAAATTGCACCTTGATCACATACCCGATTTGCTGAAGCGTTCTCACGAACGAGTCAGTACCCGAATTTCTTGACGACCATAGAGCATTGGAACCACCTGATCCCATCCCGAACTCAGCAGTGAAACGATGCATCGCCGATGGTAGTGTGGGGTTTCCCCATGTGAGAGTAGGTCATCGTCAAGATTAAATTCCAAAACCCCATCTGCGAAAGCAGATGGGGTTTTGTTTTTGCACGCGAAAAAGTTCCAGGCGTGGAAAACTGCCAACCACTCTGCGCCGCATCACCACCACCGGAGAGCGTTTGCCAGCCGCCCTCACAAGATCGACCGCTAACGAGTCCTCTCCCTCTGGTAGTCTTCTCCCTCTTTTGAAAGACCAAGGGACGCAGCTATGCCGGTGACATCCAATCTCAACCCCGGATTTATGGTGGTCCATGGGAATCGCCTGGATGAGCTGCGTGGACTTGTGGTGTCCTGGATGCGGCGTTACCCCCTGACGCCCCTTGAAAACGAAGTAGCGCTGGTACAAAGCAACGGTATTGCGCAGTGGCTGAAGCTCGCCTTGGCCGAAGACGCTAAGGAAGATGATCAAGGTGGTTGCGGCATTGCCGCCGCGATCGATGTGCAACTCCCTGGCAGCTTCATGTGGCAGCTGTATCGTGCGGTGCTGGGCAAGGCCGAGATTCCGGAAACCTCGTTGCTCGATAAAGCTCCCCTGACCTGGCGATTGATGCGACTGCTCCCCGGCCTGATCAATCAGCCGCATTTCGAGCCGCTGCAACGATTCCTGACGGCCGATACAGACCTGCGCAAGCGTTACCAACTGTCCGAGCGACTCGCTGACCTCTTCGACCAGTATCAGGTGTACCGGGCCGACTGGTTGGAAGACTGGGCCGCGGGCAAGCACCAACTCAGGACCGGCAGGGGAGAGGCAAAGCCGCTGAAAACAGAGAACTGCTGGCAAGCCGAACTGTGGCGTGCGCTGCTCCATGATGTCGGTGCAGAGGGCATGGCCCAGAGCCGGGCCGGGGTGCATCAGCGTTACATAGAACGTATCAACAGCCTGGCCGAGGCACCGGCCGGTTTGCCGGCGCGAGTGATCGTTTTCGGCATTTCGTCATTACCCGCCCAGGCATTGGAAGCGCTTGCCGGACTGGCTCGTTTCAGCCAGGTTCTGCTTTGCGTGCACAACCCCTGCCGCCATCACTGGGCAGACATCGTGGCTGACAAGGATCTCCTGCGTCACGAATACAAACGCCAATCGCGAAAACCCGGCATGCCAGTGGTGCTCAACCCAGATGCACTGCACCAGCACGCTCACCCGTTGCTGGCTGCCTGGGGCAAGCAGGGTCGTGACTACATCAACTTGCTCGACAGTCATGACGACCCGAACAGCTACCGCTCGATCTTTCGCGACGGGCGCATTGACCTGTTCAGCGAGAGCGAGCCCACGACGCTTCTGAATCAACTCCAGGACGATATCCTCGAGCTGCGTCCTTTGAGCGAGACCCGTGACGTCTGGCCGCCAGTGGACATAAAGACCGACCGCTCGATCCGCTTTCATGTCGCCCACAGTGCCCAGCGCGAAGTTGAGGTGCTGCACGATCAACTGCTCGCGCGCTTCAGCAAGGATCCTGACCTTCGTCCGCGGGACGTCATCGTCATGGTGCCGGACATCGACAGCTACGCCCCCCACATTCGCGCAGTGTTTGGTCAACTGGATCGCGACGATCGCCGTTTTATCCCCTTCACCCTCGCAGATCAGGGCCAGCGTGGCCGTGATCCGCTGCTGATCGCCGTCGAGCACTTGCTGAAGATTCCGGACAGTCGATTCCCGGTCAGTGAAATCCTCGATCTGCTGGACGTCCCTGCATTACGAACGCGGTTCGGCATTGATGAGCGAGACCTGCCAACCCTGCACCGCTGGATTGAGGGAGCGGGTGTGCGATGGGGGCTCAATGCGGTACAGCGCGAAGGTTTGGGTCTGCCTGAAGAGCTTGAGCAGAACAGCTGGCATTTTGGGCTGCGTCGCATGTTGCTGGGGTACGCCGTCGGGGCAGGTGCGGCCTACGACGGCATTCAGCCGTATGACGAAATCGGCGGGCTGGATGCGGCCCTGATTGGCCCGCTGGTGTCCCTGATCGACGCGCTTCAGGTCGCGCACAACGAACTCTCCCAGCCCGCCACGCCTGCGATGTGGGGCGCGCGCCTTCAAGCGGTCATGCAGCTGTTTTTCATGGCCGACAGTGAGCACGACGACTACCTGTTGAGTCAGCTGGAAACCTTGCGCGAAACCTGGCTGCAGACCTGCGAGACCGTTGGCCTGGAAGAAGAGTTGCCGTTGACGGTCGTGCGTGAAGCCTGGCTGGCCGGGCTTGATCAAGGGAGGTTGTCCCAGCGCTTTCTGGCCGGGTCGGTCAACTTCTGCACGCTCATGCCGATGCGCGCGATTCCGTTCAAAATCGTCTGCCTGCTGGGCATGAATGATGGAGATTACCCGCGCGCGCAACCGCCGCTGGATTTCGATCTGATGGGCAGCGACTACCGTCCCGGCGACCGTTCCCGGCGCGAGGATGACCGTTATCTCTTGCTTGAAGCGCTGCTGTCCGCCCGTGACCAGCTGTACATCAGTTGGGTGGGGCGTAGCATTCGCGACAATTCCGAGCGGCCGGCTTCGGTGCTCATCGGGCAGTTGCGCGATCATCTGTCCAGCGGTTGGCGACTGGCCGATGCCATTGAGCCCGAGGACGATAAAAAGCGAGATCCGGGTCAGCAGTTGCTGCACAAACTGACTGTCGAACATCCGCTGCAGCCGTTCAGTGCCAAGTACTTTCAGGAGAACCCGGAGTTCTTCAGCTTTGCCCGCGAGTGGCAGGTGCTTCACGAAGCCCTCACCGAAGCAGGCGAAACAAAAGCCCTGCAAAAGCACCAGCAGGAGGAGCCGCTTAGTCTGATGCAGTTGCAGGATTTCCTGCGCAATCCGGTCAAGCACTTCTTCAGTCAGCGCTTGAAGATATTCTTTGAAGTCGCCGAAGCGCCCTTGGCGGACGAGGAGCCTTTCGTGCTCGACGCGCTTGAGCGCTACGGCCTCAGCGACAGCCTTTTGCAAGCGGCGCTCACAGATCCCGAGCACATTCAGGAATCGCTCCATGCTCAAGCAATGCGCTTGCAGGGCAGCGGCTTGCTGCCGATGGCCGGCTTCGGAGCATTGCTGCAGGATGAACTGATCGAACCGCTGCCCGATCTCGTCGCCCGCTATCACGAATTGCTGATTCGCTGGCCGGTGCGGCTGCACAGCGCGCTGCCGGTCAGTTATCAGCACCAGGGCGTCGAGCTAGACGGCTGGGTCGATGGGCTTTATCAGAACCCTCAGAATGAATTACTCGCGATCACCGCTATCCCCAATGCCATCGCCAGCAAGAAGACGCGCAAGTGGCATCGTCTGACCAAGCCGTGGGTGAACCATCTGGTGGCCTGCGCGTGCGATCTGCCGTTGACTACCGCGCTGGTGGCCAGCGACGAAACCCTCTTGCTGCCGCCGCTGGACAAAGACACCGCCACTCGGACGTTGAATGATCTGCTGCTGGCCTGGCATCAAGGCATGCAGCGACCGCTGCCGATTGCGGTGAAGACGGCCTTTGCCTGGCTGGGGCAGAACGATGAAGTCAAAGCCGAAGCCGCCGCGCGCAGGGCCTATGAAGGCGATGGCCAGAACAGCAAGGGTGAGCGTGCCGAAAGCACTCCCCTGGCGCGCCAGTTCCCGGATTTCGATGCGTTGCTGGGCAGCGAGGAATTCGTGGGTTGGTGCGAGGCGTTATACAAGCCTATTTTTGAAGCGCCCTGGCAGGCACTTTCTCGCGAGGAGGCCGGCGCATGAGTGATGCACAACAACCTCTGGCGCTGCGCTTTCCGCTCAAAGGCAGCCAGCTGATTGAAGCCAGCGCCGGCACCGGCAAGACGTTCACCATCTCGGCGCTTTACCTGCGCCTGGTGCTAGGGCATGGCAGCGAAGACTCGGGTTTCGGCCGTGAGCTGTTGCCGCCACAAATTCTGGTGGTGACGTTCACCGACGCAGCCACCAAGGAACTGCGCGACCGCATTCGCACGCGACTGGCCGAAGCCGCGCGGTTCTTCCGTGAAGAAATCGAAGCGCCCGATGCGTTGATCGCTGGATTGCGCGACGAATTCGCCATTGAGCAATGGCCCGGCTGCGCCAGCCGTCTCGACATCGCGGCGCAGTGGATGGACGAAGCGGCGGTATCGACCATCCACAGCTGGTGCCAACGCATGCTGCGCGAGCACGCCTTCGACAGCGGTAGCCTGTTTACCCAGAGCCTGGAAACCGATCACACCGATTTGCTCAGCGAAGTACTGCGCGATTACTGGCGCAAGTTCTGCTACCCCATGAGCGGTGACGCGCTGCTCTGGGTGCGCGAGAACTGGAGTGGCCCTGCGGCGTTGCTGCCAAGGGTTCGCGCGCTGTTCGGCAGTGAGCGGGCGAGCGTGACGCAAAGCCCGACGCAGCTCATCGAGCAATCGATTCAAGAGCGGCGCGAAACCCTCCGCCAGCTCAAGGCGCCATGGGCCAACTGGGCCGCGGAGCTGCATGCGATCTGCATTGACGGCGTCGCGTGCAAAGTGGTCGATGGCCGCAAGATGCAGGAGCGTTATTTCAGACCCTGGTTCGACAAGCTGATTGCCTGGGCCAATGACGACGAGCAGGAGCAACTTGATCTCGGCACCGGTTTCACACGGCTGACGCCCGACGGCATTGCCGAAGCGTGGAAGAACAATCCGCCATCGCACCCCGCGTTCGAGGCGATGGTTGAGCTCAAGGTTGCGCTGGACACGCTGCCAACGCCCGATGCAGCGGTGCTCGAACACGCTGCGCAATGGGTGGGGGCGCGCTTTGAAGAAGAGAAGCGCCGCCGCGCTGAGATGGGTTTTGACGACATGCTGCTGCGTCTGGATGCCGCGCTGCGCGGAAGCGGTGGCGAGCGCCTGGCGACCCTGATCCGCGAGCAGTTTCCGGTCGCGTTGATCGATGAGTTTCAAGACACCGACCCGGTGCAGTATCGCATTTTCGACAGCATCTACCGGCTGGAGGCCAACGACGAGAGCACCGGCCTGTTCCTCATCGGCGACCCGAAGCAGGCGATCTACGCGTTCCGTGGTGCCGACATCTACACCTACCTGCGTGCCCGACAGGCCACCACCGGACGCTTGCACACGCTGGGCACCAACTTCCGTTCCAGCCACGCGATGGTCGATGCGGTGAACCACGTATTCACGCGCGCCGAAACGAGCGAAGCCGGTCGGGGTGCGTTTCTTTTCCGCACCCCACAGGACAATCCCGTGCCGTTTCTGGCGGTCGGTTCTCAGGGTCGTAAAGAGACGTTGCAGGTCGACGGGCAGGTGGTTGCGGCGCTCAACGTCTGGCAGCTCGAAACCGATCAACCTGTGTCGGGCACGGTCTATCGAGCGCAACTGGCGGCGAGCTGCGCCAGTGAGATCGTGCGTTTGCTCAACGCCGGTCAACAAGGCAAAGCGGGCTTTGCGAAAGCCGGCGAGTCCTTGAAGAAGCTGCTGCCCGCCGACATCGCGATTCTGGTGCGTGACGGCAAGGAAGCGCAGGCGGTGCGAGGCGAATTGTCGGCGCGGGGCGTGCGCAGTGTGTATCTCTCGGACAAGGACTCGGTGTTCGCCGCGCAGGAAGCCCATGATCTGCTCGCCTGGCTCAAGGCCTGCGCGGAGCCTGACGCCGAGCGGACCCTTCGCGCGGCCTTGGCCTGCATCACCCTTGCGTTGCCGCTGGCCGAACTTGAGCTGCTGAATCAGGACGAACTGGCGTGGGAAAACCGCGTCATGCAGTTCCGCGATTACCGACGCATCTGGCGCACCCAAGGCGTGCTGCCGATGCTGCGTCGGCTGCTGCACGACTTCAAATTGCCCCAGGCGCTGGTTCAGCGTACTGATGGCGAGCGCGTACTGACCAACCTGCTGCACCTGAGCGAACTGATGCAGCAGGCCGCCGCCGAGCTGGATGGCGAGCAGGCCTTGATTCGCCATTTGAGCGAGCATCTGGCTTTGTCCGGGCAAGCAGGGGAGGAGCAGATCCTGCGCCTCGAAAGCGATGAGCAACTGGTCAAAGTGGTGACCATCCACAAATCCAAAGGCCTGGAATACCCGATGGTGTTTCTGCCCTTCATCTGTTCGACGAAGCCGGTGGACGGCAGCCGTTTGCCGCTGCACTTCCACGACGCCGCCGGCCACGCGCAGATCAGCCTCAAGCCCACGCCGGCGCTGATCGAGCAGGCGGATGACGAGCGTCTGGCGGAGGACCTGCGTTTGCTGTATGTGGCCCTGACTCGCGCTCAACATGCGTGCTGGCTGGGCGTTGCCGATCTCAAGCGCGGCAGTAACAACGCTTCGATACTGCACCGTTCGGCGCTGGGCTACTTGCTTGGCGGCGGTCAGAAGCTGGCTGAGTCAGTGGGATTGGGCCAATGGCTGCGATCCCTGGCAGACAACCACCCGGCCGTGCAGGTTGAGCCTGTTCCGCTGCCGACAACCGAGTCCTTCAGCGCGCCGCGCAACGAGGTCGCGTTGAGCAAGCCGCGCGTGCCCCGCCGTAGCGCTCGGGAGAACTGGTGGATCGCGTCCTATAGCGCGCTGCGCATCGGCGACACCATCACCGACAGCGGCGATCAGTCGCCGGACAGCCCGCAAGCGCAGAAGCTGTTCGACGATGAGCGTCTCGACCCGGATGCGCCGCGAGAGGTCATGGTCAGCGGCGGCGATATCCATCGATTCCCGCGTGGTCCGAATCCCGGCACCTTTCTGCACGGCTTGCTGGAATGGGCCGGCGAGAAGGGCTTTGCCGAAGCAGCGGCTGATCCGCTGTCACTGGAGAAAGTCGTCGCCCAACGCTGCAACCGGCGCGACTGGAAGGGCTGGATCAACACGCTGACCGACTGGCTGCAGCATCTGCTGACCCTGCCGCTGCGTTTGGGCACAGAGGTGCAGCCCATGGCCTTGTGCGAGCTGGATCAGCCGAACCAGTACCGCGTCGAAATGGAGTTCTGGTTCGCCTGCTCGAAGGTCGATGTGGCGCAGATGGACGCGCTGGTGCGCCGCTACACCCACAACGGTGCGCCGCGAGCGGCCGCTGAGACAGTCTCTTTGAATGGCATGTTCAAGGGGTTCATCGACCTGACGTTCGAGCACGAAGATCGTTACTTCGTTGCCGACTACAAATCCAACTGGCTGGGCGTCGACGACGATGCCTACACCGAGCAGGCGATGGAAAACTCGATTCTGGACAACCGCTACGACCTGCAATATGTGCTCTATCTGCTGGCCTTGCACCGTCAGCTCAAGGCGCGGCTCGCCGATTACGATTACGACCGGCACATGGGCGGCGCGGTGTACCTGTTCGTGCGCGGCAGCCGTGCCGGGAGTCAGGGTTCATGGTTCACCCGACCGCCCCGCGAGCTGATCGAAAGTCTCGATCTGCTGTTTCAGGGCCGAGCGCCGATCACGGCCGACGTGCTGTCAGGAGACCTCGTATGAACCGCACCTTCGCTCACTTGATGCCCACAGCCTTGGACGCCGACAGCCTGGCCGACCTGAAGCCCCTCAGCCGGGTGGATGACCTGTTGCTGTTGCTGCAGCGCTGGGTCGAACGCGGCTGGTTGCGCGCGCTGGACAAGGCGTTCGTGGCGTTTCTGGCTGATCTTGATCCTGCCGCCGATTCGCTGGTGCTGTTGGCGGCCACGCTGACCAGCCACCAGTTGGGTCACGGGCATGTCTGCCTGGACCTCTACGAAACCCTGAAAGAACCGGACTTCGCCCTGTCGCTGCCGCCCGAGGGCGATGTGTTGTCGACGCCGATGTTGCTGCCGTCCTCGCTGCTCAAATCGCTGGACGGCGCGACCTGGTGCAAGGCGCTGGAAGCCAGCGCGCTGGTTGCTCATGCCGGGGATGTCAGTGAAGCGGCGGCGCAGCGACCGTTGGTTTTATCTGATCGGCGCCTGTACCTGCGCCGTTACTGGGCGTATGAGCGACGAATCGATGCGGCGTTGCGTCGGCGGCTGGCTCAGGTGGAAACGGGCTTCAGCGACTTGCCTCAGCGGCTGGATGCGCTGTTCGGCCCGGCCAACCATGCGCCTGACGCATTGATCGACTGGCAAAAGCTGGCCTGCGCCCTGGCAACCCGTGGCGCGTTCAGCATCATCACCGGCGGCCCCGGCACGGGCAAGACCACTACGGTCGTGCGGTTGCTGGCGCTGCTGCAATCGCCGGCAGTGGAGCGTGGCAAGCCGTTGCGCATTCGTCTGGCGGCGCCGACCGGCAAGGCCGCAGCGCGGCTGACCGAGTCGATCAGTCATCAGGTGCAGACGCTGCAAGTGCCGGAAGACGTGCGGCAGAAAATCCCCAGCGAAGTCACGACGGTTCACCGTTTGCTGGGCAGCCGTCCAGGCACACGGCATTTTCGTCATCACGCGGGCAACCCGTTGCCGCTGGACGTGCTGGTGGTCGATGAGGCTTCGATGATCGACCTGGAAATGATGGCGAATCTGCTCGATGCGTTGCCGCCCCACGCGCGGATGGTGTTGCTGGGCGACAAGGATCAACTGGCATCGGTTGAGGCGGGCGCGGTGCTGGGCGATTTGTGCCGCGACGCGGAGGCGGGGATGTACAGCCCGCAGACCCAGGCGTGGCTTGAGTCGGTCAGCGGCGAAGATCTTTCCAGAAGCGGTTTGCAGCAGGGCGACGATCAGCATCACGCGCTGGCTCAGCAAGTGGTGATGCTGCGCCACTCCCGGCGCTTCGTGGCGGGCAGCGGCATCGGTCAGTTGGCCAAACTGGTCAATCAGCAGCAGGACCAGGAAGCGCGCGCATTGCTCGCGGCTCGCCAATACCCGGATCTGTTTTCCTTGGCGCTCAAGGGTGAGCAGGACCGCGCGCTGTCTCGGCTTTTGCTCGACGGTCACGGCGACGGCCCGCAAGGCTATCGCCATTATCTGGGCGTGATGCACGCGCAGCGGCCGCAAGACCTGACGCAGATCGAAGACCCGCGCAGCGTCGAGTGGGCGCGGCAGGTGCTGAACGCGTTCGATGAGTTTCAGCTGCTGTGTGCCGTGCGCAAAGGGCCGTGGGGCGTGGAAGGGTTGAATCGACGGATCACCGAAACGCTGTTCAGCGCCGGGCTGATCGAGAGCGATCACCAATGGTACGAGGGCCGCCCGGTGCTGATGACCCGCAACGACTACGGGCTGGGTTTGATGAACGGCGACATTGGCATTGCCTTGCGTCTGCCCGAGGGGCCGGTCGAGGAGAACCGTCAGGCGCTGCGTGTTGCGTTCCCGCGTAACGACGGCAGCGGCGGCGTGCGCTTCGTGCTGCCGAGTCGGCTCAATGACGTGGAAACGGTGTACGCGATGACGGTGCACAAGTCCCAGGGGTCGGAGTTCGCACACACGGCGCTGATTCTGCCGGAGGCGCTGAATCCGGTGCTGACCAAAGAGCTGATCTACACCGGCATCACCCGGGCCAAGCACTGGTTCAGCCTGATCGAGCCGCGTCAGGGCGTGTTTGAAGAAGCGCTGCGGCGCAAGGTCAAGCGCCTGAGCGGGTTGATGTTGGGGTTGTGACCGGCGCGTCGAGATTGGATCTGTCATTGGAGCGGCTTGCTGGCGAACGGGCCGGTCAGTCAGCTTCGAGCTGAATGACCTGACGCGTTCGCGGGCAAGCGCGCTCCTACAGTTGATCTGCGCCAGCTGCGAATTCTGCGATGTACGCGAATCCGTAGGAGCCGGCTCGCTGGCGAAAGCATTCTGCCCGGCGCTGCTGCAGTGGATGATTAACCGAGTTCGCCAGCAAGCCGGCTCCTACTGACGGTTTGTGGGCTGAGTGAAGGCGAGTCAAGCCCCATGAACGTGCGCACCCGTGCGCCGCATTGGTCGGCAAGAATCGTCTGCGGCGCGGCGTCGACCTGTACGATGCCGTTTTCCATGAAGATCACCCGGTCGGAAATCGACAGGGCGAAGTCCATCTCATGGGTCACGATGAGCATCGTCATGCCTTCTTTCGCCAGCTCGGCGATGACCTTCAGCACGTCGCCCACCAGCTCCGGGTCCAGCGCAGAAGTCGGCTCGTCGAAGAGCATGATCTGCGGGTCCATCGCCAGCGCTCGGGCAATCGCCACGCGCTGTTGCTGACCGCCGGAGAGCTGATGCGGGTATTTGTGCGCGTGGGCCAGCAGCCCGACCTTGTCGAGCAGGGCGTAGGCACGCTGCTCGCTGACGTCGCGGTCGCGGCCGTGATAACGCGGCGCGAGGGTCACGTTGTCGAGAATGGTGCGGTGGGGGAACAGGTTGAAATTCTGAAACACCATGCCGATGCGCTGCACGCCACGGCGAGTCTGCGGCGCGTTGGGGTTGTCGCCGGCGTGAATGTAGCCTTCGCCAAACAGGATGATCTCGCCCTTGTCGATGGTCTCCAGGCTGTTGACGGTGCGAATGAGCGAGGTCTTGCCCGAACCTGATGGACCGATGATGGAAATCACCTGACCGGCGTCCACCTCCAGATTGATCCCCTTGAGCACTTCATGCTGCCCGTAGCTTTTGTGGATATTGACCAGTTGCAGCGCTGGCGCCGTCCCCGGTCCTGTTGTCGGCTGGCGTACTACCGCGGGCTGCGCGACCAGGCTGGCGCGCAGGTGAGTCAGGGCAGTGTCGTCGAGGGTCTGCGGCTTGCGATTGCTCAGCTCCAGGTGCTGCTCCAGCCAGTGAAACAGCCAGCCAAACACCGTCACGATCATCACGTAATACACCGCGACGGCGGACAGCGTTTCCATGACCAGAAAGTTTTGCGCGTACAGGCGTTGCCCCACGGTCAGCAGTTCAGTGAGCGAAATCACTGACACCAGCGATGTCAGTTTCACCACGGTGATGTATTCATTCACCAGCGTTGGCAGGGAGATACGAAATGCCTGGGGGATGACGATCAGACGCTGCATGCCGATCAGCCCGACGCCCAGGGCGCGGCCGGCTTCTTTCTGGCCTTTCGCGACGGAGATCAGGCCGCCGCGGTGAATCTCCGCCATGTATGCCGCTTCCGTGACCACCAGCGCAAGAAGGCCGGAATAGAAGGGGTTGGACAGTACGTCACGGGTGACCGGAAACATCTGCGGCAGGTTGTAGGTAAACACCACCAGCACCAGCAGCGGGACACTGCGGAAGAACCAGATATAAATCGACGCCGGCACGCTGATCCAGCGCGCGGTCGAAAGCTTGGCCGAGGCCAGCAGGAAACCCAGCAGCATGCCGATGAACCAGCCCAGCGCGCTGAGCTCGATCACGGTGATGCAGGACTCCCAGAAGTCAGCGACCGAGAACAGAGAAAAAAAGTAGGACCATTCGAATTGCATACACACACCTCAGCAGGGCGGGGCCCGGCGGGATTCTCTTATCAAACACGATCCCTTGTAGGAGCGCGCTTGCCCGCGATGACTTAGGTACAGTCGCTACATCTTTATCGTCTGTCCGGGCCAATCGCGGGCAAGCGCGCTCCTACAGAAGGGCAAGCATCAAGCCGTCAGTTGGCGGGCTCTTCCAGGTTGTATTTCTTCAACAGCGCCGCGTATTCGCCGGATTTTTTGGTCTCGTCGAAGGCCTTGAGCAACGCCTGATACAGCTCGTCATTGCCCTTCTTCACGTAGATGCCAAGCGTCTGCTGGTAGATGGAATGCTCGGTGCTGACCACCACGCGGCCCTTGGTGCGTTCGGCGATCATCCCGGCGGCGCCGTCGATTTCCACTTGCGCCTGAACGTTGCCCGACAGCAGCGCCTGGGTCACTTCCGGTGCCGACGGGAATTCGCTGACGGCGACGGGGCCTTTGCCCTTCGGCACGCAGTATTCGGCGGACAGCTTGTTGAACTGGGTGACCCAGGTGGTGCCTTTTTCCAGGCCGATTTTCAGCCCGCACAAGTCTTCCGGCACCTTGGGTTTGAGCGGACTGTCCTTGAGCACCATGATCGCCGCGCCCGTTACGGCGTAGGGGATGGTCTGGGCCTGGGTCTGGCGCTCCGGCGTGATGTACATGCCCGAAATGATCGCGTCGTAGTGACCGGCATTGAGGCTGAGGATCAGGCTGGAGAACTTGGTGTCGACAAACTCCGCTTTGAGGTCCATGTGCTTGGCGAGCAGGCGCGAAAGGTCCGGGTCGGCACCGACGACATTTTTCTTCTCGTCGTAGGATTCGAACGGCGGGTAGGTAATCTCCATGCCGACCTTGAATTGCCCGGGCGTCACGGTGGTAGCAGCTTGTGCGGCCGTGGTAGCCAATAACGACGCGCCGAGCATGGCGGAGGCAAGCACGGTCAAGCGGACAGCGGTGTTCAAAGTGTTGCGCATCGTCGGCGACTCCACGTCAGAAAGGTAGGGCTGGGTGTGTTGAGTATTCGGGTGGAACAGGGGGACGCATCGCATCACGATGGGTCCTGTGTCTGGCTCTTCAAATGGCCGAAGCTCGACGGCTTGCGCGCCTTTTCGTACAGCTTGAGTTCGCCGTTCTCGACCTTGCGCCGCAGGTATTGGTAGGTCTGCAACGCCTGACCGAACATGTGCTCGCCGATGGTGATTTCTTCGTAGTCGGCCGTGCCCTTGTCGAACTGCGGGAGGGGCTTGATCAGCGTGTGGAAGTCGCAGGCGAAGAACAGCGGAAACGAATAGCGCTCCTCGCTGACCGTGCGGACCCGATGAGCCGTAGCAACGAACGTACCAGCGGTCATGACCTCCAGCATGTCGCCGATGTTGACCACAAACGCGCCATCCACCGGGGGCGCGTCGATCCACTGCCCAAGGTCGTTCATCACTTCCAGTCCGGGCTTGTCGGCCAGCAGCATGGTGAAGCACTCGTAATCGGTGTGCGCACCAATTCCGGGCGCGTCCTGGGCGGCACCGTCGAATGGGTAATGAATCAAACGCAGCTTGGAGGGCGGACGTGTCACCATCGCGTCGAAGTAGCCTTCCTCCAGGCCCAGCGCCAGCGCAAAGCCATCGAACAAGCGGCGGCCCAAGGCAAACACCGCCGCGTAATAGGCTTCGACCGCAGGGCGAAAACCGGGCAGGTCCGGCCATTCGTTGGCGCCGATCAGCGGGGTTTTGGCGATCACCAGTGGGTCGTCATCGCCCACTTCAAACCGATATCGAACGCCTCTTTGTGATCCGGCTTGCCTTTGGCGTATACCTCTTCGCCCTCGGGCACGAAGCCTTTGTGGCTTCGCGAAGTGCCGATGTAATGCTGCATTTTGTAGTCAAGTGACTGGGCGAACAGGTCCTTGGCCGCCTGACGCAGACCGTCGATCAACGACGGCGCGATGCCGTGATTCCTGACGTACAGAAAGCCCACTTCCCGCGCCGCCTTGCCCAGTTCGTCGGCGACGGCCTGACGCAGAGCGATATCGGGGGTGAACAGGCCGGCGATATCGACCACCGGTATGCTGCTGAAGTTGGCGACCTTCGGGGCTGCCGCGTGCGACGGATCTGGCATGACGAAACGCTCCTTATCGGCTTGTGGTGTGGGTGAAGCGCTGGAAATGTTCGCGTTCGGTCTGGCCCATCCACACGTTCAGCGACCAGAGATCGGCCACCGGTACATTGGTGAAGGGCAGGTGGTGCAGATAGCCGTCTGCGCCGAATTCGGGCGTCATCGTGCTGACCTGATAGCCTCGCGCCTGCTGGGATTTCCACACGGCTTCCCAGTGCTGCTGATGGAATGCCAGCTCTCGGGCGTACTCGGGAGCCGCGGGATGCGGGACTTGCGGACCCTGGTCGTAACCGACCCGGGCCTGAATGTGATGGACGCGCTCGACGAACGCGCTGAGGTCGTCTTCCGGGTCGTCGAGCAAACGCTCGCAGGTGACGATCCAGTGGCTGATGTCGCTGGTGAAGCGCAGATCGGGCAACTGGCGGATCAGCTCAAGGGTGACCCAGGGATTGAACAGCGAGCGGGCGCGGTGGGTTTCGAATGTCACCGTTTGGCCATGCTTGCGCGCCACCTCCAGCGCCTGACCGAAGAAGTCCACCTGCTGCGGCAATTGCCAGCGGTCATTGCCGGCCAGCACGTTGACGAAGCGGGGCGCCAGTTCGGTTGACCAGGCGAGCTTCTGCTCCAGATCGGTGAGGTGTTCTGCGGTGGTCGCTGATTGTTCCGGGAGGACGTCGTAGGCGGTGAACACCGTAGCGATGTAAGGCACGTGATTGGCGCGCAGGAAGGCACCGAATTCCGCGCGCTCGACGGGCGTCAGCGGCAGGCGTGCTTCCATACCGTCGAACCCGGCTTCCAGCAGCTCATCCAGCGCCTGGGCCTTGCTGGCGCGGTAGCCCCAGAGCGTGCGGAAGATTTCCAGTTTCATCGAGCGTCCTCAAAGATTGCATCAAGCGGCTGACGTGTGACCCGAGACAGGGCTCCGCCACGGCGCAGGCCGAAACGGGGTGCAGCGGCAGTCACATCAGAAAAGGCAATCTTCGGGCCGTGTCTCTACTGGACGGGCTCCTTTATTGGGGGCGATCTTAGATTCGGGGGATGAACGGGAAGAATAGGAAAGCTCAAATGCATAGTTCAGAGATTTCTGAACTATGGCGGGGAGGGGCCTTCTAGACGGCAAATCCTGCGCGTACCCCGTAGGAGCGTGGCTCGTCCCGCGATCTGCCGGGTACCGGCAGCAGGAGCAGCAGAGATATTTTTTTCCTGATATACCGCGGGAGTCGGGACGACGACTGCGTCGATCGCGGGACAAGCCACGCTCCTACACAAGCTCGGCAGGTCTAATCCACAAAGGTCATCCGATCCGTCTTGCCCAACAAAAACGCCTGATTGCGCTCGGTCGCATCACGGATGTAATCCCACAACAACGTAATCCGCTTCAGCTTCCTCAAATCCTCCCGGCAGTACATCCAGAACTGCCTCGTGATATTCACCTCGCTCTCCAGCACCGGCAGCAACCGAGCATCCTGTGCCGCCAGAAAGCACGGCAGGATCGCCAGCGCTCGTCCCTGCAGCGCGGCGACGTATTGGGCGATGACGCTGGTGCTGCGCAGGGTGGCGTGGGCGCCGGGGAGAAGGTTGCTGAGGTAGAGCAATTCCGAGCTGAAGGCCAGGTCGTCGACGTAGCTGATGAACGGATGGTCAGCGAGGTCTTCGGTCTTGAGGATCGGCGTGTGGTGGTCGAGATACTCCTGAGTGGCATAGAGCCTCAGGCTGTAATCACAAAGCTTGCAGCACACGTAGGGCCCATGCTCCGGACGCTCCAGCGCGATAACAATGTCCGCCTCGCGCTTGGACAGGCTGATGAAATGCGGCAGCGGCAGGATGTCTACCGAGATAGCGGGATACGTGTCGGTGAAGTGACTGAGTTGCGGGGTGATGAAGAAGCTGCCGAAGCCTTCGGTGCAGCCCATGCGCACGTGCCCCGACAGCGCGACGCCGGAGCCGGAAACCTGCTCGCAGGCGATGTGCAGCGTGCTCTCAATGGACTCGGCCGCGCCCAGCAATCGCTGGCCCTCTGCGGTTAGGATGAAGCCGTTGTTGCGCGATTTTTCGAACAGCAACGTGCCCAGTGACGTCTCCAGCGAGCTGATCCGGCGCGACACCGTTGTGTAGTCCACCGCGAGGCGTTTTGCTGCAGAACTGGCCTTGCGCGTGCGCGCCACTTCGAGAAAAAACTTCAGGTCATCCCAATTCAGCGCACTCAGGGACGTGATGTTTTTTTGCATGTTGAACCTGCTTTTATGTGCGTTCTTATTAGAAGTTTGCACATCTATACTCCGAAGCGCGGTCGGATCCAACCGGTGCAGCCCCAGTAACGACACAGCCCGTAGGAGCCGGCTTGCTGGCGAAAGCATTCTACCCGGCGCTGCTGCGGTGGATGATTAACCGGGTTCGCGGGCAAGCGCGCTCCTACAGTAGATCTGCGCCAACTGCAAAATCTGCGATGTACGCGAAACCCGTAGGAGCCGGCTTGCTGGCGAACCGGGTTGTGTCATGAGCACCGGCGCCGCTGACCCGACGCATTCGCCAGCAAGCCGGCTCCTACAGGGGCTGTGATCCATCCAGATTCCGTGACCCGACCGAGATGAAGTGACGCTCCAGAAAACCGCCCCACCCCACACGCCATAACACCCTGCACAACAATAAATAAGCGGAGGAGTTTATGAAGAACGCTATTACGGCGGACGCTGGCGCACTCGATGCCAGCCCCGTGAAAAACGCCCGATCCTACCGGCTTGCCGGTGCGGCGAGCATGGCTGGCACGACCATCGAGTGGTATGACTTTTTCCTCTACGGCACGGCCGCCGCTCTGATCTTCAACAAGATTTTCTTTCCTGCACTGGACCCGATCATCGGTGTGCTGGCGGCGTTCGCCACCTACGCCGTGGGCTTTCTCGGCCGGCCACTGGGCGGCATCGTGTTCGGCCATTTCGGCGACAAGATCGGGCGCAAGTCCATGCTGCTGTTCACCCTGATGCTGATGGGCATTCCGACCATCATCATCGGCCTGATTCCCACCTATGAACAGATTGGCTACTGGGCCGCGGTGTTGCTCGTCGCGATGCGGTTTCTGCAGGGCATGGCGGTTGGGGGCGAATGGGGCGGGGCAGTGCTGATGGCGGTCGAACATGCGCCCGAAGGCCGCAAAGGTTTCTACGGCAGCCTGCCGCAAACCGGCGTCGGCGCGGGGCTGGTGCTGGCCTCGCTGGCGATGGGCATGGTCGCCAAATTGCCGGAGGCCGATATGCTCAGCTGGGGCTGGCGCATTCCATTTCTGGCCAGCGTCGTGCTGCTGGGCGTGGGCTGGCTGATTCGCCTGAAAGTCCCGGAGTCGCCCGATTTCGAGAAGCTCAAAAAAGACAACATCGCCGTCAAGGTGCCGCTGTTCAGAGTGTTCCGCGAATACCCCAAGGAAACCCTGACCATCATTGGCGCGCGCACCGCCGAGAACGCCTGGTTTTACATGTCGGTGACCTTCGCGTTGGCATACGCCGCCAATCAGTTGCTCATCCCCCGCGCCGACGTGCTGAGCGCGATCACTGCTGGCGCTGCGCTGTCCCTGGTGACGATGCCGCTGTGTGGGCACCTGTCCGACAAGGTTGGTCAGAAACGTCTGTATTTCGCCGGGCTTTTGCTGCTCTGCGCTTTCGTTTACCCGTTCTTCGCCATGCTAGGCACCCGCGAGCCGCAGATGGTGTGGTGGGCGATGGTGCTGGCAGTCGGTGTGGTCTTCCCGATCCTGTATGCGCCGGAATCCCTGTTGTTCGCCCGGCAGTTTCCGGCGGAAATTCGCTACAGCGGTATTTCCGTTTCGGTGCAGTTGGCGGGCGTCCTGGGCGGCGGATTTGCGCCGATGATCGCCACGCAATTGCTGGCCATGGGCGGCGGCAGTCCGCGCTATGTGATTGCCTACCTGATCGGTATGGCGCTGGTGGCATTGGTCTGTACCGCGCTGATGAAGCGTGATCCCCCTCGCCATCGCGCGGCCTGAATCGACTTTTTCAGCGCGCCCACACCGGCGCGCTGTCTTGAATGGAGCAATGGGCAATGAACGTGTCACTGAATAAAAACAACACCACCGTGGCCCGCGTGAAGCTGCTGATCGGCGGTGAATGGGTTGAGTCGCAAACCACCGAATGGCTCGACGTGGTCAACCCCGCCACTCAGGAAGTGCTGGCCCATGTGCCGTTCGCCACGGCCGCTGAGGTTGATGCCGCCGTCGCCGCCGCGCAGAAGGCGTTCACCACTTGGCGGCACACGCCGATTGGCGCCCGCATGCGCATCATGCTCAAGTTGCAGGCGCTGATCCGGGAACACTCCAAACGTATCGCCGCCGTGCTCAGCGCTGAACAGGGCAAGACCATTGCGGACGCCGAGGGCGATATCTTCCGCGGCCTGGAAGTGGTCGAGCACGCGTGCTCCATCGGCACCTTGCAGATGGGCGAATTCGCCGAGAACGTCGCCGGTGGCGTCGACACCTACACGCTGCGTCAGCCCATCGGCGTCTGCGCAGGCATCACGCCTTTCAACTTCCCGGCGATGATTCCGCTGTGGATGTTCCCGATGGCCATCGCCTGCGGCAATACCTTCGTGCTCAAACCGTCCGAGCAGGACCCGATGTCGACCATGCTGCTGGTGGAGCTGGCGGTCGAGGCGGGCGTGCCGGCAGGCGTGCTCAATGTCGTGCATGGCGGCAAAGAGGTGGTGGACGGGATCTGCACCCACAAGGACATCAAGGCGGTGTCCTTCGTCGGCTCGACGGCGGTGGGCACTCACGTTTACGACTTGGCGGGCAAACACGGCAAGCGCGTGCAGTCGATGATGGGCGCGAAGAACCATGCCGTCGTGCTGCCCGATGCCAATCGCGAGCAGACCCTCAACGCACTGGTCGGCGCCGGTTTCGGTGCGGCGGGGCAGCGCTGCATGGCGACGTCGGCGGTGGTGATGGTCGGCGCGTCGAAGCAGTGGATTCCCGATCTGAAAGCGCTGGCGCAGAAGCTCAAGGTGAACGCGGGAAGCGAGCCCGGCACCGATGTCGGGCCGGTGATTTCGAAGCGCGCAAAGCAGCGAATTCTTGATTTGATTGAAAGCGGCGTTCAGGAAGGCGCCACCCTCGAACTGGATGGGCGCGGTATCACGGTGGCGGGCTTTGAGGAAGGCAACTTCGTCGGGCCAACGCTGTTCACCGGCGTGACCACCGAGATGCAGATCTACACTCAGGAAATCTTCGGGCCGGTGCTCGTGGTGCTGGAAGTCGACACGCTGGATCAGGCCATCGCGCTGGTCAACGCCAACCCGTTTGGCAACGGCGTCGGGCTGTTTACCCAGAGCGGTGCGGCGGCGCGCAAATTTCAGAGCGAAATCGACGTGGGTCAGGTCGGCATCAACATCCCGATTCCGGTGCCGGTGCCATTCTTCAGCTTCACCGGTTCGCGCGGTTCGAAGCTGGGGGATTTGGGGCCGTACGGCAAACAGGTGGTGCAGTTCTACACTCAGACCAAGACCGTCACCAGCCGCTGGTTCGATGACGACAGTGTGAATGACGGGGTGAATACGACGATCAATCTGCGTTGAGTGCGACGCCCTTTTGTCGGAGCGCGCTTGCCCGCGAAAGCGATCTGCCTGTGACGGGTGAGTTGACAGACACGACGCCATCGCGGGCAAGCGCGCTCCTAAAGGGATCGTATTCCGTCAACTGGCTTGAGCTGGGTTTTGAACAAGGAGAACAATCATGAAAATCGCATTCATCGGCCTGGGCAATATGGGGGCGCCGATGGCGCGGAACCTGATCCGTGCCGGGCATCAGCTGCATTTGTTCGACGTCAACCAACAGGTCTTGTCCGAGCTGGCCGAATTGGGCAGCCGCATCAGTGAGTCGCCCAAACATGCTGCACAGGGCGCCGACCTGATCATCACCATGCTTCCGGCGGCCGCTCATGTTCGCGCTGTTTACCTGAATGACGACGGCGTCCTGGCTGGTATCAGCGCAGGGGTGCCGGCGGTGGACTGCAGCACCATCGATCCGCAAACCATTCGCGATGTGGCGGCCGCTGCAGCCAGACAAGGTGTAGTCGTCGGCGATGCGCCGGTGTCCGGCGGCACTGGCGGGGCGCAGGCCGGGACGCTGACGTTCATGGTCGGTGCGAGTGTTGAACACTTCACGGTGCTCAAGCCGATCCTGGCGCAGATGGGCCGCAACATCGTCCATTGCGGCGATGTCGGCACCGGGCAGATCGCGAAGATCTGCAACAACATGCTGTTGGGCATTTCCATGATCGGCGTGGCAGAAGCCATGGCGTTGGGCAATAGCCTGGGCATCGACACCGGCGTGCTGGCGACCATCATCAACAGCTCGACCGGGCGTTGCTGGAGCTCGGAAATGTACAACCCGTGGCCCGGCGTCGTGGAAACCGCCCCGGCGTCGCGCGGCTACACCGGAGGGTTTGGCGCAGAGCTGATGCTCAAGGACCTGGGCCTGGCAACCGAGGCCGCCAAAGCCGCGCGCCAGCCCGTGATCATGGGCGCGCTGGCGCAGCAGCTGTATCAGGCCATGAGTTTGCGCGGTGACGGTGGCAAGGATTTTTCGGCGGTGGTTGAGGGATACATCAAGAAGGAAAACTGATGGCGCACACCCCGGCCTCTTCCCGGCTAAAGCCGGTCCCACAACATGCACGCGGTCAGTCAGTGGGACCGGCTTCAGCCGGGAAGAAGCCAGCACCAATACCGTAATTTTGCGGTGTGACATCCGACGCCTTCCCGGCTAAAGCCAGTCCTACAATGTGCACGCGGTCAGTCAGTGGGACTGGCTGCGCGCAATCAACCCCGCGGGCCGCTGTAATCCTTGGCCCACTGCTCCTGGGCCACCAGGTGCTGTTTGAACCGCTCGATCTGCTCGGCGACTCGCACCGGTGACGTACCGCCCCAGCCGCTGCGCGCCGTCAGTGCAGCTTCCAGCGTCAGGCTCTCCAGCACCTCCGGCGTCAGGCGCGTGTCGGTGTCGGCAAGCATCTTTGGCGTCAGCTCCGGCAGCCCGATGTCCTGCGCCTCGCACAGCTGCACCAGTTGCCCGGTGATCTCGTGGGCTTCCTTGAACGGCACGCCGCGAACGGCCAGCCAATCAGCAATTTCCGTCGCCAGGGTGAATCCCAATGGGGCCTGACGCAGCAACTCGTCCTTGCGCACCTTCATGGTCCGGACCATGCCGGCGAAGGCGGGCAGCACCAGATTCAGCGTGTCCAGCGCATCGAAAATCGCGTGTTTGTCTTCGCTCAGATCCCGGTTGTACGACAGCGGCTGCGCCTTGAGCACCGACAGAATCGCCGTCAGCGAGCCGATCAAACGACCGGATTTACCCCGGGCCAGTTCGGCGATGTCCGGGTTCTTCTTCTGCGGCATGATCGAGCTGCCGGTGGCGTAGGCATCATCCAGTTCGACCCAGCGAAACTGCCGCGACGTCCAGATGCAGAACTCCTCGGCCATGCGCGAAATATTGATCCCCAGCATGCTCGCGCAGAACAGGAATTCGGCCACGTGATCGCGGCTGGCGACCGCGTCGATGGAGTTCTCACACGGCCCGGCGTAGCCCATTTCTGCCGCCGAGCGTTGGGGGTCGCGGGCGATGGCGGACCCGGCCATGGCGGCGGCGCCGAGGGGCGATAGATTGAAACGCTGATCCCAATCCTGCAGGCGCTGGATGTCACGATGAATCGCCTGGGCGTGGGCCATCAGGTGATGACCGAACACGATTGGCTGCGCTTGTTGGAGGTGAGTAAAACCGGGGGCAATGGTCTCGATATGTGCTTCGGCCTGGCCGACCAACGCCTGCTGCAAGTCGAGAATCGACAGGGTCAGCACGCGAATTCGGTCACGCAGGAACAGCCGCATGTCGTTGGCCGTCTGATCGTTGCGCGAGCGCCCGGCGCGAAGCTTTCCGCCCAGTGCGCCGAGGCGTTCGGTGAGCAGGCGCTCGATGAAGGTGTGCACGTCCTCATCGGCGGGAATGGGTTGAATCGTGCCGGCGGCAAAATCCTCGTCGATCGATTGCAGCGCCTCGATGATGCGCCGCGTTTCGTCGGCGTCCAGCAAGCCGGCGCGCTCAAGCTCATGGGCGTGGGCCTTGGACCCCGCGACGTCATAGGGCGTCATGCGGAAATAGACGGCGGGCGAGCGTGACAGGTTGGCCATCGCTTCGGCTGGCGCTGATTTGAAGCGCGCCCCCCACAGACGCTCAGTTGCATCGGACATATGCATTCCCCCTCAAACACGTGATTGCTGGCGAGCCAGGCGTCGACGACGTCAGGGGATCCTAGAAAAAACCTACTGCCGGTGAAACGTTACAAATGGCAAGTCGGGTTGGCAGAAATGGAAAGCTGGGGTATCAAATCGCTGTTCAGTGACGTCGAGCTGACTATTTTTCTGTTACCGCAGGTGCCCGAATGTGTTGAAGTTGCGCCGCCTGCAACGCTCGCTGTCTCTTCTCGTCGACCTTTTCGCAGGATGCGCCCATGGATGGTTTCCTATCGCTCTATCAACACCTCGGCTGGACCTTGTCGGTGCTGGTGATGCTGACATTTCTGCTGGCGGGGACGGTCAAGGGTGTCATCGGTATGGGGTTGCCGACCGTGGCGATGGGCTTGCTCGGCGCGATGATGCTGCCGACCCAGGCGGCGGCGCTGCTGCTGATCCCCTCGACACTGACCAACTTCTGGCAGCTGGCAACCGGCGGGCATTTGCGTGGACTGTGTACGCGGTTGTGGCCGCTGCTGTTGATGATCGTCATCGGCATGCTGCTCGGCTCCTACGCGCTGGGGCTCGGCAACGGGCACGGCATGGCGAGGGCGCTGGGCGGCGCGCTGTTTGTGTATGCACTGTGTGGCTTGTTTCTGCCGACCCTGAAAGTGCCGCCCGCTGCCGAGCGCTGGCTCGGGCCGCTGTGCGGATTTATCACCGGCCTGGTCACCGCAGCCACCGGCGTCTTCGTGATTCCGGCGGTGCCCTACATTCAGGGCCTGGGGCTGGATCGCAATGAACTGGTGCAGGCGCTGGGTCTGTCCTTCACAGTCTCGACCCTGGCACTGGGCGTTGGTCTGTTCTGGAACGGCGCAGTGGGCAGCGCCGAAATGGGCGCCTCGCTGCTGGCGCTGGTTCCAGCATTGCTCGGCATGATGTTCGGCCAGTGGCTGCGTCAACGCATCAGCGCGTTGGTGTTCAAGCGAATGTTCTTCATCGGCATGGCGCTGCTGGGCACGCACTTGATGATTTCTGGCTGATTACGCGGTGTCCGGCCCGCATTCACGCTGCAGGTCAATCAACCTAAATTCATCAATAGGCGCCTGACTCGTGATTCAGGCGCAAATGTATTTTGCCCCTTTGCGGCTTATTCCCGCCTCGTCTGCCAGATATCCTGCCGTCCATTCCAATTGAAGACCCTCAATCCGGCACCGCTAAACAGCGGGCTGCATTGACGGCGGACGAGGCTTGATATGAAAAAAGTACTGTTTCTCAACGGCGGCAAACAATTCGCGCACTCCGACGGCCGCTACAACACCACGCTGCATGAAGCCGGCCTGGCGCTGCTGGATCGTGCCGGGTTTGACGTGCAGCAGACCTTCATCGATGGCGGCTACGACGTGGCCGAAGAAGTGCAGAAATTTCTCTGGGCTGACGTGATCATCTGGCAGATGCCAGGCTGGTGGATGGGCGCGCCGTGGACCGTGAAGAAGTACATCGACGAAGTGTTCACCGAAGGTCACGGCAGCCTGTACGCCAACGACGGTCGCACCCGTTCCGATGCCTCCCAACGGTACGGCAGCGGCGGCTTGCTGCACGGCAAGCAGTACATGATTTCCGCTACCTGGAACGCGCCGCAGCAAGCCTTCGATGACCCGGCGGATTTCTTCGAAGCCAAGGGCGTGGATGCCGTGTACTTCCCGTTCCACAAGGCTAACCAATTCCTGGGTATGACCGGCCTGCCGACCTTTCTGGCGGTGGACGTGATGAAGATGCCGAACGTGGAGGCGGACGTGAAGCGCTATGAAGCGCATCTGGCCTCGGTGTTCGGGATCTGAGCGCGAGGAGCGAGTTACTAGCTTCAAGCGGCAAGCGGCAAGCGGCAAGTTTAAAGCTCAATGCTGGCCGCTTGTGACTTGCAGCTTGCAGCTTATAGCTTGCTCCCAAGAGCGCTAATATCCGATCTCTTGTGAGCGGGAGACAACAGTGAAAGCCAGGTCGGATGAGTTGCAGGTGTTTGTCACGGTGATCGAAAGCGGCTCGATTTCCGCTGCTGCCGAGCAGGTCGGGCAGACGCCCTCGGCGATCAGCCGCACGCTGTCGCGACTCGAAGGCAAGCTGGGCACGACGTTGATCAACCGCACCACGCGGCGCATGGACCTGACCGAGGAGGGCAAGTATTTCCTCGAGCGGGCCAGGCAGATTCTGGATCAGATGGAAGAGCTGGAAGAACGCATGTCGGTGCGACAGCAGACGCCCTCCGGTCGTTTGCGGATCAACGCGGCGTCGCCCTTCATGCTGCATTCCATCGTCCCGTATGTCGCCGAGTTTCGCGCGCTGTACCCGGACATCCAGCTGGAGCTGAACAGCAACGATCTGATCATCGATCTGCTGGAACAGAGCACCGATGTGGCGATCCGCATTGGCGTGCTGGCCGACTCCACGCTGCACGCCCGGCCCCTCGGCAGCAGTCCGCTGAACATTCTTGCCAGCCCGGAATACCTCGAAAAACACGGTACGCCGAAAACCGTCGCTGCGCTGAGCGGACATTCGCTGCTCGGCTTCACCCAGACCGAAACCCTCAACCACTGGCCGTTGCGTCATGCCGACGGGGATCGGTTGTTCATTCAGCCGACAGTCTCGGCATCCAGCGGCGAAACGTTGCGCCAGTTGGCGTTGGTGGGGGAGGGCATCGTCTGCCTGTCACACTTCATGACCCACGAAGACATCCGCCAGGGCCGTCTCAATGTCATCTTGCCCCAAGCCAACAGCGGCTATCGCCAGCCGATCCACGCCGTCTATTACCGCAACTCGCAACTGGCGTTGCGGATTCAGTGCTTTCTGGATTTCATTCAGAAAAAGCTGGCGGTGTACGCGGCTTGAGGCTGCTTACATTCCCTGTGGGAGCGTGGCTTGTCCCGCGATCTGCCGGGAGCCGGCAGCAAACCCTGCAAACGCGGTCTGTCTGGAGGACTTGACTGGAATGGTTTTGCTACTGCTGCGCAGCAGATCGCGGGACAAGCCACGCTCCTGCAGGCAGGTATCACGCCTCACTAATCCCACTGAATTCTGCCCGCAACATCTGCACAAACGCCTCCCGCGCCGGGTGATGCTCGGCGCTCTCGTGCCAGTAAAACAGGTTGTCGATGGAGGTCAGTTCAGGGAATTCATAACCGACCCAGCCTGAGCCTTTCCGGTACTGCTCATAAACGCCCTTGGGCACCAGCGCCACACCGGCGCCAGCGCTGACGCAACCGACGATGGTGCCGTAATTGGCGATGCTGACGATGGACTGAGTCTGGCCGTCTTGCTGCAGCCAGCGCTCCAGCGCCGCGCGATAAGGGCAGCCTTCGGGCCACATGAAAATCGATTTGCCCCGCAGATCCGCCGGGCTGTAAATCGGCCCCAACGACTCGGCGGCAATCAGCACCAGATCCTCCCGGTACATCGACGTACGCTTGAGCCGTGGGCGTTTGACGTCGATGGCAACAATGGCGCCATCGAGCTTCTGGTTGAGCGTCGCGTCGAGCAGTTGCGTGCCGGTGCCCGTCGTCAGCTCCAGTGACACCTGCGGATAACGCGCGTGAAAGCGCGCCAGGAGTCGCGGCAGCCGCGCCGTGGCCGAGGATTCGATGGCGCCGATTCGCAACGGCCCGGAGGGCGCCGCATCGGGATGCACCGCGCGTTTGGCTTCGTCGGCCAGACTGAGCATTTTGCCGGCGTAAGTCAGGAAGATTTCCCCCGCCGGGCTGATGCGCAACCCTCGGCCCTGACGGTAGAACAACTCGGTGCCCAACTCCGCCTCAAGCGCCTTGATCCGCGCAGTGATGTTCGACGGCACGCAGTGCAACACCTCCGCGGCGCGGGCAATGCTGCCGGTGTCGACCACGGTCTTGAACATGCGAATCTGGGCCAGTTCCATTCATCACCAAAAGTGAGTGTTTGCGTCATTATTGTTCGGTTGTGGTGAGCATAGGTTGTTTCGATACTCGCAGCCATGGGCAGGCGCCGGGCTTGTCGGCAGGAGTTATTGAGATGAGCGTGGTGGCTGAACCCGTTTGCAGTTCGGATACAACGGTGAGCGCTGCGGTGCCGTGGCAAGGGGTGAAAGTCGCCCTCGCCACTTTCTTCGTGGTTGCTTGCTGGGGCTTCTCGCCGACCGGCATTCGTATCGGTTTGCAGGCCTATGATCCGGGGCATCTGGCGCTGCTTCGGTTCCTGATTGCATCGGTGTTTATGCTGTTGATCGCCTCATCGCAGCGCATCGCGTTGCCGCGCCAGAAGGATCTGCCGTTGCTCGCGGTGTTGGGTTTCTTCGCCGTCAGCCTGCATCACATCGCGCTGAATTTCGGCCAGGCCGGGGTGAGTGCCGGGGCGTCCAGTGTGCTGGTGCAATCGACGCCTTTGTTTACCGCGCTGCTGGCGCATTTCGTGTTCAAGGAGCGGGTCAGCGCCTGGCGTTGGGGCTGTGTGGCGCTCGGGTTGGTGGGCGCCGCGATTGTCGTCACCGGTGATCGCGGCATTGGCCACATGGACACGCGCGGGTTGTTGATTTTGGTGGCAGCGTTTTCCTGGAGCGTTTATTTCTCGCTGCAGAAGCGTCACAGCCATCGGTACGACGGCCTGACCATGGTCTGTTACACGGTCTGGGCGGGCACGGTGTTCCTGCTGATTTACTTGCCGGGTCTGATTGGGGAAGTCTTCAACGCTCCGCTGAGGGTCAATGTGGCAGTGGGTGTGCTGGGGCTGTTCCCTAGCGCACTGGCGTATCTGGCTTGGGCCTACGTTCTGAAGCACATGGACGTCAGCCGCGCGTCCATGAGTTTGTACCTGACACCGCCGATGGCCATCGCCATTGCCTCGGTGATGCTGGGTGAGTTGCCCTCACAGCGGGTGATCGTCGGATCGATTGTGGTGCTGGCGAGTGTCTTGGCGCTCAATCTGCGGCGGGAGAGGGCGGTGGTGTTTCCCGTCCGGGATCAGCCTGAACGTGCCCCGGTTTAGGGGCCTGGCTGTTTGCGTTTGTGGCAAGTTTCATCATTAATGTGCAGCCGGACCGTTAGTCTCTTCAGCCTCCAGACAGCACATCAGTAACAAGCTGTCGCATTTGTCATCAAGGAAGCCCCATGCGTGCAGTGACCCTCAAAACCCTTGCCCTGTCGGTGATCTTCGCCGCGAGTTCGCCGGTGTATGCCGTGGTGCTGGAAGGCGGCGCCGTCGCGTCTCCCGATCAATACGGTGCTCAGGTCGCTGCACAGATTCTCAAGAAGGGCGGCAATGCCGTCGATGCCGCTGTCGCCACGGCGTTCACCCTGGCGGTCACCTACCCCGAAGCAGGGAACATTGGCGGCGGTGGCTTCATGACGCTGTTCATGAACGGCCGACCGTACTTTCTCGACTACCGCGAAGCCGCGCCGAAAGCGGCCACGCGCAACATGTACCTGGATGAGAAGGGCGAGGTCATTCCGGGCATGAGTCTGGTCGGCGCACGTGCCTCGGGCGTTCCCGGCACCGTGATGGGGCTGTGGGAAGCCCATGAAAAATTCGGCAAGCTGCCGTGGGCCGAGCTGCTGACGCCGGCCATTGGTTATGCCAAAAACGGCTTCAAGGTCGCCGACAAGCAGTACATGTACGGTGCCGAGGCGATCAAGCAGCTCAACGGCAAGACCAATTTTGCGGATTACTTCGGCGACATGAAGACCGGCGAGACCTTCCGTCAGCCGGAGCTGGCCAAAACTTTGGAGCGTATCGCCAACAAGGGCGCCAATGAGTTTTACCAGGGGCAGACGGCTGATCTGCTGGTGGCGCAGATGCAGCACGACAACGGCCTGATCACTAAAGAGGACCTGCAGGATTACAAGGCGATCTGGCGCAAGCCGCTGCACGTGAATTTCAACGGCAACACGCTCTACACCGCGCCGCTGCCCAGTTCCGGCGGCATCGCACTGGCGCAGCTCATCGGCATGAAGCAGCAGCTTGCCGATGACTTCAAGGACGTGCCACTCAATTCGGCGCGCTATATCCATCTGCTGGCAGAAATCGAAAAACGTGTGTTCGCCGATCGCGCCAATTACCTGGGCGATCCGGACTTTTCCGTGGCGCCGGTGAACCAACTGACCGACAACGCGTACCTGGCCAAGCGTGCCCATGAAGTGAACCCTACTGCGATTTCGCCCACGGAGAACGTGAAGGCCGGGCTTGAATCGCACCAAACCACGCACTTCTCCATCGTCGATGCCAAGGGCAACGCCGTCAGCAACACCTACACCCTGAACTGGGACTACGGCAGCGGCGTTGTAGTGAAGGGCGCAGGCTTTTTGATGAACGACGAGATGGATGATTTCAGTTCCAAACCGGGCGTTGCCAACGCGTTCGGCGTGGTGGGCGGGGATGCCAATGCCATCCAGCCCGGCAAGCGCATGTTGTCGTCGATGAGCCCGAGCCTGGTCACCCGCGACGGTGCGGTCACACTGGTGCTGGGCACGCCGGGCGGCTCACGGATTTTCACCACGGTGTTTCAGGTGCTGACCAATATCTATGACTTCCACATGCCGCTGAAAGATGCGGTTGCCGCGCAGCGGGTTCATCACCAGTTGCTGCCGAAAGACACGATCTACACCGAGAAATTTGCGCCGCTGGCGACCCCGGTGGCCGACGAGCTGACGTCGATGGGTTACACCCTGAAGGACCAAGGCTGGTCTATGGGCAATGTGCAGGCGATCAAGATCGACGGCACGAAAGTCGAAACCGCGTCCGATCCCCGTGGGCGGGGTGTGGGGATGGTGGTGAAATAGGGGGTAACTGATCGTTCCCACGCTCCGCGTGGGAATGCATCTCTGGACGCTCCGCGTCCGCAGTCCAATCGCGCGGAGCGTCAGCAGCGGCGTCCCCACGCAGAGCGTGGGAACGATCACTCGGAGGAGTGAGCCTTAGTGATGC
Source organism: Pseudomonas sp. NPDC078416 (assembly GCF_050268485.1). NCBI lineage: Bacteria > Pseudomonadati > Pseudomonadota > Gammaproteobacteria > Pseudomonadales > Pseudomonadaceae > Pseudomonas > Pseudomonas sp. NPDC078416. Next base: position 132,904 of record NZ_JBNNGV010000011.1, on the reverse strand, counting down.
TCCCGCGTCGCGCGGAATTTCACGTCGGGCCAGCGCTCTTCCATCAAGGCCAGGTTGACCCGCGTTGGCGCGAGGTAGGTCAGGTGACCGCCGCCGTCCACGGCCAGGTTTTCCACCGCCTTGTTCTCAAATTCTTCGAGCTTCTTCTTGTCACTGCAATCGATCCAGCGGGCTGACCACACAGTGATCGGCTCGTAGGCGCATTCGACTTTGTATTCTTCCTTCAGGCGGCTGGCGACCACATCAAACTGCAGCACACCGACGGCGCCGAGGATGATGTCGTTGCTGCGCTGCGGGAAGAACACCTGCGTGGCGCCTTCTTCGGCCAGCTGCTGCAGACCCTGGCGCAGCTGCTTGGATTTCAGCGGATCCTTCAGGCGCACGCGGCGGAACAGCTCCGGGGCGAAGTGCGGAATACCGGTAAAGCTCAGGGCTTCGCCTTCGCTGAAGGTATCGCCGATCTGAATCGTGCCGTGGTTGTGCAGGCCGATGATGTCGCCGGCATAGGCTTCTTCCAGCTGTTCGCGCTCGCTGGAGAAGAACGTCAGCGCGTCACCAATGCGCACGTCCTTGCCGGTGCGCACGTGACGCATTTTCATGCCCTTGTCGTACTTGCCCGAGCAGATGCGCATGAACGCGATGCGGTCGCGGTGTTTCGGGTCCATGTTCGCCTGGATCTTGAACACGAAGCCTGCGAATTTCTCCTCGACCGGCTCGACGGTGCGCTCGTTGGCGACACGGGCCAGCGGCTTCGGCGCCCAATTCACGACGGCGTCGAGCACGTGGTCCACACCGAAGTTGCCCAGCGCGGTACCGAAGAACACCGGTGTCAGCTGGCCGTCGAGGAATTCCTGCTGGTTGAATTCATGACAGGCGCCTTGCACCAGCTCCAGCTGATCGACAAAGCGATCGTACTCATCACCCAGGTGAGCGCGTGCTTCGTCGGAGTCGAGCTTCTCGATGATTTTCACATCGGTGCGCTCATGACCGTGACCGGCGGTGTAGACGATGATGTAGTCGTCGGCGAGGTGATAAACGCCCTTGAAGTCGCGGTAGCAGCCGATCGGCCAGGTGATGGGCGCGGCCTTGATCTTCAGGACGGCTTCGATCTCGTCGAGCAGCTCGATCGGGTCGCGAATGTCGCGGTCGAGCTTGTTGATGAAGCTCACGATTGGCGTGTCGCGCAGGCGGCATACATCCATGAGCGCGATGGTGCGGGGCTCAACGCCCTTGCCGCCATCGAGCACCATCAACGCCGAGTCGACGGCGGTCAATGTGCGGTAGGTGTCTTCGGAGAAGTCTTCGTGGCCCGGGGTGTCGAGCAGGTTGATCATGTGATCGCGATACGGAAACTGCATGACCGAGGTGGTGATGGAAATGCCGCGTTGCTTCTCCATTTCCATCCAGTCGGAAGTGGCGTGACGGTCGGATTTACGCGACTTCACGGTACCGGCGACGGAAATGGCCTTGCCCATCAGCAAGAGCTTTTCAGTGATGGTGGTCTTACCCGCATCGGGGTGGGAAATGATGGCGAAAGTGCGGCGTTTCGCGACTTCGGCGGCCTGTCTGGTCATGGGAAATCGCCCGAGAGGTGATTCAAAAAAGGGCGGCGATTATAGCCCAAACCAGCGCAATAACCGAACCGTTCAGTCGATAAGGGGTGGCCAGATACCATCGCACGTGGGAACCTTTGCGGTTAAGGAGACGTCCATTCCCAGGTATCGCAAGACGCCAAGGGTTGCAAAATCAGCAAGTTAGCTTGACGAAGCTGCGCTCATGGCTTGTGTTTTCGCCGAGGTATCCACCTTTCCGGCGACCCACCCGCTGCTCTTCGCGAACGTTCGCGTGCTGCCTGAAAAGGCCGGTTCCACGCCAGACGTTCGCCGACTGAAATAAGGAGTCCGCCCGTGGCAAATCGCTATGGCAAGGGGCTGTTGGGAGGTGTGATTGTCATCGCACTCCTGGCCCTGCTGGTCCAATGGATCGGCATCAGTACCATCAGGCAATATCAGGATGATCTGCTGTTTTATCTACAAGCCCATGTGGTGCTTGTGCTGGCTTCGATGCTGGCGGCACTGGTGGTCGGCATCCCGACCGGCATTGTCCTTAGCCGACCGAACATGGTTGGCCGCGCCGAACGCTTCATGCAGATCTTCAACATCGGTAACACCGTTCCTCCTCTCGCCGTGCTGGCCATTGCTCTGGGTATTCTGGGCATCGGCAGCGGTCCGGCAATCTTCGCTTTGTTCCTCGCTTCGTTGTTGCCCATCGTGCGCAACACTTACGAAGGCCTGAAAAACGTTCAGGGTTCCCTCAAAGAAGCCGCGCGCGGCATCGGCATGACACCGCGTCAGGTGCTGTGGCGTGTCGAGTTGCCCAACGCCGTACCGATCATCATCGGCGGTGTGCGCGTGGCGCTGGCGATCAACGTCGGGACCGCACCACTGGCGTTTCTCATCGGCGCGAACAGCCTGGGCAGCCTGATTTTCCCCGGCATCGCCCTGAACAATCAGCCACAACTGGTGCTGGGCGCCGCGTGTACCGCGTTGCTCGCGCTGCTGCTCGATGGCGCCGTGACCCTGGCAAGCCGTCTCTGGCTGGAACGCGGCCTGGCTCGATAAGTCGAGCCCCGCCGAGAAAGGAATTGCTATGAAGAAGTTATGCACATTAATCATGGGCGTCGGGATGTTGCTGTCCGGTTTCGCCCATGCCGCCGATGCACCCGCTGAAACGCCTGTTCTGCGGATCGGCGCGCGGGTGTTCACCGAGCAGACCATGCTGGCCGAACTGACCGCGCAATACCTGCGCGAAAAGGGCTATGACGTCCAGATCACTGGCGGCTTGGGCAGCAACCTGGCGCGCAGTGCTCAGGAAAGCGGCCAGCTGGATCTGCTGTGGGAATACACCGGCGTGTCGCTGGTGGCCTACAACCACGTGGATGAGAAGCTCGACAGCGAGCAGACCTATCAGCGCGTCAAGGAACTGGACGCGAAGAAGGGGCTGGTCTGGCTGTCGCCGTCCAAGTTCAACAACACCTACGCGCTGGCGCTGCCGGACAAGATTGCCCAGCAGTATCCGCAGGTCAACACCATGTCTGACCTGACCACGGTGCTCAAGGCCGAGGCCGACAAGGGCCACATCGTCGCGCTGGACACCGAGTTCGCCAACCGTTCCGACGGTCTGGTGGGCATGGTCAAGCATTACGGCATGAACCTGGGGCGTGAAAACACTCGTCAGATGGACGCTGGCCTGGTCTACACCGCGCTGCGCAACGGGCAGGTTTTTGCCGGCCTCGTCTACACCACCGATGGCCGTCTGAACGCGTTCAAGCTCAAGGTGCTGGCGGACGACAAGCATTACTTCCCGGACTACACCGCGGCGCCGGTGATCCGCAAGGAATACCTGGACAAGCACCCGGAACTGTCCGATTTGCTCAAGCCGCTCGCCGCGCTGCTGGATAACCAGACCATGCGTACGCTGAACGCGCGCATCGACGTCGACCACGAAAGTCCTACCGTAGTGGCGGCTGAATTCCTGCGCGAGCATCCGATTAACCCTTCCGCCGACAGCGTGCCGGTCCCGCCGGCGACGGCGGCAAAACAGGAGGAGAAACCATGAGTTTCCTCAGTGCTTTCTCCCATCTGGACTGGAATCAGGTCATGCACCTGACCCTGCAACACATCACTCTGGTCGGCATCGCAGTGACATTGGCAATTGTCGTCGGCGTTCCACTGGGCGTGTTGATGACGCGCTTTCCGACCCTCGCTGGGCCGTTGCAGGCCAGCGCCACCGTGCTGCTGACCATTCCGTCGATTGCCTTGTTTGGTTTGCTGCTGCCGTTCTATTCGAAGTTCGGTCAGGGCCTGGGCCCGATGCCGGCAATCACCGCAGTGTTTCTCTACTCGCTGCTGCCGATCATGCGTAACACCTATCTGGCCCTCACGGGCGTTGATCCAGGTATCCGCGAAGCCGCGAAAGGCATTGGCATGACCTTCGGCCAACGTCTGCGCATGGTTGAACTGCCAATCGCCGTGCCGGTGATCCTTGCCGGCGTACGCACCGCCGTGGTCATGAACATCGGTGTCATGACCATCGCCGCGACCATCGGCGCCGGTGGTCTGGGTGTACTTATTCTTGCTTCTATCAGCCGCAGCGATATGTCGATGCTGATCGTCGGCGCCGTACTGGTCAGCATTCTGGCCATCTTCGCCGACCTGCTTCTGCAATGGCTGCAACGCTCGCTGACTCCAAAAGGATTGCTCAAATGACTGTCAAAACCATGATCGAACTGCAAAACCTGTCCAAGACCTTCCAGAGCAACGGCAAGGAAGTGAAGGCCGTCGATTCCGTGAGCCTGACCGTCAATGAAGGCGAGATCTGCGTATTCCTCGGCCCGTCGGGTTGCGGCAAAAGTACGACGCTGAAAATGATCAACCGCCTGATCATGCCGACCTCCGGCAAAGTGCTGATCAATGGCGAGGACACCACCGGTCTCGACGAAGTCACCCTGCGCCGCAACATCGGCTACGTGATTCAGCAGATCGGCCTGTTCCCCAACATGACCATCGAAGAAAACATCGTGGTGGTGCCAAAGCTGCTGGGCTGGGACAAGCAAAAGTGTCACGACCGTGCTCGCGAGCTGATGAGCATGATCAAGCTGGAGCCCAAGCAGTATCTGCATCGCTATCCACGCGAGTTGTCGGGTGGTCAGCAACAGCGCATCGGCGTGATTCGTGCGCTGGCCGCAGACGCGCCGCTGTTGCTGATGGACGAGCCGTTCGGTGCGGTCGACCCGATCAACCGCGAGATGATCCAGAACGAGTTTTTCGAGATGCAGCGCGCGCTGAACAAGACCGTGATCATGGTCAGCCACGACATCGACGAAGCCATCAAGCTGGGCGACAAGATCGCCATCTTCCGCGCCGGCAAGCTGCTGCAGATCGACCACCCGGACACGCTGCTGGCCCACCCGGCAGATGATTTCGTCAGCAACTTCGTCGGCCAGGACAGCACGCTCAAGCGCCTGCTGCTGGTCAAGGCTGAAGACGCGGCGGACAACGCCCCGTCGGTGAGCCCCGAAACCCCGGTCGCCGATGCGCTGGAAATCATGGACGAAAACGACCGCCGCTACGTGGTCGTCACCGATGCCGAAAACAAGGCGATGGGCTACGTCCGCCGTCGCGACCTGCACCGCCAGGCCGGCACGTGCGACCAATACCTGCGCCCGTTCAACGCCACCGCCGCCTACGACGAACACCTGCGCATCCTGCTGTCACGCATGTACGAGTTCAACCGCTCGTGGCTGCCGGTGCTGGATGCCGAAAACGTGTTCCTGGGTGAAGTGACGCAGGAGTCCATCGCGGCCTACTTGAGTTCCGGCCAGTCGCGCGGGATGAAGACCAGCATTGTTTCGCCGGCTGAGTTGGTGGAGCAGGCTGCGTTGAGTTGAGTTGAGGTGACGGGCCTGGGTGCTTTTGGTGCCCGGGCTGGCTCTGCGTCAATGAACTCGCTTCTACAGGTAAAATGCACTGTCCTGTGGAAGCGGTTATACACGGTGGGGGCAAGCAATTGTGGTGGGATTTATACTAGTCCCTCGTTGCGCTACCAAGTTGCGTCAGCGTAATCCGATAACTTCTTAACTGATCTCCTTCAGTAACATACTCTTCACTGAAATAGAGGTAGACCGCACCTTTCAGCGTTATGGCTACGCCATCGGGTGTTTCTTGAATTACTACGTTTTCCAAGGCGCTGTCCGTGATCATGAATTCGCTCGCCTTATTGAGCTGCTCCAGCACTTCTGAATCATCGCCCTCAAGCGGTCTGCTGATAAAAAATCGCAAAGTGTCCCGATCAGTCGCCATCGCGCCGTAGCGGGTGATGTATAGCCAGTCGCCCTGAGGGAGCTGCCGTTTCAAAACTACCTCATCAGCGTCGCTTCCGAATTCAAAAAAAGTCGCCGAACGATGCATTGAAAATCAAAACCGCTACAAGCAACCAGAATGCATGTTTGTAGGTGAACCCAAGATTCGTATCGCTTACGGTATTCATAGATTTTTAAGGGGGCGTAGCAACGGATTCGCCCGAGATTGGTTAGGCGGGTTGCAGGTCAATGGCGACGCACTCGTCATGATTATGATTCAGTAGATTCGCACTGATACCGTAGAATCATGCGTTTCGGTGAGTTCGTAAATTTGCTTGCACTTGTTAAAGTCGTCCATCGTATTTATGGGAGTATCAAAACCTACGTAATATTTGCAAAAATCGATGGCGTACTGTCGCTCCTCGGTCTCCAGATATCCATTCCAGTTATCCTCATGATCACTGCGAAATACGTTGATGAAACTGATTTTTTAGGTTGGGCGTTTTTTAATGAAAAATGTCAACTGATCGTCTTCTATCCATCGTGTTTGGTAAAAGCCCAAAAAAGGGAGTGGTGAAATTAATAACGCAATTATGAGCGAGATTTTTTTCATGCTTCAGGAGGCCTGTGCCATCGGGGTAAACGGCGCATTCACCGACGCGAGCACCTGCGACCTTGCTTCCGTCCGCCAGTCTGAACTCCACGCCAAGGGCGCCTCTCACGATCACACCGCCATCGCGGGTCTGGCTGCCTTCCGCCGCCACCCGGAAAATGCCGGTGCAGGGGTGGGCTTGCTTGTAAGCCTCACTCTCTCTCACCTGAGCCAGCGCTGCCGGACTGAACGTGGTCAGCGCCTCTTCCGAAAAGGGCGGTCGATCCAGATCACGCAGGTACTCGGAGGTGACGTCATTGTTTGTACAGCGGGGAATAGGCAGTCTTGTGCATGAATTTGATCCTTGGTCAGGTTGATTCAGCGCCTCGTACAGTTCGAGCGAAGCGAATGGACGCCAACCCTAGTGATCAGGATCAATGGGATACGTGGGGGAGAGAGATCCGGTGCGTAGGGCATTTCGGGTGATCAGGTAGCCGATGTCTGACGGACAGGTGGCTTTCGTGACGGATTACCCATTTGCCACCCACCGGGAACATCACCCTGTCACATCGGTCGGTTACTACGGGTTGATTGAACGCGCGTGGATTTCCCGTCTGGCAAAAACGGGCAGAAACGCGACATTTTTAGTTGATCTCCGGCCCCTCAGGTCCTACAGTTCGCGCCGAACGTCCATGCTGGAAACGATCCATCCGGCTCAAGTACTGACGACGAGACAGCAAGGCCAACCGTGGTGTATCACCGGATGGCCTTTTTGCTTTCGGCCGAGCAGCCTTGGGAAGTAGGCGAATCAAAGTGGGGATACGGAGGACGTTCACGAGCCGCGCGCTCACACCCATTGTTTTTTACCGTTTGCCAACAGGAGTCCCCGCATGTCGATCCAGGTCGAAGACTATTTCGAGAAAAGCACCTTCGAGAAAATGAAGGCGTTTGCCGACAAGCAAGAAACCCCGTTCGTGGTCATCGACACCGCGATGATCAGCAAGGCCTACGACGACCTGCGTGCAGGCTTCGAATTTGCCAGCATCTACTACGCCGTGAAAGCCAACCCTGCGGTCGAAATCATCGACTTGCTAAAGGAAAAAGGTTCGAGCTTCGACATCGCCTCGATCTACGAGCTGGATAAAGTGATGGATCGCGGTGTCAGCCCGGATCGCATCAGCTACGGCAACACCATCAAGAAATCCAAGGACATCCGCTACTTCTACGAGAAGGGCGTGCGTCTGTTCTCCACCGACTCCGAAGCGGACCTGCGCAACATCGCCAAGGCCGCGCCGGGCTCGAAAGTCTACGTGCGTATCCTCACTGAAGGCTCGACCACGGCTGACTGGCCGCTGTCACGCAAATTCGGCTGCCAGACCGACATGGCGATGGACCTTTTGATCCTCGCCCGCGAACTGGGCCTGGTGCCCTACGGCATCTCCTTCCACGTCGGTTCGCAGCAGCGTGACATCAGCGTCTGGGACGCCGCGATCGCCAAAGTGAAAGTGATCTTCGAGCGTCTGAAAGAAGAAGACGGCATCGTTCTCAAACTGATCAACATGGGTGGTGGCTTCCCGGCCAACTACATTACCCGCACCAACAGCCTGGAAACCTACGCCGAAGAAATCATTCGCTACCTGAAAGAAGACTTCGGTGACGATCTGCCGGAAATCATTCTGGAGCCGGGCCGTTCGTTGATCTCCAACGCCGGCATTCTGGTCAGCGAAGTGGTGCTGGTGTCGCGTAAATCCCGCACTGCCGTCGAGCGTTGGGTGTACACGGACGTGGGCAAGTTCTCCGGCCTGATCGAAACCATGGACGAAGCCATCAAGTTCCCGATCTGGACCGAGAAGAAAGGCGAAATGGAAGAAGTGGTCATTGCAGGCCCGACCTGCGACAGCGCCGACATCATGTACGAGAACTACAAGTACGGCTTGCCGCTGAACTTGGCCATCGGTGACCGCCTGTACTGGCTGTCCACCGGTGCGTACACCACCAGTTACAGCGCTGTTGAATTCAACGGTTTCCCGCCGCTGAAATCGTTCTACGTTTAAGCGTTTGCTGTTGTGAAAAGGAACCTGCGAGAGATCGCAGGTTTTTTTTGCGTCACTGTTGGGTGTGCTCGATCAGCTCTTCGGCCAGTTCCAGTCGAATCATCGCGGACTCGACCATGTTGTGGAATCGCACAATCGTGATTGAGGTGGAGAGATTGACGAACTCGTTCAATGAGCCCATCAGAAAACTTGCCAGACTTGAATAGCCCTCACTGAGATCCCTCGTAGCCTCGGCAAGTCTTGCAACGTCGCTTTCGATCTTTTGGATAAGCGCTCGTACCATGACAATCCTGGGATCGTTGCCAAGAGGATCGACGTTGTTGGCACTCGCGCAGGCAACGATCGCAGCCTGCAGAAAGTTGATCAGACGCGGCAAGATGGGCGACGAGTTCTGGTACAGGTTGTTGCAAGTAAATGATGCGCCGTCGTATTCGTGCCACAGGTTAAAGAGATGCTGCTTGGTCTGCTGAGCGAAAGGATAGCCCGCGCCTGGGCTCAATACTTTCAGCCGGCCGCTCAGTCCGAAGGGGGGGCGCGAAAAGTCCAGCGAAGCGAGAAAACCCTCGCGTTCAACCAGGTTCATCCCGTCGATGACCCTGGAATACTCTGCGGCGAACCGCCTGATATCAGCAACCAGATCCACCTGCTGATAGAAAATCCGATTGGGCCAGTCAAATAGTGCTGGCCAGTGCTTAAGCTGACCCTCTGCCTGACGAAACGTATTATCAAGACTTGGCTGATGAAGCCGGATGAACGCCTGGTTTGACGTCAGGCCAAGGTCCGTCTTTGCATGTTCAGTCAGCTGCTGCGCCTGCCGCAACGTCATGCGGTAGTTGCTGATGGCCTCGAAGTGGCTCAACTTGAAATAGGGTTTAGGCATATCGACATCCTTGTCGGCTGGAGGGCAGTAACAGCGTGCCCGCTGTCACTGCCTCAGGAGACGCCTAGCGGGCGTTCTTCAAGTACGCAATGAAGGATGGGGCCGCAGCCACCAGCCGGTCTTCGTAGTCTGCTTGATCGGCGAGCGCGAGGTGATCGACGAGGGCATTAACCGACTGATCGAGTTTTGCATACTCGGCACGTGCGCTGAAAAAGCTGTCGAACAGACCATGGATGCTGGTGATCAACTCAGTCTTGCCGGTGACAGTCTTCACGTCGGCCATGTGCTCTGCAAACGTGGCCTTCAATGCCTTGATCTTGCCGATCAGCATCTCTCGTTGCCCGTACATAGTCTGGTAGTTGATTGCTTCACCGGTGTGCTCAAGGGTTTTGCGCATATGGTCGATGGCGAACTTGATGAGTTCGACCTCAGGTGCGGCCACTCCGAGAGCGGAAATAGTCTCACCTGTAAGCAGGGTTTCTTTTGCAATGTCAACAAAGTTCCCCTTCTCCAGAAGTGCCATCGCATCGTTGATGATCTTTCTCGATTCCTCCCCCGAGGCTATCTTTTCTTCGGTGGCAGTCATTTCTTTGTTCAAATTTGCCAGATCAGCCAGCAGACCGTCCTGGTAGGTCGTGGTAAGCGCGGGGTCGAACACCACCTCAGAGAGCGTTTTGAACTGCTTTTGAAGGTCTTGCACAGCCGGGGTCAGCGCTTTTTTGAACGTGATGATCGTTTGCTCTCGAGCGTAATCGTTGACCTCTCGTTGTTCTTCGGACAACGCGTCGGTCAGCTCAGCGCGATAAATGTTGAGATTTCTTAGCGCCTTGGTGGTCACCGTTTCCAGCGTATGAAGCTTTTCGTTCACGGTTCGTTGTGCCAGCACGATCGTGGTGTGCAGCATCTGCGCTTTGGCATGCACGGAGGGTAAGTACTGAGTCTGATTGAATGCAACCTCAGCCTTGGCATTCTGCTTCAGCATTGTTTCGATACTGAGTTTGATTACATTAACGTCAGGCATGACATAGTTAACGTCGGTACTGAATGGGAAAATATTCATGAATAATGACCTTAGGCGTGAATGTTTAGATTTTTAATTTCGTTCTCGGCTTCAATGAACACTTCGTGCAGCTCGTCGGCTTGACCCAAAATGTGAGTCCACGGACCTATGACCTCGTCGAGGTGATACGCCAGAGCGCTGACCTGCAAGGCATCAGTGATGGCCTCTGATTGTTCTTTGGATGTCTTGACGAAGAGATGAAGCGAGTTCCAGACGGTGACCAGATTCTCGGTAGCCGCATCGGCCTGAAGGCTCAGGAATTCGAGATCCTGCATGTCGGCTTTCACTTGGTTCAGGCGCTTCAGAACAGTGCTCTTTGTGCCCATCTCCGCATTCTTTTTGTCTCGACTCGCCTTCAGCTCGTTGCGCGCCTTGCGGATTTTTTCGGCTTCGATCCCGGTATAAATAGCCATGCCCAAACCGATCACGTTCAGTTGGGTGGCAGAGGTCAGCGAATCCTTTACCGTCTGCTTGTAACTGGCATTTTTTTCATCGATCTCTTCGTTCAACGCTTCAATTTCGGTTTGAAGAAGAATGACGTCCTCCTTGAACGTGTTGTTGTCGATGGCTTCCAATCGAAACTTGATTTCGGCACGGACCTCGGTTGCCAGTGCCTTGGCAAAGTTGTCCAGGTCTTGTTGTAACGCGTCAGTCTGGCGCTCCCGGGCTTCGACTTTTTCAAGTAAGCTACTCAGGAACCCCGCCAGGGTCGACAGGGCTTCTTCGTCGTCTTCATCCAGCTCTACCCCTGGAAATTTATCGCCCAACTCCGCTTCGATTCTCTTCAGGTCTTCGAGCGTTTTGATTCCGTATTCTTTCAGAATTTTAAGCGATGCGATGGTGTCCAGCGTATTCGTTACATGCTTGCCCGTGTTCATAATGCTGGACGCGAAAATTTTGAGTTCATCGCTGATTGATCTGATGCGTTGGCGCAGACCCGCCCACTGACTTGCATGGGTTTTAATAATCGAGAAGGTTTTGATGAAGTCTTTGACTTCCAGTCCCCGGCCAGGCGGGTTACTTTGGTCGTACCCCAAATATGCACTGACGTCTGCGTCGCTGGTGGGTAACTGCAGACCTTTCTGTTCATAACGATACAAATCAATGATTTGCTCTTTCGTCAGGATCAACCCTTTGGGGCGGATACTTCCGGTTATATTCCCCGTCGAGGCGTCCATCAGTGTTTTCGGCGCATTGGCTGCCTTGATTACGATGGCTTCCACGGAAGCGTCGGGTGTGTCACTTAGTGCATAACTCATAATAATTCCCTGATTAATGAGAGGCCCCTTCCTGGTTCCTCTTTCATACACTTTACTGCCTTTGTTGTTGCAGTCACCGGAGACTAGTTGCGAATATCGCCTGCTGTCAAAGTCGGTTCGGCTTCATATGCTGTAGGAATATTTACGACAGCAACGTAGTTACGTCCCCAGCCCAAGAGGGCCGGGATAGGCTGAGTGAATATCTAACGTGTTTCAGCAGAATACTAAGGGGCGCCGCGTCTGCTATTCAAACGTGCGGACAAGGCATCTTGGTCGTTGCTGTTGCCCAACTCTGCCGCTTTGCTGAAATAGTCGAGTGCCAGAGCCCGTATTTCGGGATGTCTGGACTGTGTGAGCGCCTCGCGACTGATCCGCAGAAAATTGAGGTTGCCCACCTCAAGGGCGGCTTGAAACCACACAAGGGCCGCATCGACATGACCGTCATCCGCCAGCACCGAGGCATGGCTGAACTGGCCGCGGAAATCACCTGCCTGTGCTGACCGTTGATACCACTCATGCGCTGCAGCGATATCTTGCTCGCAGCAAAGACCCTCTTCCAGATAACGCCCCACCAGGTTCATCGACTTTGCATGGCCCAGTTCTGCCGCCTTCCGATAGCAGGCTAACGCGCGGGCCTGATCTTTATTGACGCCACGTCCGGTCGCCAGAAGATTGCCGTAGTTATAAAAGCCCCAATCCAGACCATCCTCGGCGGCGAGGCGATAATGCTCGGCAGCCTTTGCGGCATCCGGCTCACAGCCCCACCCATGCTCGTGGCAACGGCCGGCCATGTTCTGCGCCATGGCGTGTCCGCGACGGGCCGCAATCTGAAACCAGACCAGCGCCAGCGCCGGATCCCATTCGATGCCGCTACCGTCGAGCAATATCTGTCCGAGCAGCGCCTGGGCGTCGACGATATTGGCCTGCGCCGCAATCAGAATCGCCCGTGCGGCACTGGCCGGGCTGTCTTCAAGCATGGCGCGCAACTGGTCGCCATCGAGCACCTCTTCACGTCGCAGATTCCAGGTCATGACTCAGACCTCGACCCACTGGCGCAGCAGGTTGTGATAGGTGCCGGTGAGTTGCAGCAGCGAGGGGTGATCAGGCACGTCGCGGCTGAGTCGCTGGATGGCCGCGTCCATGTCGAACAGCAGCGTGCGCTGACCATCGTCCCTCACCAGGCTCTGGGTCCAGAAGAACGAGGCGTACCGCGCACCCCGTGTCACGGCGTTGACCTTGTGCACGCTGCTGGCGGGATAAAGCAGCAGGTCACCCGCTGGCAGCTTGACCTCACGGGTGCCGAAGGTGTCCTGAATCACCAGCTCGCCGCCGTCGTAGTCATCGGGATCGCTGAAGAACAGGGTCGATGACAGATCCGTGCGCACACGTTCGGTGCTGCCTTTGGCCTGACGCACGGCGTTGTCGATGTGGAAGTCGAAACTGCCGCCGCCGGTGTAGCAATTCACCAATGGCGGGAAGACCTTGTGGGGCAGGGCGGCGGACATGAACAGCGGGTTTTGCCACAGGCGCTCGAGCATCGCCGCGCCAATTTCCAGCGCCAGCGGATGGCCTTCCGGCAATTGCAGGTTGTGCTTGGCTTTCGCCGACTGGTGCCCGGCGGTGATCTTACCGTCAGCCCATTCAGTTTCTTCCAGCGCCTGACGGATGCGTCGCACCTCCTCGGGCGAAAACAGACCGGGGATATGTAGGAGCATGAATCGCGACCTGCGAGAAGAATGAGGCGGCGGATGATAGTGATTCTTATTGATCGTGTAAAACACCATCCCTGCGCGTGAATGGGTGGATGTGAAAATTGAGTAATGGGAAAGTGTAAAGAATGTAAGTTTTCTGCGAATGCGAAACAGTCTCAACTATATTCCGCCGCCTTATTGTTTCCTTGGGGAAGGAAAATGTCGCGCCAAGCAGAACCAGTTACCGCCCATTCACAGCGTTCCATCGTCGGCGCCGTCAGCGTCGCCCTTGCCGCGATGTCAGCCGCCCATGTGGCGCAGGCTGCGGAACCTGCATCGGATGCTCTGAATCTGGGGGCCACCAACATTGACGGAGAGCGAGCCGACACGGCTTACAAGACCGAAGAGTCTGCCTCGAAAAAGTACACCGCGCCCCTGCGCGAGACGCCGAAAAGCGTCACGGTGATCCCGCAGCAAGTCATCCGCGACACCGCGGCCACGAGCCTGGCCGACGCTTTGCGCACCACCCCTGGCATTACTTTTGGCGCGGGCGAGGGCGGTAACCCGAATGCGGATCGCCCGATCATTCGCGGCTTCAACGCAGAGAGCGACGTGTTCATCGACGGCATGCGCGACGTGGCGGCGCAGAGCCGGGAGATTTTCAACGTCGAATCGGTCGAGGTCAGCAAGGGCCCGGGCTCGGCGTTCACCGGCGCAGGCTCCACGGGTGGCAGCTTGAACCTCGTCACCAAAGGCGCCCATCTGGGCGATGACTTCAACGGCGGCTACACCTTCGGTTCGGACCAGACCCAGCGCTACACCCTCGACGTCAATAAGCAGATGACCGACACCTCGGCCTTCCGCCTGAACCTGATGAAGCATGACTCCAACGTCGCTGGCCGCAACGATGTCGACAACAGCCGTTGGGGCGTTGCGCCTTCGTTCGCATTCGGTCTGGGCACCGACACGCGGGTCAAAGTCGATTACTACCATTTGTCCACGGACGACATGCCCGACTATGGCATCCCGCTGACCAGCACCCCCGGTCGCAGCCAGTACGTGGTCGACAAGCCGGCCCACGTCAACGAAAACAACTTTTACGGCCTGACCGACCGCGACTACCGCAAGAGCGTCAACGACAGCGGCACGATCCGCCTCGAACACGACCTTAACGACAACCTGACGATCTCCAACAGCTTCCGCATGTCGCGCTCGACCCTGGACTACATCGTCACCAACCCGGACGACAGCCGAGGCAACGTCGCCCGAGGCCTGGTCTCGCGCTCGGCGAAGAGCCGCAATTCCACCTCCAGCGGCTTCGTCAATCAGACTGACCTGCAAGCGAAGTTCGACACCGGGTTCATTCAGCACAGCCTGGTGACCGGTCTCGAGTTTTCGTATCAGGACACCCATAACCGTGGCTACAACGTGCTCAGCGCCAGCGGCGGGACCATCGGATCGACCTGTAATGCAGCGCTGCTGGCGTCGGGTGACTGCACCAGCCTGTCCAACCCGTCGCCCAAAGACGACTGGAACGGCACCATCACCGACAGCCTTGCGTACACCGATACCGACACCAAAACCAGTGCGGCGTATGTCTTCGACACGCTGAAATTCAACGAGCAGTGGTCGTTGAACCTCGGCCTGCGCTATGACGATTACGACGTGCGCTCCAGCGGTTACAGCACTGGCGGCCGGGGTTCGGTGGCGGGCAGCTTTAAGCGCGAGAACACCAGCCAGCTGTGGAATTACCAGGTGGGCGTGACCTACAAGCCGCTGCCGAACGGCAGCATCTATGCGGCATGGTCGACGTCCAGCAACCCGTCGGGTGAGACCAGCGGCAACGGCGGTCTGGAAATCGCGGCGAACAACGCCAACCTCGATCCGGAAAAGAACCGCAACTATGAACTGGGCACCAAGTGGGACTTCTTCGACGACAACCTGTCGCTGACGGCTGCGCTGTTCCGCACCGAGAAGACCAACGCACGGGTGACCGATCCTGACAACGCGACGTTCCAGGTGCTGGACGGCGAGCAGCGTGTCGATGGCCTGGAGCTGACCTACAGCGGCAACATCACCGGCAAATGGAAAGTCTACGGCGGCTACACCTACATGGAGAGCGAGATCGTCAGCGCGACCAGCAAGGCGGACGAGGGCAATCACATGCCGAACACGCCGCGTAACAGCTTCAACTTCTGGTCGACCTACGAACTGATGCCGAAGCTGACCGTGGGCGGCGGCGCGACCTTCGTCGATTCGCGTTTCGGCAACGAAGCCAATTCGGTGGAGGTGCCGTCCTACTGGCGCTACGACGCGATGGCCACCTACGCGCTGACCAAGAACGTCGACCTGCAATTGAACGTGCAGAACCTGACCGACAAGCGTTACTACGACCAAGTCTTCACCACCCACTACGCGCACATGGCCGCCGGGCGTACCGCGCTGATGAGTGCCAGCTTCCACTTCTGATCCGGATGCGGCACGTCACTCCTACAGAATTTGCGCGGGCCGCACAGTGGTGGCGTGTCAGTACCTGTAGGAGTGAGCTTGCTCGCGAAGACCTTAGTTCAGTCGCCGAAGATTTCAGCGACTGTCCCGGCCTCTTCGCGAGCAAGCTCACTCCTACAGAATTTTCGTTGGACAAGCGACCGGGTGTCGTCAGCACGCCAAGAGCGCTGATGAGTGCCAGCTTCCACTTCTGATCCGGATGCGGCACGTCACTCCTACAGAATTTGCGCTCGCCGCACAGTGGTGGCGTGTCAGTACCTGTAGGAGCGACCGGGGTGGCGCTCCACCTTGCTCGCGAAGGCGGACCCTCGGCCGCTGGATATCCAACGGATGTACCAGCCTCTTCACGAGCAAGCGCACACAGCTTTGTGATAAGAATCAGCCACAGATGAGAATGTATGCCGTTTGTGCGCATAATGCGCGCCGTAGCGGGTGAGTGAGGTGTCGAGGGTGTTGAAGAAAGTCCTGTTTCAAGTGCACTGGTTCTTCGGAATCACGGCCGGTCTGGTGCTTGCCCTGATGGGGATCACGGGCGCGCTGTATTCCTTCGAGGACGAAATACTCGACGTGCTCAATCCCGATGTGCTGTTCGTGCAGCCCCAGGGCCGTCAACTGTCACTGGCCGAAATGGTCAGCAAGGTTGAAGCCCAGGGCAAAGACACGGTGGCGATGTTCCGTATCGACGTCGACGGCGACAGAATCGCCCAGGTCTGGTTCAAACCTCCGCCCGGCCAGCGTCGCGGCGAGATGCACAACTTCAACCCCTACACCGGCGACTTCACCGAGGACGCCGTAGGTCAGGACTTCTTCGGCTTCATCCTCAACCTGCACCGATTCCTTGCCGCAGGTGAGTACGGCAAGCAAGTCACCGCGGCCTGCACGCTGATCCTCGTGTTCTTCTGCCTGTCCGGGCTGTATCTGCGCTGGCCGCGCAAGCCGCTGAACTGGCGCGTCTGGCTGACCATGGACTGGGCGAAGAAGGGACGCAGTTTCAATTGGGACCTGCATTCGGTGTTCGGCACCTGGTGCCTGATCATCTATCTGCTGCTGGCGATTACCGGACTGATGTGGTCCTACGACTGGTTCAGCAACGGCATGACCAAACTGATTGGCGATCCCCCCGTGGCGGGTGAACAGCGCCGTGGCGGAGGACCGCGTCCTGGTCCTGCTGTGAAAGAGGCGCCCAAGGCAATCACGGTCTCGGCGCCGGACTACGACGCCATCTGGCAGACCATCCAGAGCGCCGCCGGCCCCGACCTCAAGACGTACAACCTGCGCATGCCCCAGGCACCGGGCCAGATGGCGACGGTGTTCTACCTCCTTAAAACCGCGCCGCACCCCCGTGCGTTGAACCAGATCACCCTCGATCCTGCCGACGGCTCGCTCAAGGCGGTGTCACGCTATTCCGAGAAAAGCCTCGGTTCACAGCTGTTGATCAGCAACTATGCGCTGCACACCGGCAGCTATTTCGGCCTGATCGGGCGCATCGTCGTGACCGTGGCCGCGTTGCTGATGCCGCTGTTTTTCATCACCGGCTGGTTGCTCTACCTGGACCGCCGACGCAAGAAGCGCGAGATCCGCAACGCGCGCGGTGAAGTGTCGACAACAACCGGCGAGCAGGGCGCGGCCTGGTTGATCGGCTTTGCCAGCCAGAGCGGATTCGCCGAGCAACTGGCCTGGCAGACGGCGAGCCAGCTGCAAACCGCCGGTGTGCCGGTCAAGGTGCAGCGTCTGGGCGACATCACCGAGCAGGACCTGCATCAGAGCCGCAACGCGCTGTTCGTCGTCAGCACCTTTGGCGACGGCGAGGCACCTGACAGCGCCCGAGGCTTCGAGCGCAAAGTATTGGGTCGGCCGCTGGCGCTGGACAATCTCAACTACGCAGTACTTGGGCTGGGCGATCGCCAGTATCAGCAGTTCTGCGGTTTCGCTCAGCGGCTTCACGGCTGGTTGGCCGAGCGGGGCGGACACACGCTGTTCGCACCAGTGGAAGTGGACGGCGGTGACGGCGCGGCGCTGCAACACTGGCAACAGCAACTGGGCCAGCTGACAGGCTCGACGCCGACGACCGTCTGGCAAGTGCCGGCGTATCAGAACTGGACGCTGGTGGCCCGGGAATGGCTGAACCCCGGAAGCGTGGGTTCTAAAGTGTTCTTGCTTGGGCTGACGTGCGAGTCGGCGACCCGTTGGGAGGCCGGCGATCTGGTGGAGGTATTGCCGCGCAACCCGGCGTCTGCGGTCGAGCAGTTCCTGTCCGGGTTGGGCATTGCTGCTGACACCCAGGTCAGCGTCGACGGTCTGAGCGAGACCCTCGGCCAGGCCTTGTGCACGCGTCAGTTACCGGTCAATCGCAGTCATCTGGTGGGCTTGCACGCGCAGGCGTTGATCGATGCGCTGGTGCCGTTGGCCATGCGTGAGTATTCGATCGCGTCTATTCCCGAGGACGGTGTGCTGCAACTGATCGTGCGCCAGGAGCTGCACCCCGATGGCAGTCTTGGGCTGGGTTCGGGCTGGCTGACCGAGCATGTCGCGGTGGGCGGCACTGTCAGTCTGCGGGTGCGTCGCAACAGTGGTTTCCACCTTCCGGCCGAGTCGGCGCCGATGATTCTGATTGGCAACGGCACCGGATTGGCGGGCCTGCGCAGCTTGCTCAAGGCGCGCGTCGCAGCAGGTGAGCTGCGCAACTGGTTGCTGTTTGGCGAGCGAAACAGTGCGCACGATTTCCACTGCGCGGATGAGCTTAATGGCTGGCTGGCGAGTGGCGATCTCGCGCGTCTGGACCTGGCGTTTTCCCGGGATCAGGCTGAGAAGATCTACGTGCAGGATCGGCTGCGGGAAGCGGCTGATGAGCTGCGTCACTGGCTGGCCGAGGGCGCTGTGATTTACATCTGCGGGAGTCTGGAAGGCATGGCAGCCGGGGTCGATGAAACGTTGAACGCATTGCTGGGTGAGGACGCGGTTCGGGAGTTGATCGAGCAGGGTCGGTATCGGCGGGATGTTTATTGAGGTGGTTCTTCCTGCGATGGAACCGGTTCATTCCCGGCTAAAGGCGGTCCCGCTGAATGCACGCGATCCCCTGTAGGAGCCGGCTTGCTGGCGAATGCGGTGTGTCAGTCTATATCTTCATATCTGACCCACCGTGTTCGCCAGCAAGCCGGCTCCTACAGTTAAATCGCGTGCATTCAGTAGGGCCGGGTTCAGCCGGGAAACACGCCGGTGCCTAAAGTCATCCGTTATCGCGAAGCCGTGGTTCAGACGCCACAAAATCAAGGCACAAAAAAAGGCCGTTGCGCTCACACGCAACGGCCTTTTGCTTACTCAACCATCACGCCACAAACTGTTCCGCGTAATGGCAGGCAACCTGACGGTTGTCGACCCAACGCAGTTCCGGCACTTCGACGGCGCAGCGTTCGGTCGCGTACGGGCAGCGCTTGTGAAACGCGCAGCCCGACGGCGGGTTCAGCGGGTTGGGCAGCTCGCCGACGATTTTGATCTTCGGCTTCGACGGGTCCGGGTGGATCGTCGGAGTCGCCGACAGCAGCGCCTGGGTGTACGGGTGCAGCGGACGGTTGTAGATCTCGTCCTTGGGACCCATTTCGGCCGGGCGACCGAGGTACATCACCAACACCGTGTCGGCGACGTGACGCACCACCGCCAGGTTGTGGGAGATGAACACGTAACCGGTGTTGAACTCCTGCTGCAGGTCCATGAACAGGTTCAGCACCTGGGCCTGAATCGACACGTCGAGCGCGGAAGTCGGTTCGTCCGCCACCAGCACTTTAGGCTGCAGCATCATCGCCCGCGCCAGCGCGATACGTTGACGCTGACCGCCGGAGAACATGTGCGGGTAGCGCTGATAGTGCTCGGGACGCAGACCGACCTGAGCCATCATCGCCTGCACTTTCTCGCGACGTTCGGCGGCGGAAAGGCTGGTGTTGATCAGCAGGGGCTCGCCCAGTTGATCGCCGACTTTCTGCCGCGGATTGAGCGACGCATACGGGCTCTGAAACACCATCTGCACGTCTTTGCGCAGCTGCTTGCGTTGCGCCTTGGTCGCGCCGGTGACTTCCTGACCGGCGATTTTCAGCGAACCTGAAGAAGGCTCTTCGATCAGCGTCAGCGCGCGGGCCAGCGTCGACTTGCCGCAGCCGGACTCACCGACCACCGCCAGGGTCTTGCCGGCTTCGAGTTCGAACGACACGCCGTTGAGGGCGCGCACGGTTGCATGGGGCTTGAACAGCCCACGGGACACATCGTAGTGACGAGTAAGGTCACGAGCGGTCAGTACGATTTCGCTCATCACGCCACCTCCTGATTCAGCGGAAAGAAGCAACGCGCCAGGCTATGGGCTTTCGGGTCGAGGCCCGGGCGTTGCTGGCGGCATTTGTCCTGGACGTACGGGCAGCGCGGCGACAGCAGGCAGCCACTTGGACGGTCGTAGCGACCCGGGACGATACCCGGCAGCGTCGACAGGCGCGCGGCGCCCATGCTGTGCTCGGGAATCGCCGCCAGCAGTGCTTCGCTGTACGGGTGCGCCGGGACGTCGAACAGCCCCGGCACTTGACCCACTTCCACGGCTTGGCCGGCGTACATCACGCAGACCCGCTGGGCGGTTTCAGCCACCACCGCAAGGTCGTGAGTAATGAGCACCAGCGCCATGTCCTGCTCTTTTTGCAGGGCCAGCAGCAGGTCCATGATCTGCGCTTGAATGGTTACGTCCAGCGCGGTAGTCGGTTCGTCAGCGATCAGCAGCTTCGGCTCGCCGGCGATGGCCATGGCGATCGCAACACGCTGGCTCATGCCGCCCGAGAGTTGGTGCGGGTAGGCGTCCAGACGCTGTGCGGCGCCCGGGATTTCAACCTTCTGCAGCAATTCCAATGCGCGCTGATGGGCCGCACGACCCGACAGACCCAGGTGCTGCTTGAGCACTTCCTTGATCTGGAAACCCACGGTGTAGCTCGGGTTCAGGGCTGTCATCGGGTCCTGAAAGACCATCGACATGTCTTTGCCGACGATTTTGCGACGCTGGCGCGCATTGAGCGTGAGCATGTCCTTGCCGTCGAAGACCAGGGCGTCGGCGGAGACGATGCCGGGGTGCTCGATCAGGCCCATGAGCGCCATCATGGTCACGGATTTACCCGAGCCCGACTCGCCCACGATTGCCAGTACTTCGCCCTTGTCGACGGCCAGATCCAGGCCGTCGACGACCGGGGTGGCCGTGGCGTCGCCAAAGCGCACGTTGAGGTTCTTGATGTTTAAAAGAGACATTCGGACGTCCTCAGGCGGCGTTCTTGAGTTTCGGGTCCAGCGCATCGCGCAGACCGTCGCCCATCAGGTTGATTGCCAGCACGCTGAGCAAAATGGTCAGACCCGGGAGGCTCACCACCCACCAGGCGCGTTCGATGTAGTCGCGGGCCGAAGCGAGCATGGTGCCCCACTCAGGCGTCGGCGGTTGTACACCCAGACCCAGGAAGCCCAGCGCCGCAGCGTCGAGGATCGCCGAGGAGAAACTCAAAGTGGCCTGAACGATCAGCGGCGCCATGCAGTTGGGCAGCACGGTGATGAACATCAGGCGCGGCAGCGTTGCGCCGGCCAGACGCGCGGCGGTCACGTAGTCACGGTTCAGTTCGCCCATCACCGCAGCACGGGTCAGACGCACGTAGGACGGCAGCGAAACGATGGCGATGGCGATGACGGTGTTGATCAGGCCAGGGCCGAGGATCGCGACGATGGCCACAGCCAGCAGCAGCGACGGCAGCGCCAGCATGATGTCCATCAAACGCATGATGGTCGGGCCGAGGATTTTCGGGAAGAAACCGGCCAGCAGACCCATGAGGATCCCCGGAATCAGCGACATCACTACGGACGACAAACCGATCAGCAGCGACAGGCGCGAACCCTGGATCAGGCGCGACAGCAGGTCGCGGCCCAGTTCATCGGTGCCGAGCAGGAACTGCCATTGACCGCCTTCAAGCCAGACCGGTGGGGTCAGCAGGAAATCGCGGTATTGCTCGCTCGGGTCATGGGGGGCAACCCACGGCGCGAACAGGGCGCAGAACACGATCACCAACATGAACAAGAGGCCCGCGACGGCGCCTTTGTTCTTGGAAAAGTGCTGCCAGAACTCTTTGTAGACGGACGGGTAGAGCAGGCTTTGATCGACTGCTGCTACGGGAGTAGGTGTGCTCATAAAAAGGGATCTCAGCGCTGATGACGAATGCGTGGGTTGGCAAAGCCGTAGAGGATGTCCACCACGAAGTTGACCAGAATCACCAGGCAGGCGATTAGCAGGATGCCGTTTTGCACGACAGGGTAGTCACGGGCGCCGATGGCCTCGATCAGCCACTTGCCGATACCCGGCCAGGAGAAGATCGTCTCGGTCAGAACCGCACCGGCCAGCAGCGTGCCCACTTGCAGACCGAACACCGTCAGTACCGGGATCAGCGCGTTGCGCAGGCCGTGCACGAATACCACGCGAGCCGGCGAAAGGCCTTTGGCGCGAGCAGTGCGCACGTAGTCTTCACGCAGGACTTCGAGCATCGAGGAGCGGGTCATCCGGGCGATGACCGCCAGCGGAATGGTGCCCAGTACGATGGCCGGCAGAATCAGGTGACGCAGGGCGTCCATGAACGAACCTTCTTCATCGCTGAGCAGGGTGTCGATCAGCATGAAGCCGGTTTTGGGGGGAATGTCGTAGAGCAGGTCGATACGTCCCGATACCGGGGTCCAGCCCAGCGATACCGAGAAGAACATGATCAGGATCAGGCCCCACCAGAAGATCGGCATCGAGTACCCCGCCAGGGAGATACCCATGACCCCATGGTCGAACAGGGACCCTCGCTTCAATGCCGCAATGACACCGGCCAGCAGCCCGAGAATGCCTGCGAAGATCAGCGCCGCAATCGACAGTTCCAGTGTTGCCGGGAACAGCGAAGTGAATTCGGACCACACGCTCGTGCGCGTACGCAGCGATTCGCCCAGGTCGCCATGGGCGAGCTTGCCGACGTAATCGATGTATTGCGCATAAAGGGGTTTGTTCAGGCCAAGACGTTCCATGGCTTGGGCGTGCATTTCCGGATCGACCCGGCGTTCACCCATCATCACTTCGACAGGGTCGCCGGGAATCAGGCGAATCAGGGCGAAGGTCAGCAAGGTGATGCCGAAGAAGGTGGGTATGAGCAACCCCACTCGGCGAGCGATAAAACTAAACATCTTCTCGTGTACCTCATCAGCCGGTTAGGCATATTCCGGCGGGTCTCTGGGTAGAGTCCGCCGGATTATTCTTCTACTTCACTTGGGTGGTAGCGAAGTTGTTAGTGGTGAGAGGGCTGACGTGGTAGCCCTCTACGTTGTTGCGCATTGCAGTGAACATTTTGGTGTGGGCCATGCTGATCCATGGCAGGTCCTGATTGAAGATCACTTGAGCCTGCTCGTAGAGCGAGGCACGTTCGGCCGGGTCGGTTTTTTCCCGTGCCTGATCGATCAACGTCTGGAACTTCTGATTACACCAGCGCGCGTAGTTTTCGCCGTTTTTGGCGGCCTCGCAACTGAGGTTCGGGGTCAGGAAGTTATCAGGGTCGCCATTGTCACCTGCCCAGCCGGCCGACACCATGTCGTGTTCGCCGTTTTTGGCACGTTTGAGCATTTCACCCCATTCCATGACGCGAATATCTAACTTAATGCCGACTTTGGCCAGGTCGGCCTGCATCATTTGCGCGCCGAGCATTGGGTTCGGGTTGGTTGGACCGCCGCCGTTACGGGTGAACAGGGTCAGCACGGTGCCTTCAGGAACGCCGGCTTCCTTGAGCAAGGCGCGGGCCTTGTCCAGATCGTGGGCAGGGTTTTTCAGGTCTTTGTTGTAACCCAGCAGGGTGTCCGGGTATGGATTGACTGCGACGGTGGCGTTGCCTTTGCCAAATAGGGCGTTGACGTAGGCTTCTTTATCAAACGCGATCTCGATCGCCTTACGCACCCGCACGTCGCTCATGTACTTGTGCGTGGTGTTCATGGCGATGTACGCAGTGGTCATCGCGTTCAGCTCATCAACCTTGAGGTTCGGGTCTTTCTTGATGCTCGGGATGTCGTCCGGCTTCGGGTACAACGCAACCTGACACTCGTTGGCCTTGAGTTTTTGCAGGCGCACGTTGTTGTCGGTGGCGATTGCGAAGATCAGAGTGTCAGCCGGCGGCTTGCCACGGAAATAATCCGGGTTGGCCTTGAAGCGAACCTGAGCGTCCTTGGCGTAGCGCTGGAAGACGAACGGACCGGTGCCGATGGGCTGGCTGTTGAGGTTGTCGGTCTTGTTGGCCTTGAGCAACTGATCGGCGTATTCCGCCGAGTACACCGAGGCAAAGGCCATGGCGACGTCCGCCAGGAACGGCGATTCGCGGCGGGTCAGGGTGAACTTGACGGTGCTGTCGTCAACTTTCTCGACGCTCTTCAGCAGCTCTTTGAAACCCATGCTCTCGAAGTACGGGTAGCCGACCTGCGACTGTTTGTGCCACGGGTGGTTGGGGTCCAGTTGACGCTGGAAGCTCCAGACCACGTCATCGGCGTTCATGTCGCGGGTCGGTTTGAAGTATTCGGTGGTGTGGAACTTGACGCCCTTGCGCAGGTGGAACGTGTAGGTCAGGCCGTCATCGCTGATCTCCCACGTGTCGGCCAATGCCGGAACGATCTCCGTGGTGCCTGGCTTGAAATCCACCAGACGGTTGTAGATGGTTTCCGCCGACGCATCGGCGGTCACGGCGGTGGTGTAGAGCGCCGGGTCGAAACCTTCCGGGCTGGCTTCGGTGCAGACCACCAGAGGCTTGGCCGATACGCCGATCGCAACGCTGAATACCGCCAGTGCGATCGCGCTGCGCAATGTTGCGAGTTTGAATGTCGATTTCAAGTAACGCACTCCGCAAGTGATGAAGCCATAAGTGAGTGGGTATCGGGCCACGAAGTTCGGTAAACCGCCCCTGGTGGCCCGATCGATCGTGCTGATTACATAATGTTGAATGGAATCGTGGTCACCAGACGGAACTCGTTGATGTTGCCGTCAGCCTGGTTGGCGCTCGCGCGGTGAGTGGTGTAGGTCGCACGCATGGTCGAGGCCTTCAGCGGGCCGGACTGCAGGGTGTACGACGAGCCAACACCGTATTCGTAGTGAGTTTCGCCGTCCATTCGCGAGACGTCGTAAGCGGTGCCTTTGTAATGGGTACCGTCGATGTCGAAGCCGCGCGCCTGGTAGATGTTGAACTTCAGGCCAGGCACGCCGTAGTCAGCCATGTTCAGCAGGTAGCTCAGCTGAACCGACTTCTCGTTCGGGCCGTTGAAGTCCGAAAGCAGGGAGTTGGCCAGGAAGATGGCGTTGGTGTCGTGGACATAGTCGAAGTAGGTGTCGCCTTCGACTTCCTGGTACGCGACGCTGAAGCTGTGGGCCTTGTGGGTGGCGGTCAACGACAGGCTGTAGGTGTCGTTGTCGATCTCGCCCATCTTCTTCTGACCGGAATCCTTGGTCTTGTAGTAGTTCAGGTTGGTGCTCAGGCCCAGTACATCGGGGTCACCCAGTTCGTGGGTGAACGCGAAGTAGTACTGATGCCAGAAGTCTTCGACGTTGGAGGCGTAGAAGCTGGTGGTCAGGCTCTTGAACGGTTTGTAATCAACGCCGGCCATGTCAACGCGATCGGCGGTGGCGGTGTTGTTGGTGTACTCGGAGCGGAACTTGGTCAGGCTCTGCTCGGTACGTGGCGACACGCGGTCGAAGCTGCCGGCCTGGATCGAGATGTTGTTGAACTCTTCGCTCAGAATGCTCACACCTTCGAAGCTCGAAGGCAGCGCACGGTTGCCGATGTAAGCCAGCACCGGGGTGTTCATCGACTGGCGGCCGGCGGTCAGGGTCGTGTTGGAAACGCGCGCCTTGATGTTGCCCAGGCCCAACTTGCTCCACTGTCCAACCGGGTCGCCGTTGTTTTCGGTCAGCGTACGGTTGGCGCCGCCCATCAGGTCGTCTTTGTCACGGTCCAGCGCAACGGCGTTGTACACGGCCATTTGCGTGGCGAAGCCGACGGTGCCCTGGGTGAAGCCCGAGCTGTAGTCAACGATCGTGCCCTGAACCCAGTTGATCCGGCGCGGATCGCTGTCGACCACAACGCCGTTCTCGCTGCGGCGGAACTCGCCGCCACGACGCAACAGTTCGTTGGCGTACCAGTTCTTGGTCGAACCGGTCAGTTTCGAGTCTTCCAGAAAACCCTTGGCTTCGCCCTGGAGGTTGCTGGTGGCCAGTGTGGTCGGAACGAATTCCTGACTGGTCGGCTCTGCCTGGGCCGCGACGCTGATGGCGAGGACGGATAAGGCGAATACAGCGGTGCTGGCTTTTTTCACGTTTTGAAGCTCCCGATTGCTGCTTTTTTAGAGGCGGGCTTTTTATGGTGTAGCCCGCTCGGTGGTGCGGCCTCATGGCCATTTTCCTGCCTATCCGGCGAAACGCGGATAAAGCAATGCCAAAGGGCGTGGTTGCGCCCTCAGGCATGGTTTTTAATTATTCGGCGAGGCTGACGCCCGAGAAGTTGTTGCGGTTGAACGGACTCACCAGGAAACCTTGCACTTCCTTACGCAGCGGCTGGATCACCGTCGAGTGGGCAATCGGCGTGATGGGTACCTGTTCTTTCAGGTAATGCTGAGCCTGTTTGTACAGCGCGATGCGCTGGTCCTTGTCCGTGGTCGAGACGGCGGCCTTGACCAGTGCGTCGTATTTTTCGTCGCACCACATCGAGTAGTTGTTGCCGCCGATGGATGCGCAGCTGTACAGCGTGCCCATCCAGTTGTCCGGGTCACCGTTGTCGCCGGTCCAGCCGATCAGCGAAATGTCATGTTCGCCGTTCTTGCTGCGCTTGAGGTATTCGCCCCACTCGTAACTGACGATGGTCGCCTTGATGCCCACCTTGGCCCAGTCGGCCTGAAGCATCTGAGCCATGAGCTTGGCGTTGGGATTGTAGGGGCGCTGGACCGGCATGGCCCAGAGGGTCAGCTCGGTGCCTTCCTTGACGCCGGCGGCGCGCAGCAACTCGCGCGCTTTTTCCGGGTTGTAGGGCGCATCCTTGACCGTGTCGTCGTAGGACCACTGTGTCGGTGGCATGGAGTTCTGGGCCAGTTGCCCGGCACCTTGATACACCGCGGCGATGATCGCTTTTTTATCCACCGCCATGTCCAGCGCCTGGCGGACCTGCAGGTTATCCAGCGGGGCGTGGCGCACGTTGTAGGAGATGTAACCCAAGTTGAAGCCGGGCTTCTTGATCACCTGCAGGTCTTTGTCCGCCTCGATCGACTCAACGTCCGCAGGGCGCGGATTCAGCGTCACCTGACACTCGTCTTTTTTGAGTTTTTGAATGCGGACCGAAGCATCTGTATTGATTGCAAAGATCAACTGATCAATCTTGACGCGACTCGGATCCCAGAACTGTTTGTTTTTCACGTAGCGAATCTGAGAATCTTTTTGATAGCGCTGAAATACAAACGGGCCGGTGCCAATGGGTGCCTGGTTAATATCGCGCACATCACCCGAGGCCATGAGTTTTTCAGCGTATTCAGCGGACAGAATTGACGCGAAGTTCATGGAAACGTTCTGGATGAACGCCGCGTCAACTTTGTTGAGTGTGAATACGACGGTCATCGGGTCGGTCTTTTCCACCGACTTGATGTTCTTGTCCAGGCCCATGCTGGTGAAGAACGGGAACTCGGTCGGATAAGCCACGCGGAAAGGGTGGTCCTTGTGCAGCATGCGATTGAACGTGAACAGCACGTCGTCGGCATTGAAATCGCGCGTGGGGGTGAAGAACGTGTTGCTGTGGAATTTGACGCCTTCGCGCAGATGGAACGTGTAGGTCAGGTTGTCAGGGGAGATGTCCCAGCTCGTTGCGAGAGCAGGTACGACGGTGGTTTCGCCGCGTGCGAACTCGGCGAGACGGTTGTAGATCGGCTCGGCGGCGTCATTGTCAGTGCCGGAGGTGTACTGACCGATATCAAACCCGGCCGGGCTGCCTTCCGAGCAGAAGACCAGGCTTTTGCTGGCGGCCTGAACCACGGGCGTCATAGCCAGAAGGCCGGCGGCAATAAGTGATGGCATAACGATATTCGAACGCATGATATTCCTTATCGTGAGAGGCGCATTAATTGCGAATACCTGCGCGATCCATGGCAATCGTTTGCGCAAATGGAGAGTCATCGCCCGGATACATCTCACTGTTCAAGATAAATAACGGACTGCATTTGCGGCTCGTCAGAAGGTATGTCTCTGGCGCCACACAGTCCATAGTTACGCGTGCTTCAAAGTCTGTAGGAAAAGTGCATATCGTTAGTAGGCAAGGACTGTAAGCAAGTCGCTACTCATCTAACGATAGTCAATTTCATTTACCGATCGAGCACATGACAACGCGGTCGCGTCGCCCTTGGGCAACGCGACCGGGTGGTCATCTGGAAGTATTACTTGCCGCTGACGCTGACGCCGTAGAACGAGTTCAGACCGAATGGGCTGATCTTGAAGTCCTGAACTTCTTTGCGCATCGGCTGATAAACAGTCGAGTGGGCAATTGGAGTCATAGGCACGGCATCTTTGAGCAGATGTTGAGCCTGCTTGTACAGCTCGGTGCGTTTGGCCTGATCGGTGGTTTCCTTGGCCTGGTGGATCAAGGTATCGAACGGCTTGTCACACCATTTGGCGAAGTTGTTGCCGTTAAGGGCGTCACAGCCAAACAGGGTTCCCAGCCAGTTGTCCGGGTCACCGTTGTCGCCGCTCCAGCCAATCAGCATGGCACCGTTTTCGCCGGCCTTGGCGCGCTTGATGTATTCGCCCCACTCGTAGGAAACGATCTTGGCGTTGATGCCGATCTTCTTCCAGTCATTCTGGAGCATCTCGGCCATCAGCTTGGCGTTCGGGTTGTAAGGACGCTGAACCGGCATCGCCCATAGGGTGATCTCGGTGCCTTCCTTCACGCCTGCCTGCTTGAGCAGCTCCTTGGCCTTGGTGACGTCGAACGGTGCATCTTTGATCGTGGTGTCGTAAGACCATTGGGTCGGTGGCATGGCATTGACTGCCAGTTGGCCTGCGCCTTGGTACACGGCGTCGATGATGGCTTTCTTGTCGACAGCCATGTCCAGCGCCTGACGTACTTTCAGGTCAGCCAGTGGGTTCGGCTTGTCTTCGCCCTTGATCTTCGGCATCACGTTGTAGGCGATGTAGCCCAGGTTGAAGCCGGCCTGATCAGGCATCTTCAACGCAGGGTCGGCTTTCAGCGTAGCGAGGTCAGCCGGACGCGGATAAGCAGTGATCTGGCATTCGCCCTTCTTCAGCTTCTGCACTCGAACCGAGGCGTCAGTGGTGATGGCGAAAATCAGGTTGTCGACTTTGACGTCTTCAGGCTTCCAGTAGTCCTTGTTCCCGGTGAAGCGGATGTTGGAGTCTTTCTGGTAGCTCTTGAACACGAACGGGCCAGTGCCGATCGGCTTCTGGTTGATGTCTTCCGGCTTGCCTTCTTTGAGCAACTGCGCAGCGTATTCAGCGGACTGAATGGACGCGAAGCTCATTGCCAGGTTCTGGATGAACGCAGCATCGACGGTGCCGAGGGTCATCTTGACGGTGTGATCGTCGACCTTCTCGATCTTGGTGATGTTGGTGTCCATCGCCATGTCGGTGAAGTACGGGAATTCGGTCGGGTACGCCTTACGGAACGGGTCGTCCTTGTTGATCATGCGGTTGAACGTGAACAGCACGTCATCGGCATTGAAGGTACGCGTCGGTTTGAAGTACGGGGTGGTGTGGAATTTCACACCTTCACGCAGGTGGAAGGTGTAGGTCAGGCCATCCGGGGCAACGTCCCAGCTGGTGGCCAGGCCTGGAATGACAGCGGTGCCGCCACGTTCGAACTGGCTCAAACGGTTGAAAACGGTCTCGGCCGAAGCATCGAAGTCGGTACCGGTGGTGTATTGACCTGGATCGAAACCAGCAGGGCTGCCTTCGGAGCAGAACACCAGGTTCGATGCTGCATGGGCGAAGGGAGCGCTGGCGATCAAACCTGCGCCGAGAAGAAACGGAATGACCGCTTTTTTGAGCATGGTGGCCTCAGTTGTTGTCATTTTTTGATTGAGGGTACGGCCTTTTGAGCCGGTCCCGCGGATACTTATGCAGGCGCCATACCCAAAGCAAGATGTTGGCGCCAGCAAGGTGACAAACAGTGGCACGAACGTACACGAATGTCGCATAAGTGTAATTTCTGACGCTGTTGAACGTTTGCGTGTCGCATATCGATATCTTTGCAGCACCAAAAAGGTGCATCGCAACGTGGCGATTGCACCCGCTTCGGTCATCAAGTGTTACTTCGCTGTTGGTTTCAGCTGATTACTTGGACAGGCTCACGCCGTAGAAGGGCGTCAGGCCGAATGGGCTGAGTTTGAAATCCTGAACCTCTTTGCGCATCGGCTGGAACACCTTGGAGTTGGCGATCGGGGTGATCGGGACGTCGTTTTTAAGGATGTTCTGCGCTTGTTGGTACAGCTTGATCCGCTCATCGCGGTTGCTGGTCAGTTTGGCCTGGGTGACCAGCTTGTCGTAGCCGGGATTGCACCACTTGGCGTAGTTGCTGCCGTTCACCGCCGCGCAGCTGTACAGCACGCCCAGCCAGTTGTCGGGGTCGCCATTGTCACCGGTCCAGCCGTAGATCATCACGTCGTGCTCACCCGCCTTGGCGCGCTTGATGTATTCGCCCCACTCGTAGCTGACGATGTTGGCCTTGATGCCGATCTTCGCCCAGTCTGACTGAATCATCTGCGCCGACATGCGTGCGTTCGGGTTGGACGCGCGCTGCACGGTCATCGCCCACAGATTGATCTGCGTGCCCGGTGCAACGCCTGCTTCCTTGAGCAGTTGCTTCGCTTTGGCCGGATCGTGGGGCGCGTCCTTGATGTTCGGATCAAAGCTCCACTGCGCCGGTGGCAGAGCGTTCTGTGCCAGTTGCCCCGCGCCCTGATACACCGCTTTGATGATGGCTGGCTTGTCGATGGCCATGTCCAGCGCCTGACGCACTTTCAACTGATCGAGCGGCGGATGGGTCACGTTATAGGCGAGAAAGCCCAGGTTGAATCCGGCCTGACTCAGCACCTTGAGATTCGGGTCCTTCTGCGCTTCTTCGATGTCCTGTGGACGCGGATAGCCGCTGATCTGGCATTCGCCGGTCTTCAGCTTCTGCAGGCGGGTAGCGGCGTCGGTGTTGATCGAGAAGATCAGGTTGTCGAGCTTCACGTCCTCCGGCTTCCAGTATTCCTTGTTGCCGACGTAACGGATCTGCGCGTCTTTCTGATAGCGCTTGAACACAAAGGGCCCTGTGCCGATCGGCTTCAGGTTGATGTCGCCGGCCTTGCCTTGCTTGATCAGTTGCGCGGCGTATTCAGCCGACTGAATCGAGGCGAAGCTCATCGCCAGGTTCTGGATGAACGCGGCATCGATGTTGTTCAGCTGGAAGCGGACCGTCTGATCATCGACCTTTTCGACCTGCTTGATGGTGGTGTTCATGCCCATGTCGGTGAAGTACGGCGACTCCGACGGGTACGCCTTGCGGAACGGGTCGTCCGGGTTCAGCAGGCGGTTGAAGGTGAAAAGCACGTCATCGGCGTTGAAGTCGCGCGTGGGTTTGAAATAGTCCGTGGTGTGGAATTTCACGCCGGGCCGCAAGTGAAAGGTGTAGGTCAAACCGTCGTCGGACACATCCCATTTGGTTGCCAGGCCGGGCTCAACGTCCGTGCCGCCGCGCTTGAACTGGGTCAGGCGGTTGAAAACGGTTTCTGCGGATGCATCGAACTCGGTGCCGCTGGTGTACTGGCTGGGATCGAAGCCGGCAGGGCTGGCTTCCGAGCAATAGACAAGGGTGCTGGCCGCCTGGACTGACGGAACGCAAAGCGCCATGGCCGCTGCCAGGAGCAGGGGTTTGAAGGTTGTGTCCATGTGAACCTCATAAAGTGCGGCACTCATGCCTGAATTCATCGACGGGATGATAGACCGCCAAGAATGCCGCACAGCTCACTTGGGCAACAAGCCACGGAAATTCATAAGCTTATTACTTGATGAACTTTTGCAGCTCTTTCCACCAGGGTGTGCTGGAAACCACTTTCATGAACCCCTGCTCCAGAAAACCCTGCACGCCAGAGGTCTGAGAGGTTTTGCTGTTGAACACGTAGTCCAGATAACTCTGACTGTCTTTGATGAGGGTGTTCTGGATGGCGCGGAGTTCATCGATCGCCTCTTGCTGGGTCTTGTCCAGCTCGCTCTTCGATTCACTGCGTGCCACTTCCGCCGGATTGCTGCCCGCCCATGCCGTGACGATCGGGTACTGCCATTCGCTGTCGGCGGGATGGCAGAAGAATGCCGAGGCGACGGCGACCGGATCGGCCCCAGGTTTGCCAGCCCAGTAATCGACCATGGACTGGGCAACGTTGCGCACGGCTTCGGTAGCGAGCAGCGCCGCCAGATCGTGAAGCGGGTGTTCGGCGTGATCTTTGGAAAGTTGCGAATGGCTCGGTTCAAGGGTCGGATCGACATTCGGGTCACTGCCCAGCAGGGTTTGCGCATCGTCGACGCTGTTGCCGATCCAGGTCAAAACACCTTGCGCCGCACTGTTGTAGGCGTTCAGCAGAATGCCCGCCGGGGTGTTGATCAGCCAGCGATAGAACTTGAGGGTGTCTACGCCCATTTTCTCGGCAAGCGTCACCAGACCGTCCCTGGCCGTCAGCAGCGCGTTGAAGGCAGTGAAGTAATCCTGATCAGGATGTTCGCTCAGCAGCACCAGCATCACTTTATCCCGGTCCGAGCGATAACCTGACTGTGTGAGCTCGAACTCCAGTTCCCGGGTGGAAAAGAGGATTTTGCCCAGCGGTCCCGCCAGACTGGCGATCACGTCAGTGGCCCCGAACGTGCCCGTGACCAGGGGCAGATTCCATTTGACGTTTGCAGGCGTTGTCCAGGGCAGAACCCGGACATGCCCTGCCTTGATCAGGCTCAGCTCTGCGAAGTTTGAATGGGCGAACAGGTCTTCGAGCACATGCAGCGCGGCACCGAAGCTGCGCAGTCCGTCGAGGGAACGGCCTTGTTTCATGGCCAGACGCAGCTCCTGTTCCATGTAGCCCACCGCGTTGCCGATGTAGCGCTTCATCGACGTGTCTCGGTCCGCACCCAGGGATGGATCGCCGGGAAGCACCCAGGCTTCGAAGTCCGGATCGCGCACTTTCGGGTCCGGAAAAGGAGGATCGATGGTCAACGGATTGTCTATGTGTTCCTGCGGGCGATAGACGCCGAGCTTTTTGGCCGTGACCTTCATTTCGTTCGGGTAGCGCATCCGGAGATCGAAGAATTTTTTAGCGGCCAGCACATCGACGAGGTCGGTCCAGCTCTCGCGGGACAGGGTCGCCGGAAATTCTTTTGGCATGTCCGCTGCGCGGGTAATCTTGGGATCGACGACCTGTGAGTAATCCCGCAGCCAGTTGCCGAAGTAAACCGCGTCTATTTCGTTCTGACTGAAATTGAAATCCCGCAGCACCCATTCGATCGTCTGGTGAGTGCTGCCTTTGGAGTCAGTGCCGGCTTCGAAGGCTTCACGATCGCAATGGCTGTGCGAGGGCTCGAAGCGCAGGTCTGTCGAGGCCAGATAGTCGCGAATGGCTTCGCAGGCTTGCTGCCAGGAAGTCGCGTACTGACGGTCGGTGGAGGCCACCTCGGAATACGTGGCGAAGTTCATGTCGTCTCGCGACGGAGAAGCTGCCTCGGTCATCCACAAGGTGAACAGATGGCCTTCCTCGAATGGCGCATCGTTCGCCAATGGAGCGTTCTCATCGCTCAGTTCCCGGCGCAGGACATTGTCGATGTGGTGGCCGAATTCGTGGAGCAGTGCGGTCAGCAACCACCAGTGGTGCTGTGGATGGGCAGTGGTGC
This sequence comes from Pseudomonas sp. NPDC078416, assembly GCF_050268485.1. Classification (NCBI taxonomy): domain Bacteria; kingdom Pseudomonadati; phylum Pseudomonadota; class Gammaproteobacteria; order Pseudomonadales; family Pseudomonadaceae; genus Pseudomonas; species Pseudomonas sp. NPDC078416. The sequence continues at coordinate 99,044 of NZ_JBNNGV010000011.1, read as the reverse complement.
GGACGAAGAATGCCCAGTCGACGCGGATGACCCGCTCGCGGTTGTCATAGTCGGCTTCGAAGCCCAGCTCCCAGGCAAGAAGGACGGCAGGGTTTTGCACTTCTCCCGCCAGTAGCTTGTCCTGCAGCTTCGTGTAGAGGTGAGGCGGGATGTCGTTGCCGAAGACGTTGCTCATCTCCAGGGCAAAAGCGTCTGGCGCGAGTTTTTCGGCCACTTGGGTCAGCAGGTCCAGCGCGAAGGTACTGCGTAACGTGCGTGTGGTCATGTCGACCGGAATAACAGGTTGAGCTTGAAAAGGCATGATTGGATTCTTCCTTGAATCATTGGCGGCGCTCGGCCGTGCCTTGAAGTGCAGGCGGCCTGAGTGCGCGTTGAGTGTGTGTTTCCGGGGACAATTCTATTTATTCCGGCCAGCGTGGAAATCGGTCGAATCGCCCTGAGCCGTAGGAGAAGCGTGCCGCGCTGATGGGGAAGGGGCGACGGGATCGCCGGAAAAAAGGGGGGGAGGGGGAGGGAAAAGGCGGCAGCCAGCGGCTGCCGCCGTGTGCATCAAGGGATAGCGACTTCGATGACACCGTCTGCTGCCACGCTGACCTGACTGGTGCCGGCTTCGACATCAGGCGTTGGCGCGGCATCGGCACGAGCGGCCTTCATCATCATGACCGGCGCGCGCAGGTACGGCTGCGGGAAACCGGAGGTGTTCAGGTTCAGGTTGACCAGCTTGTACCCGGTGCCGCCCAGTGCGTCAGTCACCAGTTTCGCGCGGGCGCGGAACGCGGCAACGGCGTCTTTAAGCAACGCGTCCTCGCTGGTCTTGCGCGCGGGATTGGAAATCGAGAAGTCCATGCCGCCCATCTTCATGTCGCCACCCAGCAGGTCGCCGGTCAGCTTGGAGAGGGCGGCAAAGTCGGCGCTTTCCAGGCGCAGTTCGGCGTGCTCACGCCAGCCGGTGATCTTCTGGCCTTTGTCGTCGTAGATCGGGTAGCTGTTGCGGCTGCCCTGACGAATGTTGATGTCCTTGACCTGACGCGCTTCGCCCAGGGCCTTGTTCAGGGTTTCAGTAACGCCGGCCGCCAGTTTGGCGGGGTCGGTGTTCTGCGATTCGGTGTAGAGAGTGACGGTCATCAGGTCGCGCTGGACTTCCTGGCTGACCTCGGCGCGGACTGAAACCTGGTTGTAGTGAACGTCGTCGGCGAGGGCAGGGGTGCTGGCCAGCGCGAGTGCGCCGAGGGTGAACAATGTGGCAGTGGGGCGAAGGCTGAACATAAAAACTCCTTGTTTGGCGAACCGTCCCGAGGCGTTTTGCAAGCCCTCGGCGGACGGATGCCCATCTGACTGTGAAGCCGGGGGCTTGTTCCTGCATGGCCGCGCACACCTGAAAATGGATGTGGCGCTTTGACGCACTTTGACGGCAACTGTTGTCGCATTGGTTATACTCGCTCCGATTCGCCTGGAGCGCTCATCAGGAGAGCTCATGCTCGCCCCCTTGCAACTGCTTTCCGCTACCCGTCAGAACCTCTGGCGCCTGACGTTCATCCGCATTCTGGTGCTGGGTGCGCAGGCGGGCTCGGTGGGGTTCGCCTATCTGTTCGATCTGCTGCCGCTGCCCTGGCTACAGCTGGACATCACCCTGGGTTTCTCGGCGATTGTCTGCCTGCTGACGGCCATTCGCCTGCGCACCTCGTGGCCGGTGACCGAGCTCGAATACGCCGTGCAACTGGCGTTCGACCTGTTTATCCACAGCGCGCTGCTTTACTTCTCCGGCGGCTCGACCAATCCCTTCGTTTCTTATTATCTGGTGCCGCTGACCATCGCCGCCGTGACACTGCCGTGGCGTTATTCGCTGATCCTGTCAGGCATCGCCCTGGCGCTGTACACCCTGATGCTGGCTAAGTTCTTCCCGCTGGATGCCTTCGTGGCCCGCGAGAACATGCAGATCTACGGCATGTGGCTGAGCTTCGCGCTGGCGGCCGGGGTGATCACGTTTTTTGCCGCGCGCATGGCCGAAGAGCTGCGCCGTCAGGAGCACATGCGTGCCTTGCGCCGCGAGGAAGGCGCCCGCGACCAGCAATTGCTCGCGGTGGCGACCGAAGCCGCCGGCGCCGCCCATGAACTCGGTACGCCGCTGGCGACCATGAGCGTGCTGCTCAAGGAAATGCGGCAGGACCACAAGGACCCTGCGCTGCAGGAAGATCTTTCGGTGCTGCAGGATCAGGTCAAACTGTGCAAAGAGACGTTGCAGCAACTGGTTCGCGCCGCCGAAGCGAATCGTCGGCTCTCGGTCCAGGAACAGACCGTCACCCACTGGCTCGATCAGGCGCTCAACCGCTGGCACCTGATGCGCCCGGAAGCCACTTACCGCTTTCAGCGTCTGGGGCAGGGCGACGTGCCGATGCTGGCGCCGCCGCCGGATCTGACCCAGGCGCTGCTGAACCTGCTCAACAACGCTGCCGACGCCTGCGCCGAAGGGCTTGAGGTGAATCTGGACTGGACCGCTACTGAAATCCGCATCAGCATCCGCGATCATGGCGCCGGCGTCCCGTTGGCCATCGCCGAGCAGATCGGCAAACCCTTTTTTACCACCAAGGGCAAAGGCTTCGGCCTTGGCCTGTTCTTGAGTAAGGCCAGCGTGACCCGCGCGGGCGGCTCGGTGAAACTCTATCCTCACGAGGAGGGCGGTACGCTTACCGAGCTGCGCCTGCCCCGTGACGCACGAGGAGATGAAGCATGACTGACGACATTCAGGTTGAAGGCGAAGAACTGCCGCACCTGCTGCTGGTGGACGATGACGCCACTTTCACCCGCGTGATGGCACGAGCCATGGCGCGCCGTGGCTTTCGCGTGAGCACCGCCGGTTCCGCCGACGAGGGCCTGGCCCTCGCCCAGCAGGACATTCCGGACTACGCCGCCGTCGACCTGAAAATGGAAGGCGACTCGGGGCTGGTGCTGCTGCCCAAGCTGCTGGAGCTGGACCCGGAAATGCGCGTGTTGATCCTGACCGGTTATTCGAGCATCGCCACGGCGGTCGAAGCGATCAAGCGTGGCGCCTGCAACTACCTGTGCAAACCCGCCGATGCCGATGACGTGCTGGCAGCGCTGCTGTCCGAACACGCCGACCTTGACACCCTGGTACCGGAAAACCCGATGTCGGTGGACCGCTTGCAGTGGGAGCACATTCAGCGCGTGCTGACCGAGCACGAAGGTAATATTTCGGCGACGGCGCGTGCTTTGGGCATGCATCGGCGCACCTTGCAGCGCAAGTTGCAGAAGCGCCCGGTCCGTCGTTAAGCAGGGACTGCTTCTTAAAGATTTATTCATGGAAGATCGTCTGTGGCGTCTGGCACATTGGCGCCAAACGCCTATAACTGCCCGCTGCCGAGCTTTTTGCCATGAATTTTGATGTAGACGAATCCAGGGTCAATGACGCTGTAAACGGGAATTTCTTTTCCCGGGTCTGGAAGCTGGTGACGCCTTACTGGCGCAGCGAAGAAAAAGGCATGGCCTGGGTGCTGCTGATCGCAGTGATCGTGCTGTCGCTGTTCAGCGTGTTTATTTCGGTGCTGGTCAACAGCTGGTATCGCGACTTCTACAACGCGCTGCAGAACAAGGATCTGGGGGCCTTCACGCACCTGATTTTGTATTTCTGCGGCATTGCCGCCATCGCCATTCTTGGCGCGGTGTACCGTCTCTATCTGACCCAGATGCTGACCATCCGCTGGCGTCGCTGGCTGACCGAACAGCACTTCGCCAAATGGCTCGCGCACAAGAACTACTACCGGCTGGAGCAGGGCGGTTACACCGATAACCCTGACCAGCGTCTGTCCGAAGACCTCAACAACTTCACGTCCGACACCCTTAGCCTGAGTCTCGGGCTGCTGCGCACCGTGGTCAGTCTGGTGTCGTTCTCGGTGATTCTGTGGGGTGTGTCCGGCAGCATCGAGCTCTTTGGCATCACCATTCCCGGCTACATGTTCTGGGCCGCGCTTATTTATGCAGCGGTCGGCAGCTTGCTGACTCACCTGATCGGCAAACGCCTGATCGTCCTGAGCAACCAGCAACAGCGTTACGAAGCCGACATGCGTTTTTCGCTGGTGCGCGTGCGTGAAAACGCCGAAAGCATCGCCCTTTCGGACGGCGAGGCCAACGAGAATCAGCGCCTGAGCGCGCGCTTCGGCATGGTCTGGAGTAACTTCTGGACGATCATGAAGGTGCAGAAGCGCCTGACGTTCTTTACCGCCGGTTACTCGCAGATCGCCATCGTCTTCGCCTTTGTGGTGGCCGCGCCGCGTTATTTTGCCGGCAAGATCGAGCTGGGCGAGCTGATGCAGATCAACTCGGCGTTCGGTAACGTGCAGGAGAATTTCAGCTGGTTCATCGACGCATACACCCAACTGGCGTCGTGGCGCGCCACCTGTGATCGTCTGCTCAGCTTCCGTCAGGCCATGGACGAAAACGAAGCGCGCGTGCCGGCCATCAAGGTCAGTCATGACAGCGACGCCTTGCAGCTCCAAGGTCTGGCGCTGTCCCTCGCCGGCGGTCGCCAGCTCCTGAACAACGCCAACATCAGCATTGCAGCCGGCGAAAAGGTCATGCTCAGCGGCCGCTCCGGCAGTGGCAAAAGTACGCTGCTGCGGGCGATGGGCGGGTTGTGGAAAGACGGCCACGGTGCGGTGAAATTACCGGCCAATCGTGCGTTCTTCCTGCCGCAAAAGCCGTATCTGCCGATCGGCACGCTGCGTGAGGCGTTAAGTTATCCACAGGCGCCCGAGGTCTATCCGGCCGAGCGTTTCGCGCAAGTGCTGGAAACCTGCCGCCTGGGTCACCTGATTCCGCGTCTGGACGAGAGCGAACATTGGCAGCGCATGCTGTCGCCGGGTGAGCAACAGCGCGTGGCGTTCGCCCGCGCCCTGTTGTTCGCGCCGGACTGGTTGTACCTGGATGAGGCCACGTCAGCGATGGACGAAGAGGATGAAGCCGCGCTGTACCAGGCGTTGCTGGACGAGTTGCCGGGCGTGACCTTGCTCAGCATCGGCCACCGCAGCAGTCTCAAGCGGTTCCATCGTCGGCACGTGCGCATCGAGGGCGGCCAGCTGCATGAGCAGCCGCTCACCGAAACGGCACTTTGAGGGTAAAGTGTCGTCAACACTCTAGAACCTTGCCGGGTTTGCGGTGTGATCGCACAACCCGGTGAGCTATCATCAGCGTTCAGTGTATTTAGAGATGCATGTTGGATATGGAAAATCAGAGTGCTCCGCCTCGCGCCCGCCGAAAGCACCGCAGTCTCGCGCAGGAATTGGTTACCGAACTGTCCGAGCGCATTCGCACTGGCGGACTCAAACGCGGCGATAAGCTGCCTACCGAGTCTGCCATCATGGAAGAGCAGGGCGTCAGCCGAACGGTCGTACGCGAGGCCATCTCCCGCTTGCAGGCGTCCGGGCTGGTGGAGACCCGGCACGGCATCGGCACCTTTGTACTCGACACGCCAAGCCCGAGCGGTTTCCGTATCGACCCTGCGACCATCGTCACCCTGCGTGACGTCCTGGCGATTCTTGAGCTGCGCATCAGTCTTGAAGTCGAGTCCGCGGGCCTTGCTGCTCAACGCCGATCCGCCGAACAACTGGCCGACATGCGCGCCGCCCTCGACGCACTCAACGAAAGCGCGGCCCATGCCAGCGATGCCGTGGGTGCTGATTTCCAGTTCCACATGGCAATCGCCCTGTCGACCGGCAACCGCTACTTCACCGACATCATGAATCACTTGGGCACGAGCATCATTCCCCGCACGCGCCTGAACTCCGCGCGCCTTGCCCACGACGACAACCAGCACTACATGAGCCGCCTGAGCCGCGAGCACGAGGAAATCTACGACGCCATCGCGCGCCAAGACTCCGACGCCGCCCGCGCCGCCATGCGCCTGCACCTGACCAACAGCCGCGAGCGGCTGCGCCATGCCCATGAAGAGGCTGAATCGCAGCGGGCTTGAGGTGGATTGATTGATAGGGTATCGCATTGCTGCGGTGCCTTTGATCGAACAGGGTTATGGCTGGGTTATTCGACGTTTGGATCTACCCGTGAGCGCCTCAAATTCCGCAGGGCTTTGGTGAGCGCTACGCATGTCAGCGTTGAAGCAATAAGCGTCACGCTGAGCGTCAAGAGAATGAGCATGTCTTCGCCGTCTTCGCATCCATACATGTCGAAGAGTCTTTGCAGCCATAAATAGGCGCGCATTCCCCAGTCGGTATGAAGGATCCACGGTATCGGCCATAGGCTCATTGCCCACCGCGTAAGCAAGGTTGTAAGGCCCAAGGTGAACGTTACTTTTCCAACGATGATGAGTGCTTTTAACAATTGATTGCTCACGATTTTCAGTGGATTTGCGCTGATGTTCTCCTTGACGACTCTAGCGACGTGGCGCGCCCCGCAGAAGGTTTTCCAGGCAGGTGCGCGAGCAGTTTCAGAGAAGGACTACAACGTCTGGATCACTGGACTACGGAATAATCCGAGAGGGCGGTGAAAGCGGTTGATTTTGGCCATATGCCGTAGGAGTGAGCTTGCTTGCGATCGGCTGCGCAGCAGTCGTAAAACTGAAGCTGCAGTTCGTTCCGACATGCCGCATTCACAAGGATGCTGCCGCTTCGCGCCAGATCGCGAGCAAGCTCACTCCTACAGCCTGCGACGAGTCGCGGATCCGCAGGCGACGCTGATCAAATGTAGGAGCGCGCTTGCCCGCGAATGCGGCGGGTCATTCAGCGCAGCGGTGTCTGGAGAAATGCGTTCGCGAGCAAGCTCACTTCTACGACCTGCGACGGTTCGCCTGGTCGCGGACTCACAGGAGACGCTGATCAAGTGTAGGAGCGCGCTTGCCCGCGAAGGCGGTGAGTCATGTTGCGCAGCGGCGTCTGGAGAAACGCTTTCGCGGGCAAGCGCGCTCCTACAAACGGCTCTAAGCAACGGCTGCCACGTCCAACAGTCAGGGGCCGTCGCCCATCCTGTCATCCCTCATGTTCACCACTCATCCTCACCCGTCATAAATATTTCAAAACGCTATTGAGTGATCTCCCTACCAGTTGTACGATGACTTACGACATCAGCACAGGACTGGTGCTTCATCCACAAAAATAGCTCCCCAGGGTGTTCGAATAATGAATCCACAAGAACTGAAGTCCATCCTCTCTCACGGTCTGCTTTCCTTCCCGGTTACCGATTTCAATGCCCAGGGCGACTTCCACCGCGCTGGCTACATCAAGCGTCTGGAATGGCTTGCTCCGTACGGCGCCTCTGCGCTGTTCGCGGCTGGCGGCACAGGTGAGTTCTTCTCCCTGACTGGCGACGAATATTCCGAAATCATCAAGACTGCCGTCGACACCTGCGAAACCACAGTGCCAATTCTGGCTGGCGTCGGTGGTCCGACCCGCCAGGCGATTCAGATGGCTCAAGAAGCCGAGCGTCTGGGTGCCAAAGGCCTGCTGCTGTTGCCTCATTACCTGACCGAAGCCAGCCAGGACGGCGTTGCCCTCCACGTTGAAGCGGTCTGCAAATCGGTCAAGATCGGCGTCGTCGTCTACAACCGTAACGTCTGCCGCCTCACGCCTGCGCTGCTCGAGCAACTGGCCGAGCGCTGCCCGAACTTGATCGGCTACAAAGATGGCCTGGGTGATATCGAACTGATGGTTTCGATCCGCCGTCGTCTGGGCGACCGCTTCTCGTACTTGGGTGGCCTGCCGACCGCTGAAGTCTATGCCGCCGCCTACAAGGCACTGGGCGTGCCGGTCTACTCGTCGGCAGTGTTCAACTTCCTGCCGAAAATGGCCATGGACTTCTACCACGCCATCGCCAAAGACGATCACGAGACCGTTGGCAAGTTGATCGACGATTTCTTCCTGCCGTACCTGGACATCCGTAACCGCAAACACGGCTACGCCGTGAGCATCGTCAAGGCGGGCGCCAAGCTTGCCGGTTATGACGCAGGTCCTGTTCGCGCGCCGCTGACTGACCTGACTTCGGACGAAGTGGACATGCTGGCTGCGTTGATGGACAAGCAGGGCAAGCAGTAACAGCCCCGTTCTCGCAAAACCGCTGGGTGATCAGCGGTTTTTTGCCCTCGGGGCTTCGCTATCGGATACCTGGCAGTACCGCTTCACATCGCATCTGTTTTAGGGGCAGAGGCGAGCAGCACACACATAAGATCGTTTACCCGCACAAAAAAATAATTAGTGGGAGTTTCGAACATGCTGAAAACCAAGCCGACTCACGTCCGCTACTTGATCTTGCTCATGCTGTTTCTGGTGACCACGATCAACTACGCCGACCGTGCAACCATCGCCATCGCGGGCTCCAGCCTGCAAAAAAGCCTTGGCATCGACGCCGTCACCCTCGGTTTTATCTTCTCCGCATTTGGTTGGGCGTATGTCGCCGGCCAGATCCCCGGCGGCTGGCTTCTGGACCGTTACGGCTCCAAGAAAGTCTACGCAATGAGCATTTTCACCTGGTCGCTGTTCACCGTGCTGCAAGGCTATGTGGGTGAATTCGGTCTCTCCACCGCCATCTTCCTGCTGTTCGCCCTGCGCTTCATGGTCGGCCTGGCCGAAGCACCGTCGTTCCCCGGCAACGCCCGTATCGTGGCGGCCTGGTTCCCGACGTCTGAACGCGGCACGGCCTCGGCGATCTTCAACTCGGCGCAATACTTCGCCACCGTCCTTTTCGCCCCGATCATGGGCTGGATCGTCTACACCTTCGGCTGGCAGCACGTGTTCATCGTGATGGGCAGCATCGGCATCCTGTTCTCGCTGATCTGGCTGAAAGTTATCCACAGCCCGCGCAACCATCCGAAGATCAACAAGGAAGAGTTCGATCACATCGCCAACAACGGCGGCATGGTCGACATGGATCAGGACAAGGGCAAAGGCTCGGCCAGCGGTCCGAAATGGGACTACGTGCGTCAGTTGCTGACCAACCGCATGATGCTCGGCATTTACCTGGCTCAATACTGCATCAACGGCATCACCTACTTCTTCCTGACCTGGTTCCCGGTGTACCTGGTTCAAGAACGCGGCATGACCATCCTCAAGGCGGGCTTCATCGCTTCGCTGCCCGCCATCTGCGGGTTCATCGGCGGCGTGCTCGGCGGGATCATCTCCGATTACCTGCTGCGCAAAGGCCACTCGCTGACCTTCGCCCGCAAGGCGCCGATCATCGGTGGCTTGCTGCTGTCGACCTCGATCGTGACCTGCAACTATGTCGACATCGAATGGGTCGTCGTGGGCTTCATGGCACTGGCCTTCTTCGGCAAGGGCGTGGGCGCACTGGGCTGGGCGGTCATGTCCGACGCATCGCCGAAACAAATCGCCGGTTTGAGCGGCGGTCTGTTCAACATGTTCGGTAACATCGCTTCCATCACCACCCCGATCGTCATTGGCTACATCATCAGCACCACCGGTTCGTTCAAATGGGCCCTGGTGTTCGTCGGCGCCAACGCGCTGGTGGCGGTGATCAGCTACATCTTCATCGTCGGTGAAATCAAACGTGTAGAACTCAAGGACACCCCAACGAAGGGTGCCTTGCCGGCCAGTGAAGCCGAGCTTTCTCAAGCGAAACTCTGAGGAAAAACCGTGATGAACTTGATCCAGCATGCCGACTCGCCGCGTTACATTCGCTTGCACGCGCTTGATAACGTCGTCGTCGTGGTCAATGACCAGGGCGTTCCGGCGGGGACTGAATTCGATAACGGTCTGGTGACCGTCGACAATGTGCCGCAGAGCCACAAGGTGAACACCGTGGACATCGCCGAAGGGGAGCCGATCATTCGTTACGGCCACACCATCGGCTATGCGCTGCAGCCGATCCCAAAGGGCAGTTGGGTCAAGGAAGATCAGCTGCGCATGCCGTCAGCGCCGGCGCTGGACAGTCTGCCTATGTCCGATGCCGTGCCGGTCAGGGGGGAGCCGCTGGAAGGCTTCACCTTCGAGGGTTACCGCAACGCCGACGGCACCGTCGGCACGCGCAATATCCTGGGTATCACCACGACGGTGCAGTGCGTCACCGGGGTTCTGGATTTCGCCGTCAAGCGCATCCGCGAAGAGCTGCTGCCCAAATACCCGAACGTCGATGACGTGGTGGCGCTGACCCACAGCTACGGCTGCGGCGTCGCCATCACTGCCAAGGACGCGTACATCCCGATCCGCACCGTACGCAATCTGGCGCGCAACCCGAACCTGGGTGGCGAGGCGCTGGTGATCAGCCTGGGGTGCGAGAAGTTGCAGGCCGATCAGGTCATGCACGCCGACGATGCCTCGGTTGATCTGAGCGAGCCCTGGCTGTATCGCCTGCAGGACTCCAAACACGGCTTCAACGAGATGATCGAGCAGATCATGGAATTGGCTGAGACGCGCTTGAAGAAGCTCGACCAGCGCCGTCGCGAAACCGTGCCGGCGTCGGAATTGATTCTGGGCATGCAGTGCGGCGGCAGCGATGCGTTTTCCGGCATCACCGCCAACCCTGCACTGGGTTATGCCTCGGACTTGCTGCTGCGCGCGGGCGCGACGGTGATGTTTTCGGAAGTGACCGAAGTGCGTGACGCCATCTACCTGCTGACCTCCCGCGCGGAAAACATGGAAGTCGCTGAAGGACTGGTTCGTGAAATGGACTGGTACGACCGTTATCTGGCCAAGGGCGAAGCGGACCGCAGCGCCAACACCACGCCGGGGAACAAGAAGGGCGGGCTGTCGAACATCGTCGAGAAATCGCTGGGATCAATCGTCAAGTCCGGCAGCAGCGCGATCAACGGGGTGCTTGGCCCTGGCGAACGCGTGACGCGCAAAGGCCTGATCTTCTGCGCAACGCCGGCGAGCGACTTCGTCTGCGGGACGCTGCAACTGGCGGCCGGGATGAACCTGCACGTGTTCACCACCGGACGCGGTACGCCGTATGGTCTGGCGATGTCACCGGTGGTGAAAGTGTCGACCCGCACCGAGCTGGCCCAACGCTGGCCGGACCTGATCGACATCGATGCCGGGCGCATTGCGACCGGGCGCGCAAGCATCGAGGACCTGGGTTGGGAGCTGTTCCACTTTTATCTCGACGTGGCCAGCGGCAAGAAAAAGACCTGGACCGAGCACTACCGTCTGCACAACGACATCACCCTGTTCAACCCGGCGCCGATTACATAAGCAAGCCGGCTCCTAAGGATTTTCATACAACTCAGACCTGGGGTTTGACACCGACTCACTGTAGGAGCCGGCTTGCTGGCGAACGCGTCAAACCATACAACGCTGCCGTTGCTGACCCACCGCCTTCGCCAGCAAGCCGGCTCCTACGGATCTACATACAACTCAGACTTGGGGTCTGACACCGACCCACTGTAGGAGCGCGCTTGCCCGCGAACGCGCCAGATCAGACAACACTGCCGTTGCTGACCCACCGCCTTCGCCAGCAAGCCGGCGCCTACGGATCTCCATACAACTCAGACTTCGGGTTTGACGCAGATCCACCGTAGGAGCCGGCTTGCTGGCGAACGCGTCAAACCATACAACGCAGATATTGTTGACCAACCCATTCGCGAGCAAGGCGGCTCTCACAATGTGTGAGCTTCTGGCGCCTCAGCGGCTGGTCACCAACTGCGCTTTCTCTTCACGCGCATCAGGTTCCGGCTCCGGAAATGCTTCGGTGTGATCAAACTCTACGCCTTCGCCCATTGCCTTGTACTTCTTGCGCAGCGCGTGCAGTTCCTTCTGATCGAGGTTATCCAGGCTCAGCACGGCGTTCTGCGCGTCTTTGGTCACGCGCAGCAGTTCGTCGATCTTGATATGCATCTCATCGGTGTCGCGGTTCTGGGTGTTCTGAATCAGAAAAACCATCAAAAAAGTGATGATGGTCGTGGACGTGTTGATGATCAGCTGCCAGGTGTCGTTGTAGTGGAAGAATGGTCCGGTCACGGCCCACACACAGATCAGCGCAATCGCCACGAGGAAGGTTCGTGGGCTGCCGGACCACTGCGACAGAGCCTGCGCGAACTTCGAGAATTTCATTAACGGGTTTCCTTCGTTTACCAAGAGAGACACCCAAGGGACCGCGCTGCGTCTTTGAAATTTCTTCTCACAACATGAAATCGGCGACAGGTTTCAGTCCCAGCCGAACACATCCCGCGCGTTGCGGGTGCTCGCCGCTGCCAGCTTGTCGGCAGGTATGTTCATGAGATCGGCGATGGCCGCGCAGATATCGGGAAGATGCTCGGGGCTGTTGCGCATGCCCGGAAACATTGCCGGCGCCATGTCCGGGGAATCGGTTTCCAGCACAACGCTTTCCAGCGGCAGACCGGCGATCACCCGATGCATGCGCAAGGCTTGCGGCCAGGTCGCCGCACCGCCCAGCCCCAGCTTGTAACCCAGCTTGATGTATTCCCGGGCTTCCTCACGGCTGCCGGCGAAGGCGTGAACGATGCCGCAGCGCCTGAGCTTGAATCGCTTGAGCGCAGCGATGGTGTCGGCGTGGCTGCGGCGCACGTGGAGCAGGGCAGGGAGGTTGAAGTCCGCTGCCATTTGCAACTGCTGGTCGAGCAAGGTCTGTTGTCGCGGGCGGTCCAGGGATTCGATGTAGTAATCCAGACCGATCTCACCCACGGCGCACAGCTTGGGATGCCCGGCCAGCCGCGTCAGCCAGTCGCGCAGTTGCTGCACATGCTCGGGCTGATGCTCATCGAGGAAGACCGGGTGCAAGCCCAGCGCGGCGTACACCGAAGGCTCACTGAGCGCCAGATCCCACACCCGTTGAAGATTGCGCTGATAGACGCCCAACACCACGATGCGCTCGACACCCAGCTGCCGGCTGTTGGCGAGCACGGCGTCGCGGTCGGCGTCGAAATCGTCGAAGTCCAGGTGCGTGTGGGTGTCGATCAGTCGCACGTTGCTTACGCCTCGTGAATCCGCTGTTTGAATGTCCGCACGATGGCATGCACGCCCGGTTCGTACTGATCCTGCTCGATGGCCGACAACGCCAGCGCCAGGGCTTTTTCAGCGATCAACTGATGCTGCTGAGCCATGGCATTGACCGGCAATGGCAAAAAGTCCAGCAGCTGCGTGTCACCGAATGTCCCCAGATGAAGTTGATCCGGATTCAGGCGGCGCTGGTGTAACAGATCGAACACCCCTTGCAGCAGGACGTAGGACGTGGTGATCAGCGCGTCGGGGAAATACCCCAGACGGTCAAACATGTCGTTTGCCAGTTGCTGGCCACAGTCACGGCTGAACGCCTCGCCGTGCTCGATGATCACCGAGCCTTCGAACCCCTCCAGCGCGTCTTCGAAGCCGCTGGCCCGGGCCTTACTGACGCTCAGCTCTGGCCGTGCGCCGATCAGGGCGATGTGCCGGGGCTTGATCTCCAGCAGGCTGCGGGTCAGTTGCTGGCTGGCGTCGTGGTCGTCGCTGACCACCGAGCAGAAGTGCGCCGGGTCCATCTCCCGGTCGATGGCGATGACCGGCGTCCCTTGCTGCTGCAGCGCGCGGTAGCTGTCATCGCTGGCCGGCAGGCAACTGGCGACGAACAGCGCATCGCAGCGTCGCGCACGAAACAGCTGCAGCAACTGCAACTCGCTGATGGGATCGTCGTCTGAACTGGCGATCAGCAATTGGTACCCGCGCGCGCGGGCGCCTTGTTCCAGTTGTTTGGCGATACGGGCGTAACTGGGGTTTTCCAGGTCGGGCAGGATAAAACCCAAGGTTCGGGTATGCCGGCTGCGCAGCCCGGCCGCCTGCGGGTTGGGCCGAAAGCCGTGGGCGTCGACCACCGCGCGCACGCGCTCGACCGTTGCACTGCTGATACGTTGCTGTTCGGCCTTTCCGTTGATCACGTAGCTGGCCGTGGTCACAGAAACACCGGCCAGACGCGCAATATCACTGAGTTTCAAGCCGGGCATCCTTTCGTGATGAGAAGCAAAAGTGGGAGCTGAACTACCGTGGCAGGGATTTTCACCGATTAACAGCCATCATGACAGCAGGCCGTCGCCTCGTAGGAAGCATGTGGCCCGCTCAGGATGTTTCCTACACGATTCGACCGGATGAGCTTCAAACCGCCGGGATTATCAAGTAACGTGCGCGGCACTTTAGATTAAACGATTCAGCAGGCCTGTTTATGGCACTTTTTGCCCAATCGCACCTCTGAATGCCGCATTCAATATTCGCAAACCGTCAGTCATCGGTGTCTACGACCGGTCCTACAACAAGAATCTGGCGCGACCCCGCGCAGCACAGGAGAACGCAATGCTCGAGCTGACCATAGAGCAAATTTCCATGGACCAGTCGGCGGTGGACAAGCCAGCCGCGTTGCAACTGCTGGCTGACCTGCTCGTCGCCGACGGCCTGGTGGCTGCCGGCTACCTTGAAGGCCTGCAGGCCCGCGAGCAACAAGGCTCAACCTTTCTGGGCCAAGGCATCGCCATTCCCCACGGCACGCCACAGACCCGCGACCAGGTGTTTGCCACCGGCGTGCGCCTGATGCAATTCCCCGAAGGCGTGGACTGGGGCGACGGGCAAATGGTTTATCTGGCGATCGGCATCGCCGCCAAGTCCGACGAGCATTTGCGCCTGCTCCAACTGCTGACTCGCGCCCTCGGTGAAAACGACCTGGGCGAAGCGTTGCGTCAGGCGAAGGACCCCGAGTCGCTGCTCAAACTGCTGCAGGGTGCGCCACAGGAGTTGGCCCTCGATGCGCAGATGATCAGCCTGGGCGTCATGGTTGATGATTTCGAAGAACTGGTCTGGCGCGGCGCCCGTCTGCTGCGCAAGGCCGAGTGCGTGAACAACGGTTTCGCCGCCGTGCTGCAACAGGTCGAACCGCTGCCGTTGGGCGAAGGTCTCTGGTGGCTGCACAGCGAGCAGATGGTCAACAAGCCCGGCCTGGCCTTCGTCACCCCGGACAAGCCGATGCGGCATCTGGGCCAGTCGCTGACGGGCCTTTTCTGCCTCGCCAGTCTGGGCGAGTCCCACCAGGCACTGCTCGAACGTCTTTGCGCGTTGCTGATCGAAGGTCGCGGCCACGTACTGGGTGAGGCGACCAGCAGTCGCGCTGTGCTTCAGGCGTTGGGCGGCGACGTGCCGCCAGACTGGCCGAGCGAGCGCGTGACCCTGGCCAATGCCCACGGCCTGCATGCGCGTCCGGCGAAAATCCTCGCGCAGTTGGCGAAGGGTTTTGAGGGCGACATCCGTGTGCGCATCGTCGATGGCACCGAAAATCCTGTGTCCGCCAAGAGCCTGAGCAAACTGCTGAGCCTCGGCGTGCAGCGCGGTCAGTCCCTTGAGTTCATTGCCGAACCGACGATTGCTGCCGACGCCTTGCCTGCGTTGATCGCCGCGGTGCTCGAAGGCTTGGGCGAAGAAATCCAGCCGTTGCCGACCCACACCGAAGCCGCAGCCGCACCGGCAGTTGTGGAGAAAACCCTCAGCGCCCCCGCTGCTGGCTCCCAGATTCAGGCCGTTCCTGCTGCGCCCGGTATCGCCGTCGGCCCGGCCCACGTGCATGTTCTGCCGGTGTTCGATTACCCGGCGAAGGGCGAATCGCAAAGCGTCGAACACGAACGCCTGCACAGCGCCCTGGCGCAGGTGCGCGTCGACATCGAGCAATTGATTCAGCGCAGTAAGGCGAAGGCCATTCGCGAAATTTTCGTCACCCACCAGGAAATGCTCTCCGATCCTGAACTGGTCGACGAAGTGGCCCAGCGCCTGAAACAGGGCGAAAGCGCCGCTGCGGCATGGATGAATGTCATCGAGACTGCTGCGCGTCAGCAGGAACAACTCAAAGACGTGCTGCTGGCCGAACGTGCCGCTGACCTGCGGGATGTCGGTCGCCGCGTATTGGCGCAGATATGTGGTGTCGAGGATCTGGTTGAGCCCGAAGAACCGTACATTCTGGTGATGGATGAAGTCGGTCCGTCCGACGTCGCGCGTCTGGACCCTGCCCGTGTCGCCGGTATCCTGACCGCGCGCGGCGGCGCCACGGCCCACAGCGCCATCGTTGCCCGGGCGTTGGGCATTCCGGCGCTGGTCGGTGCCGGCGATGCGGTGTTGCTGATCAAATCCGGCACTCAGTTGTTGATCGACGGCCAGCGTGGGCGTCTCGACGTCGCGCCGGACGAAGCGACCCTGCAGCGCGCCTTGCAGGACCGCGACACCCGCGAGCAACGCCTGAAGGCGGCCGCGGCCCTGCGCATGGAGCCGGCGATCACCCAGGACGGCCATGCCGTTGAGGTCTTCGCCAACATCGGTGACAGCGCCGGTACGCCGGCAGCCGTGGAGCAGGGCGCGGAAGGGATTGGCCTGCTGCGCACCGAATTGCTGTTCATGGCCCACAGTTCCGCGCCGGATGAAGCGACCCAGGAAGCGGAATACCGTCGCGTGCTCACTGACCTCGACGGCCGCCCGCTGGTGGTTCGCACCCTGGACGTCGGCGGCGACAAACCGCTGCCGTACTGGCCCATCGATAAAGAAGAAAACCCGTTTCTCGGCGTACGCGGCATTCGCCTGACCTTGCAGCGCCCGGACATCATGGAAAGCCAGCTGCGCGCGTTGTTGCGTGCGGCGGACAATCGCCCGTTGCGCATCATGTTCCCGATGGTGGGTACCGTTGAAGAATGGCGTCAGGCCCGCGACATGACCGAGCGTCTGCGTCTGGAGATCCCCGTTGCCGACCTGCAACTGGGGATCATGATCGAAGTGCCGTCGGCGGCGCTGCTGGCACCGGTGCTGGCGAAGGAAGTGGACTTCTTCAGCGTCGGCACCAACGACTTGACCCAGTACACGATGGCCATTGATCGCGGTCACCCGACCCTGTCCGCCCAGGCCGATGGCCTGCACCCGGCGGTGTTGCAACTGATCGACATCACCGTGCGCGCGGCCCATGCCAATGGCAAGTGGGTGGGCGTCTGCGGCGAATTGGCCGCTGATCCTCTGGCCGTGCCGGTGCTGGTCGGTCTGGGTGTGGATGAGTTGAGCGTCTCGGCGCGGAGCATCGGCGAAGTCAAAGCCTGCGTCCGTGAATTGAATCTGATAGAAGCCCGGAAACTTGCGCAGGCGGCCCTGGCCGTTGGCAGCGCGGCGGACGTGCGTGCCCTCGTGGAGGGGCTGTAATGGCGAAAATTCTGACATTGACCATGAACCCCGCGCTGGACCTGACCGTGCAGTTGGGCCCGTTGCAGATCGGCCAGGTCAACCGCAGCGACGCCATGCTCAGCCACGCGGCGGGCAAAGGCATCAACGTCGCTCAGGTGCTGGCTGACCTGGGCCATGACCTGACCGTTGCCGGCTTCCTCGGCGTCGATAACCAGCAGCCTTTCGAAACGCTGTTCGCCAAGCGCGGCTTCGTCGATGAGTTCGTGCGGGTGCCGGGGGAGACGCGCAGCAACATCAAGCTGGCCGAAAGCAGCGGGCGCATCACCGACCTCAACGGCCCGGGCCCGGAGGTCAGCGCCCAGGCGCAACAGGCGCTGGCCGCTCGGGTCGAGCAGATCGCGTCGGGTTTTGATGCGGTGATCGTGGCCGGCAGTCTGCCCCGTGGCGTGAGCGCGCAGTGGCTGAAAACCCTGTTGCTGCGCCTCAACGCCATGGGCCTGAAAGTGGCGCTGGACACCAGCGGCGAAGCCTTGCGCGCCGGCCTGGAAGCGTCACCGTGGATGATTAAACCCAACACCGAAGAACTGGCCGACGCCCTCGATGCGCCGATCATTTCCATCGCCGCCCAAGCGGAGGCCGCAGCTGACCTGCGCCAGCGTGGCATCGAGCACGTGGTGATTTCCCAAGGCTCTGAAGGCGTTCACTGGTTCAGTGCCGACGTGGCGCTTCAGGCGCTACCACCCAAGGTCACTGTCGCCAGCACGGTCGGCGCGGGGGATTCGCTGCTGGCCGGCATGGTTCACGGCTTGCTCTGCGGGCACAAACCCGAGCAAACCTTGCGGACTGCCACAGCCATTGCGGCCATGGCCGTCACTCAGATCGGCTTTGGCATCAATGATCCGGCGCAATTGAAACGTCTGGAAAGCGGCGTCAACGTCCGCGTCCTGACGGCATAACAAGAGAGGAAGTGTGATGAAGTTAGCCATCGTTACGGCCTGTCCGAACGGCAAAATCAGCAGCGTCCTCAGTGCCCGTCTGCTGGACGCGGCGGCCCAGCGCCAAGGGTGGAGCACCAGCGTCGAGATCCACGATCCGCGCCATCCGGAGAAGCAGCTGTCGCCGGGCGACATCGAAGCGGCGGACTGGGTGTTGGTGGTCAACACCGGCGTGCTGGACCTGGCGCGTTTCTCCGGCAAGCGCCTGTATCAGGCCACCCCCGCGCAGGCGTTGCAGGACGTCGACGGCTTTCTGCGTTCGGCGGCAGCGCTGGCGACCGAGCACACCGCGACTTCCGCCCCGTCTGCTACGTCCAGCGCACAACCGCGTCTGGTGGCAGTGACGGCGTGCCCGACCGGCGTTGCCCACACCTTTATGGCGGCCGAGGCGATTCAGCAGGCGGCGAAAAAGCTTGGCTATGACCTGCAGGTTGAGACGCAGGGCTCGGTCGGTGCGCGTAATCCGCTCAGCGCCCAGGCCATTGCCGACGCCGATGTGGTGCTGCTGGCGTGTGATATCGAAGTCGCCACCGAGCGCTTCGCCGGCAAGCGCATCTATCGCTGCGGCACCGGTATCGCGCTCAAGCAAGCTGAAGCGACGCTGAAAAAAGCCTTGGCGGAGGCGGAGGTCGAATCCACGGCTTCGGCATCCAAAGTGTCATCGAAGAAAGAAAAGACGGGTGTCTACAAACACCTGCTCACCGGCGTGTCGTTCATGCTGCCGATGGTGGTGGCGGGTGGTTTGCTGATTGCGCTGTCGTTCGTGTTCGGCATTCACGCGGCGGAAGAGCCGGGGACATTGGCGGCGGCGCTGAAGCAGATCGGCGCGGGCGCAGCGTTCCAGTTGATGGTGCCGTTGCTGGCCGGTTACATCGCTTATTCCATTGCCGACCGTCCGGGGCTTGCGCCGGGGATGATCGGCGGGCTGCTGGCGAGCACCCTGGGTGCCGGCTTCATTGGCGGGATCATCGCCGGGTTTCTTGCGGGCTACAGCGCCTGGGCGGTCAATCGTTACGCGAAGCTGCCGGCCAGTGTCGAAGCACTGAAGCCGATTCTGATCATTCCGCTGCTGGCGAGCCTGTTCACCGGGCTGGTGATGATCTACGTGGTGGGCAAGCCGGTGGCCGGCATGCTCGAAGGGCTGACCCACTTTCTCGACACCATGGGCACGGCCAACGCGGTGCTGCTCGGCGTGCTGCTGGGCGCGATGATGTGCGTGGATCTGGGTGGGCCGATCAACAAGGCATCGTATGCGTTTTCGGTGGGCTTGCTGGCCTCGAGCAGCGGCGCGCCGATGGCGGCAACGATGGCGGCCGGCATGGTGCCGCCGATTGGTATGGGTATCGCCGCGTTGATTGCCCGGCGCAAGTTTGCCCAGAGCGAGCGTGAAGCGGGCAAGGCAGCGTTCGTGCTGGGACTGTGCTTCATCTCCGAAGGCGCGATTCCGTTTGCGGCGAAAGACCCGCTGCGGGTGATCCCGGCAAGCATCGTGGGCGGCGCCCTGACGGGTGCGCTGTCGATGTTCTTCGGCTGCAAGCTGATGGCCCCCCACGGCGGATTGTTCGTGCTGCTCATCCCGAATGCGATCAACCATGCGCTGCTGTACCTGCTGGCGATCGTGGCAGGCAGCGTCGTGACCGGCGTGCTGTACGCGCTGCTGAAACGGCCTGAAACCGCAGAGCTTGACGCGGTGCCGGCTGGCGCCTGACCCCTGGCGTTTTCATGTAGGACCGGCTTTAGCCGGGAAGAGGCCGGTGTGTTCGCCATCAGATTTTTGGTGTGAGTGCCGACGCATTCCCGGCTAAAGCCAGTCCTACAAGTGCGCGGTCCGGCCGGGGGAGATGTGTTGGATGTTCCTGCCTCTTCGCGAGCAAGCTCACTCCTACAAGGGGCTGAGTGCGCCCCGGAATTCCGCGGCCGGACACGATCAATTGTAGGAGCGCGCTTGCCCGCGAATGCGATATCCCAGGCGCTGAAGATGTGTTGGATGTACCGGCGCCTTCGCGGGCAAGCGCGCTCCTACAGTTTTGCGTTAAGCCCGCCATCTAGTTCCCTGTCATAACCCGCAAACAATCCACTGCTAGCGTCCTCCTTTTGGCATTCCCTTGAGGAGGATAAACATGTCCCGGTTCGAACTGACTCGCCGCCGTATCATCCAGGCCGCTGGCGCGGGATTGTTGTTGCCGGGGCTGGCGCCGGCGGTCATTGCTTCGGTCAAGGATCGCCCGAAGATGACCGACGGCGTGCAGTCCGGCGACGTGCTGGGCGACCGCGCCATGGTCTGGAGTCGCAGCGACCGGCCTGCGCGCATGGTCGTCGAATGGGACACCCGCAGCATGTTCACCAATCCGCGCCGCACGGTGTCGCTGCTCGCCGATCAGCGCACTGACTTCACCGCACGCGTCGAGTTGACCGGTCTGCCAGCGGATCAAGCCATCTTCTACCGCGTGTTCTTCGAAGACGCGCAAACCGGCGTCGCCAGCGAACCCTGGTTCGGCCATCTGCGCAGCGTGCCGGTCAATCGCCGCAACATCCGTTTCGTCTGGAGCGGCGACACCGTCGGCCAGGGCTTCGGCATCAACCCCGAGATCGGCGGCATGCGCATCTATGAAGCCATGCGCCTGCGCTTGCCGGACTTCTTCATCCACAGCGGCGACACCATTTACGCCGACGGCCCGGTGCCTGCCGAAGTGGTCACCGAAGGCGGGCGCGTCTGGCGCAACATCACCACCGAAGAAAAGAGCAAAGTCGCCGAAACCCTCGACGAATACCGCGGCGCCTACCGCTACAACCTGATGGACGAGAACCTGCGGCGCTTCAACGCCGAGGTCCCGCAGATCTGGCAGTGGGACGACCACGAAGTGACCAACAACTGGTCACCGAGCAAGCAGCTCGACGACCGCTACAAGGTCAAGGACATCCAGCTGCTGGCAGCCCGCGGTCGTCAGGCGTTCCTGGAATATGCGCCGATGCGCCTGCAGAGCGCCGACAACGGCGGGCGGGTCTATCGCAAGATCGCTTACGGCCCGATGCTGGACGTGTTCGTACTCGACATGCGCAGCTACCGAGATGGCAACGACGCCAATCTGGCCGACAAGCCCGGGCCGACCACCGCTTTTCTAGGCCGCGAGCAACTGGACTGGCTCAAGCGTGAACTGCAAGCGTCCGGCGCGCAGTGGAAAGTCATTGCCGCCGACATGCCCATCGGCCTCGGCGTGCCCGACGGCGAAATCAGCCCGGGGGTGATGCGTTGGGAGGCCATCGCCAACGGCGACGACGGCGCGCCGAAAGGCCGCGAACAAGAAGTCGCCGAATTGCTGGGGTTCCTGCGCCAGCAGAAGGTCCGCGACACCGTCTGGCTGACCGCCGATGTGCATTACTGTGCGGCTCACCACTACCATCCGGATCAAGCGGTGTTTCAGGATTTCGACCCGTTCTGGGAGTTTGTTGCCGGCCCGTTGAATGCTGGCAGCTTCGGGCCCAACACGTTGGACAAAACCTTCGGCCCTGAGCTGGTGTTCCAGAAGGCTCCGCCGGCGCAGAACACCTCACCGTTTGCCGGGTTTCAGTTTTTTGGTGAGGTGAACATCGACGGCCAAAGCGGCGAGATGACCGTGACGCTGCGGGACCTGGACGGGGTTTCGGTATTCGAGAAGAAGCTGCAACCGGCCAATCAGGCCTGACGCAATACCCCGTAGGAGCGTGGCTTGTCCCGCGATCTGGCGCGAAGCGGCAGCAAAACCTGTAAACACGGTGATGTCTGAGGTACCGCATTTACCGAATTCACGACTGCTTCGCAGCCGATCGCGGGACAAGCCGCGCTCCTACAGGCAATGCGGTCCCGCTTCTTGATCAGTCGTACGATAACCAGGCAATTGCCGGTAACACTTCCCTCGCCGCTGGCCTATCATTAGCCACCTAACGACGGCTCAGGGTTTGGCGTGCATGCTGGCAATCTTTCTGGAAACCCTGAACATCACGGCGCCGGTCTTCGCGATGCTGTTTCTTGGCGTGTTGCTCAAGCGCGTGGGCTGGATCAACGACAGCTTCATCCACACCGCCTCGTCGCTGGTATTCAACTGCACCATGCCGGCGCTGCTGTTTCTGGGGATCATCCACGCTGACCTTCACGCGGCGTTTCAGCCGGGCGTGTTGATCTACTTCATCGTCGCCACCCTGGCGGGTTTCGCGCTGTCGTGGGGCTGGGCCATTTACCGCGTGCCGTTTGCCGAACGTGGCACCTACACTCAAGGGGCGTTTCGCGGCAACAACGGCGTCATCGGCCTCGCGCTGGCGGCGAGCATGTATGGCGACTACGGTATCTCCCTTGGTGCAATCCTTGCGGCGCTGGTCATTCTTTTCTACAACACCCTGTCCACGGTTGTGCTGGCGGTTTACAGCCCGGTGATCAAGTCCGATCCGTGGAGCATCACCAAAAGCGTCATGGCCAATCCGCTGATCATCAGCATTGTCATCGCGGCGCCGTTCGCCTACTTCCAGATTCCGCTCCCCAAATGGCTCGACACCTCCGGCAGCTACCTGGCGCAGATGACCCTGCCGCTGGCACTGATGTGCATCGGCGGCACCCTGTCGTTGAAGTCGTTGCGAGAGAGCGGCACGTTGGCGATCAGCGCGAGCCTGATGAAGATGGTCTGGCTGCCGCTGATCTGCACGCTCGGTGCGTGGTTGCTGGGCTTCCGTCACGCCGAGCTGGGGATTCTGTTTCTGTACTTCGGCGCACCGACGGCATCGGCCAGTTTCGTCATGGTCCGCGCGGCCAACGGCAACCACGAACTGGCGGCGTCGATCATCGTCATGACCACCCTGGCCGCGGCGGTCACCACCAACGTCGGGATTTTCATCCTGCAATGGGGTGGGTGGATTTAGGCACTAAAGCCATGCCCTTCCCACCGGCGATATTCCACGGCCTGGATCGCAATCCGTAGGAGCCGGCTTGCTGGCGAACCCGGTGCATCAGGCGACATCCTGGTCACTGATCTACCGCTTTCGCCAGCAAGCCGGCTCCTACAGTGGGTCGTGCTTCATCTGCAGTTGCTCAATGCTGACGCCGCCAGGCTCGCACCGTACCCACCACGATGCACAGCGCAATCACCGGCAGCGCGTAGTGAATCATCAAACGCTCCAACCGCTCGGCCAGTGGCATGCCCGTGGTAAACGAAACGATGTGCAGCCCGTACACCGCGTAAAGCCCGAGCAGCAGCAGCCCTTCCAGCCGGGTGATTCGGTACCCCGAATAGAACAGCGGCACGCACAGCGCCGCGACACCCAACATCACCGGCAAATCGAAATCCAGCGCATTGGGCGAGATCGACAAAGGCCCGGTAGAAATCAGCGCCGTGATGCCGAGCACACCCAGCAGGTTGAACAGGTTACTGCCGATGATATTGCCCACTGCGATATCCCGCTCGCCGCGCAATGCCGCGACCAGCGAGGTCATCAGCGCGGGTAGCGAGGTCGCGACCGCGATCACGGTCAGGCCGATCACCCGCTCCGACAGGCCCAGGTCCAAGGCCACCGAAACCGCAGCGCCGACCAGCAGATGACTGCCGAACGTAAGCAGCGCGAGACCACAGGCCATCAGCGCCAGCCGGCCCAGCAACGGCCAGACGCGACGGCGCGGCTCAAGGTCCGTTCTCGCCACATGCCGCGCGCCGTGGGCGAACTGGCGCACCACGACGAACAGATACGCCGCCATGCCCAGCAACAGCACGACGCCATCCAGCGCGCTCAGCTCGCCGTTCCACGCCAGCGCCGCGACCAGAGCGGTGGCCGCAATCATCAGCGGCAGATCAACGCGCACCAGTTGCCGGGCCACGCGCAGCGGGATGATCAGGGCGGACAGCCCCAAGGTGACCAGCACGTTGAAGATATTGCTGCCGATGACGCTGCCGACCGCAATGTCCGTGCTGTCAGTGAACGCCGCTTGCAGCCCGACCGCCAGTTGCGGGGCACTGCTGCCCAGCGCGACGACGGTCAGGCCGAGGAACAGCGGGCGGGTTTTGAGCAGGGCGGCAAGGGCCACGGCAGCGCGCACCGACAGCTGCGCGCCGATGATCATCAGCAGCAGGCCGCTGACCAGCTCGATCAGCGTGGGCAAGGGCAGATTCGTTAGGGCGAGAATTCAGGGCACCAGTCAGTCGTCGAGGGCTTGTACCCGCACTTGGGCGGTTCCGCTGCGCAGCATACCCAATTGCGCGGCGGCTGCACGTGACACATCGATCAGCCGCCCCCGGGTGTGCGGGCCGCGGTCGTTGATACGGACGATGACCTTGCGGTCGTTGTCCAGGTTGGTGACTTGCACGCGCGTGCCGAACGGCAATTGCCGGTGCGCGGCGGTCAGGGAATTGGCGTCGAAGCGTTCACCGCTGGCGGTGCGCTGACCGTGATGTTGCGCGCCGTAATACGAGGCGCCGCCGGTGGCGTTGTAACCGTGCGGGTCGATGATGCCGTCGCTGGCGCAGCCGGCCAGCAGAGAGAGCAGGGCGCAAGCGCCGAGGATTCGCCGCATGGGGGAGGGTCCCTACAGAAGATGTTCTGATAGTCCCCGCGCAGGGCGAGGGGACGATCGAGTGAACGCGGTCCCCTGTAGGAGCGCGCTTGCCCGCGAAGAGGCCAGTACATCCGCTACACGTCTAGCGACTGAAACACCGTCTTCGCGGGCAGGCACGCTCCTACAGGTTATGCACTCAGCCTTCCAGCTTGCGCTTAAGCAGTTCGTTGACCTGGCCCGGGTTGGCCTTGCCTTTCGATGCCTTCATCGCTTGCCCGACGAAGAAGCCGAACATCTTGCCGCGTTTGGCTTCATCGGCCGCGCGGTATTGTTCGACCTGTTCGGCGTTGGCGGCGAGGACGTCGTCCAGCATCGACTCGATGGCGCCGCTGTCGGTAACCTGCTTCAGGCCGCGCTGATCGATGATCTCGTCGGCGCTGCCTTCACCGTTGGCCATGCCCTCGAACACCATCTTCGCGATCTTGCCCGAAATAGTGTTGTCCTTGATGCGCAGCAACATGCCGCCCAACTGTTCAGCGCTGACCGGCGACTCGTCGATCTCGACGCCTTGCTTGTTCAGCAACGAACCCAACTCAACCATCACCCAGTTGGCCGCGAGCTTCGCGTCACCGGAAATGCTGACGACCTTCTCGAAGAAATCCGCCTGTTCGCGGCTGGACGCCAGTACGCTCGCGTCATACAGCGACAGGCCGAACTGCGACTGGAAGCGCTCGCGTTTCTGCGGTGGCAGTTCCGGCAGGGTGGCGCGGGTCTGCTCCAGAAACGCGTCTTCGATGATCACCGGCAACAGGTCAGGATCGGGGAAGTAACGGTAGTCGTTGGCTTCCTCTTTGCTGCGCATGGCGCGGGTTTCGTTGGTGTTCGGGTCGTACAGGCGGGTCTGCTGAATGACCTTGCCGCCGTCTTCGATCAGATCGATCTGGCGCTGGATCTCGCTGTTGATCGCCTTCTCGATGAAGCGGAACGAGTTGACGTTCTTGATCTCGCAGCGCGTCCCGTACTCGACCTGGCCTTTCGGGCGAATCGACACGTTGCAGTCGCAACGCAGCGAGCCTTCGGCCATGTTGCCGTCGCAGATGCCGAGGTAGCGAACCAGCGCGTGCATGGCCTTGACGTAGGCGACCGCTTCTTTGGCCGAACGCATGTCCGGCTCGGAAACGATTTCCAGCAACGGCGTACCGGCGCGGTTCAGGTCGATGCCGGTCATGCCGCTGTAGTCTTCGTGCAGGCTCTTGCCGGCGTCTTCTTCAAGGTGGGCACGCGTCACGCCGATGCGCTTGATGGTGCCGTCTTCCAGGGTGATGTCCAGATGGCCTTTGCCAACGATCGGCAATTCCATCTGGCTGATCTGATAGCCCTTCGGCAGGTCGGGGTAGAAGTAGTTCTTGCGGGCGAACACGTTGTGCTGACCGATCTCGGCGTCGATGGCCAGGCCGAACTTGACCGCCATCTGCACGGCTTCCTTGTTCAGCACCGGCAACGT
Organism: Pseudomonas sp. NPDC078416; assembly: GCF_050268485.1. Lineage (NCBI taxonomy): Bacteria > Pseudomonadati > Pseudomonadota > Gammaproteobacteria > Pseudomonadales > Pseudomonadaceae > Pseudomonas > Pseudomonas sp. NPDC078416. The sequence goes on along the minus strand of NZ_JBNNGV010000011.1, from coordinate 72,941 downwards.
GCCGGGCATGCCCAGGTCGACGAGGCTGGCCTGGGTGTTCGGCTCGGAGCCGAACGTGGTGGCGCTACCGGAGAAAATCTTCGATTGGGTGGTGAGCTGGGTATGAATCTCCAGCCCGATGACGACTTCCCATTGCATGTGTTTTCTCCTTAGAAGCCAGCCGGCGAGCGGGTGTGCCAATCGGTTACTTGCTGATATTGATGGGCAACGTTCAGCAAGCGGCCTTCCTGGAAATACGGCGCCAGCAATTGCACGCCCACCGGCAGGCCGTCGGCGAAACCGGCAGGCATCGACAGGCCCGGCAGGCCCGCGAGGTTGGCGGTGATGGTGTAGAAGTCTTCCAGGTACTCGGCGATCGGGTCGGCATTCTTGGCGCCGATTTTCCAGGCCGGGTTCGGCGTGGTCGGGCCGAGGATCACGTCGACGTCGGCGAACGCGTTCATGAAGTCGTTCTTGATCAGGCGGCGAATCTTCTGCGCCTGCAAGTAGTAGGCGTCGTAGTAACCGGCCGACAGCGCGTACGCGCCGACCAGAATCCGGCGCTGCACTTCAGGGCCGAAGCCTTCGCCACGGGAGCGCTTGTACAGGTCGGTGAGGTCTTTCGGGTCTTCGCAGCGATAGCCGAAGCGTACGCCGTCGAAACGCGACAGGTTGGAAGAAGCCTCGGCCGGCGCGATCACGTAGTAAGCCGGAATCGCGTGTTGCAGGTTCGGCAGGCTGATTTCCTTGACCACGGCGCCGAGCTTTTTCAGCGCTTCGACGCTGGCCATGACCAGATCGGCGATGCGCGGGTCTAGACCTGCGCTGAAGTATTCCTTCGGCACGCCAATGCGCAGTCCTTGCAGCGAGGCATTCAGGCCAGCGCTGTAATCCGGCACGGGCTCGTCGATGCTGGTGGAGTCGTTGACGTCGAAACCGGCCATGCCTTGCAGCAGCAACGCGCAGTCTTCGGCGGTGCGGGCCATCGGGCCGGCCTGATCGAGGCTGGAGGCGTAGGCGATCATGCCCCAGCGCGACACGCGACCGTAAGTCGGCTTCAGGCCGGTCAGGTTGGTCAGTGCGGCAGGCTGGCGAATGGAACCGCCGGTGTCCGTGCCGGTGGCGCCGGGCAGCAGACGTGCCGCGACCGCCGCCGCCGAACCGCCGGACGAACCGCCCGGGACGTGTTGCAGGTTCCACGGGTTTTTCACCGCGCCGTAATGGCTGGATTCGTTGGCCGACCCCATGGCGAATTCGTCCATGTTGGTCTTGCCCAGCGTCACCATGCCGGCGGCGGCGAGCTTGGCAACCACAGTGGCGTCATAGGGCGCCTTGAAGTTGTCGAGCATCTTCGACGCGCAGCTGGTGCGAATGCCCTTGGTGCAGAAGAGGTCCTTGTGCGCCAGCGGAGCACCCAGCAGTGCGCCGGTTTCACCTGCTGCGCGACGGGCGTCGGCGGCCTGAGCCTGGGTGATCGCCAGGTCTTCGGTGACGGTAATGAAGCTATTGAGCTGCGGATCCAGCTGGGCGATGCGCGCCAGCAGAGTGCGGGTCAATTCTTCGGAAGAAAACTGTTTATCGGCGAGTCCGCGAGCGATCTCTGCCAGAGTCATTTGATGCATTGCAGGCACATTCCCTTAGTCGAGGACTTTCGGAACCAGATAAAGGCCGTCTTGGACCGCTGGTGCGATGGCTTGATAGGTATCGCGATGATTGATCTCGGTAACGGCGTCTACACGCAGCCGTTGCGAGGCTTCAAGGGGGTGCGCGAGGGGCTCGATGCCGGTGGTATCGACCGCCTGCATCTGGTCAATCAGCCCGAGAATGCTGTTCAGTGCTTCAGTAGTACGCGGGATATCGGCGTCATTAAGGCCCAGTCGGGCCAGATGAGCGATTTTTTCCACGTCGGAGCGATCAAGCGCCATGGGGTTCTCCAGTGGAATGCGGACGGGCTAAACCGTACGTCAGATTGCGGAACACTACGCCCTTTAAACGGTCATAAGGCCGCGATCTTCCAGGGTAGTGCTCGGAAAAACCGCCAATTTAACATATTGGCTCCTTGCCCAAAATCCCTGTCGTTGTTAGAGTTTGCCGCACTTTTTTACCCACGCGTTGCCTAGGGTCCTTTCCCCATGTTCAAGAAACTGCGTGGCATGTTTTCCAGCGATCTTTCCATCGACCTGGGCACTGCCAACACCCTTATTTACGTGCGTGAGCGCGGCATTGTGCTGAATGAGCCATCAGTTGTGGCCATTCGGACCCACGGAAATCAGAAGAGCGTTGTTGCTGTCGGGATGGAAGCCAAGCGGATGCTGGGCCGTACCCCGGGCAACATCGCCGCCATTCGCCCGATGAAGGACGGCGTCATCGCCGACTTCAGCGTCTGCGAAAAAATGCTTCAGTACTTCATCAACAAGGTTCACGAGAACAGCTTCCTGCAGCCAAGCCCTCGTGTGCTGATCTGCGTTCCGTGCAAATCGACTCAGGTCGAGCGTCGCGCCATCCGCGAATCCGCGCTGGGCGCCGGTGCACGTGAAGTATTCCTGATCGAAGAGCCAATGGCTGCGGCCATCGGTGCAGGCCTGCCGGTCGAAGAGGCCCGCGGCTCGATGGTTGTCGACATCGGTGGCGGTACCACTGAAATCGCGCTGATCTCCCTGAACGGTGTGGTGTATGCCGAGTCCGTCCGTGTGGGTGGCGACCGTTTCGACGAAGCGATCATCACTTACGTGCGTCGCAACTACGGCAGCCTGATCGGCGAATCCACCGCCGAGCGCATCAAGCAGGAAATCGGCACGGCCTACCCGGGCGGCGAAGTGCGTGAAGTCGACGTACGCGGTCGCAACCTGGCGGAAGGCGTGCCACGTGCCTTCACCCTGAACTCCAACGAAGTGCTGGAAGCGTTGCAGGAATCCCTGGCAACCATCGTTCAGGCCGTGAAGAGCGCGCTGGAGCAATCCCCGCCAGAGCTGGCCTCGGACATCGCCGAGCGCGGTCTGGTGCTGACCGGTGGTGGCGCGTTGCTGCGTGACCTCGACAAGCTGCTGGCCCAGGAAACCGGTCTGCCGGTGATCGTTGCCGAAGACCCGCTGACCTGCGTCGCGCGTGGCGGTGGTCGTGCGCTGGAAATGATGGACAAGCACACCATGGACCTGCTCTCCAGCGAATAAGTCGCCGGAACGCAGCATGTTGCGCTTAACGGGCAGCACCTCACCGTGCTGCCTGTTCGTGTCCGACCTGTTGACGTCGCGCAGCGATGTTGCAAGTCTGGCGTCCTGCATTCCATCAACCCGCATCAGGCCGGTTTCATGTCGCATGAATAAGCACAGCCACACTCACGCATCTCTGGAAGGAGCGGCCCATTAAACCGCTTTTCTCCAAGGGCCCGTCCCTGGGCGTCCGTCTACTGGTGCTGGTCGTGCTGTCTGTGGCCATCATGGTCGTGGACGCGCGCTTCACCCTGCTCAAGCCTGTCCGCAGTCAGATGTCGCTGGTGCTGATGCAGTCCTACTGGATTGCCGATCTGCCCGAGCGTCTGTATCAGGGCGTTGCCAGCCAGTTTGGCAGCCGCACCGAACTCGCCGCCGAAAACGAAAAACTCAAGACCGAAAACCTGCTGCTCCAGGGCCGCCTGCAAAAGCTGGCCGCCCTGACCGAGCAGAACGTGCGTCTTCGCGAGTTGCTGAATTCGTCGGCGCTGGTCAACGAGAAAGTCGAAGTCGCCGAGCTGATCGGCATGGACCCCAATCCGTTCACCCACCGGATCATCATCAACAAGGGTGAGCGCGACGGTGTGGTCCTCGGTCAGCCTGTGCTTGATGCGCGGGGCCTGATGGGGCAGGTGGTCGAGTTGATGCCCTATACGTCCCGCGTGCTGCTGCTGACCGACACCACCCACAGCATTCCGGTGCAGGTGAACCGCAACGGCCTGCGCGCGATTGCCAGCGGCACCGGCAACCCGGAACGTCTAGAGCTGCGCCATGTGGCCGACACCGCTGACATCAAAGAGGGCGACCTGCTGGTGAGTTCCGGCCTGGGCCAGCGTTTCCCGGCGGGTTACCCGGTGGCGACGGTCAAGGAAGTGATTCACGACTCCGGTCAGCCCTTTGCGATCGTGCGCGCAGTGCCGACCGCTGCGCTGAATCGCAGCCGTTATCTGCTGCTGGTGTTCTCGGACGGCCGGTCCCCTGAAGAGCGCGCTGCCGACGCCGCACAGCAGCAGGAATCCCTTGATCGTCAGGCGGCTGATCCGGCGGCGGTGCCATCGGCCACTGTGCCGGGGGCCGCCCCTGCTGCCACGCCGAACAAGGCGGTCGTTCCTGCCACCGTGCCGAAACCTGCCGGGCACAGTGCTTCATCGACGCCGGCCAACGTCAACAGCGCACCGGCTCCGGCGACCACCGCACCGGCGGCGACTACGCCTGCCAAGCCCGCGACCAGCAAGCCGGCCGCCAAACCTGCGGCGAAACCAGCCGCCACCCGACCGGCGACGCCTGCTGCAACCCCGGCCGCTCCACGCGAGAGGGAAGAATAATGGCGCGTCATGCTCCCGCACGAAACGGCTGGGTGGTCTGGCTGACCTTCGCCATCGGCCTGCTGCTCAGCGTTTCGCCGCTGCCGCAGTTCATGGAAATATTTCGCCCACTGTGGCTCGCGTTGCTGCTGGCCTTCTGGGCACTGGCGTTGCCGCACAAGATCGGCATGGTCACGGCGTGGATGCTGGGGCTGGCCGAGGACGTGCTGTACGGCACGTTGCTGGGGCAGAACGCCTTGATCCTCACGCTGATTACCTTCCTGGTGCTGTCGCTGCAGCAGCGCTTGCGCATGTTCCCGATGTGGCAGCAGTGCCTGGTGATCCTGGTGATCTTCGGCCTCGCGCAGCTGGTGCAGTTGTGGCTCAGTGCCCTGACCGGCAACCGTCAGCCGACCCTGGCGCTGGTGTTGCCGGCGTTGGTCAGCGCATTGCTCTGGCCATGGGTCAGCTACGGCCTGCGCGGATTGCGCCTGCGCTTGAAGATCAACTAAGTCATTGTGAACGGCATCTGCCAGTTTTTGTAGGACCGGCTTCAGCCGGGAAGAGGCCAGTGTGAGCACCCTCAATTCTGCGGCGTGACACCTGACGCTTTCCCGGCTAAAGCCGGTCCCACAGTTTGAACGCGGTGTAACAGGGAAAACGCGGTGTATCAGTGGGACCGGCTTCAGCCGGGAAGAGGCCGGCGCGACCACCCTCACTTCGGCGGTGTGCACCAAGGCTAAGCTTGTGATCAACGACACGGAGACGTCCCATGCCCCACCTTCTTCTTGCCTCCGGCTCCCCGCGCCGTCGTGAGCTGCTGACCCAGATCGGCGTACCGTTCACGACCCTCAGTGCCGACATCGACGAAACCCCTCTGGCCAACGAAACCCCTGCCGCCTACGTCCTGCGGCTGGCCCGTGGCAAGGCGGACGCCGGGCTGCTGCAGCTCGCCAATGATCCCGCCTACCCGACCGCCTGCGTTCTGGGCGCCGACACCGCCGTGGTGCTCGACGGCCGCATCCTCGGCAAACCGGTAGACGAGGCCGAGGCGTTGGCGATGCTGGCCGCACTGTCGAATCGGGAACACGAAGTCCTGACCGCCATTGCCGTGGTTCACGAAGAGCGCTGCGAAACCCGAACTGTCACCAGCCGTGTCCGTTTCCGGGTGATCCCGGAGGACGAAGCCCGCCGCTACTGGGCCAGTGGCGAGCCCTGCGACAAGGCGGGCGGCTACGGCATTCAAGGCCTGGGCGCGGTGTTCGTGGAAAACCTCAGTGGCAGTTATTCCGCCGTGGTCGGCTTGCCCTTGTGCGAAACCGCAGAAATCCTCCAGCGTTTCGGCATACCCTGTTGGCAACGCCCGGAAGGTGACAAGTCATGAGTGAAGAGATTCTGATCAACATCACGCCGATGGAATCGCGCGTGGCGGTCGTTGAGAACGGGGTGTTGCAAGAGGTGCACGTCGAACGCACCCAGCGTCGCGGGATCGTGGGCAATATCTACAAAGGCAAGGTCGTGCGCGTGCTGCCCGGCATGCAGGCGGCGTTCATCGACATCGGCCTGGACCGCGCGGCGTTCATTCATGCATCGGAAATCTCCATGCGCGAAGGCCCGGCCGTGGAGACCATCAGCTCGCTGGTCCACGACGGACAGAGTCTTGTCGTGCAGGTCACCAAGGACCCGATCGGCAGCAAAGGCGCGCGGTTGACGACTCAGCTGTCGATCCCGTCGCGTTACCTCGTGTACATGCCGCGCACGGCCCATGTCGGCATTTCTTTGAAAATCGAAGACGAAGCCGAGCGCGAACGCCTGAAGCAAGTGGTCAGCGATTGCGTCGCCAAGGAAGGGATCAAGGAGAAGGGCGGGTTTATCCTGCGCACGGCGGCCGAAGGTGCGGGCGCCGACGAGATCATGATGGACATCCGCTACCTGCGCAGGCTGTGGGACCAGATTGGCGAGCAGATCAAAACCATCAGCCCGGCCAGCGTGATCTACGAAGACCTCGGTCTGGCGCTGCGCACGTTGCGCGATCTGGTCAGCCCGCGCACCGAGAAGATTCGCATCGATTCCCGCGAGACCTTCCAGAAGACCACCCAGTTTGTCGCCGAGCTGATGCCGGAAATCGCCGACCGCCTCGAGCATTACCCCGGTGAACGGCCGATCTTCGACCTGTATGGCGTCGAGGATGAGATTCAGCGTGCGCTGGACCGCAAGGTGCCGCTCAAGTCCGGCGGCTATCTGGTCATCGATCCTGCCGAAGCCATGACCACCATCGACGTGAACACCGGTGCCTTCGTCGGTCATCGCAACCTCGAAGAGACCATCTTCAAGACCAATCTTGAGGCGGCGACTGCCATTGCCCGACAGCTGCGGCTGCGCAATATCGGCGGCATCATCATCATCGATTTCATCGACATGGAAGACGCCGAGCACCAACGCCAGGTGCTGCGAACCCTCGAAAAACAGCTCGAGCGCGATCACGCCAAAACCAACATCATCGGCATCACTGAACTGGGTCTGGTGCAGATGACGCGCAAGCGCACCCGGGAAAGTCTGGAGCAAGTGCTGTGCGAGCCGTGCAGCAGTTGCCAGGGCCGTGGCAAGCTGAAGACCCCGGAAACCATCTGCTACGAGATATTCCGCGAGATCCTGCGCGAAGCCCGCGCTTATCAGGCGGTGGGTTATCGCGTGCTGGCCAATCAGAAAGTGGTCGACCGGCTGCTCGACGAAGAATCCGGCAATGTGGCCGAGCTGGAAGTGTTCATTGGCAGGACCATTCGTTTCCAGGTCGAGACCATGTACTCCCAGGAACAATATGACGTCGTGCTGCTCTGAGAGTGCGTGATGCGCCGCGCTGCCGAGTGGCGGTGCAGTTGAATACAGAAAACAGTGCCCTTGAGGCAGACGGAACGGATGCCGTCCAAAGAGAACAACGCGTGGCGATTGAGCACAACCTGGACGTACCCGCACCTGCACGATTGGGCCGGATGCCATATGCAGGCAGTTTTTGCGGAGGCGTAGCGACATGGAGCGTTTGACCCGGTTTCTGGCTGTGCTGACCCGTTGGGGGCTGAGCCTGTGCGCCCTTTTCGTGGTGCTGGTTGCGCTGTACGTGAGCGTCGGCCGTCAATTGGTGCCGATGGTGGCCGAATACCGCGCCGACGTTGAGGCCAAGGCGCAGACCGCGCTGGGCATGCCGGTGAGCATTGGTCGGCTGGAAGGCAGCTGGAGCGGCTTCGCCCCCATCTTCGTCGCCCGTGATGTGATGATCGGCGAGGGCGGCAATGCCGTTCGGCTCGATCACGTACGGGCCATGCCGGACCTGCTCGCCAGCCTGCGGACCCGCGAAGTGCGCCTCGAACGCCTTGAGCTGGACGGCCTGCAGATCGGCCTGAAAGAAGACCAGACCGGCCACTGGGCACTGCAAGGGCTTCCCGTGCAGCCGGATCAGGTCACCGACCCCGAAAAATTCCTCAATCAGATGCAGATGGTCTCTCACTTGTCGCTGTTCGACAGCCAGATCACTTTGCAGCCCTATGACCAGCCGCCCCTGACGCTGACCTATGTGAGCCTGACCCTTAAAACCGGCAGCGTGCATCAGCGCCTCGACGCCCGCCTGAACCTGCCTGACGGCCAGCCGCTGTCGCTGAACGTTCGCTCCACCGTGCGCGCCCACGAGTGGCGCGATGGTGCGGCCGAAGCGTACCTGAGCCTCCCGCAAAGCGAGTGGTCGCAATGGTTGCCGAAGAGCCTGAGCCGCGACTGGAAGATTCAGAAGCTCAAGGCCGGCGGCGAGTTTTGGCTGAACTGGGGCAAGGGCAATTTGCAAAGCGCCGTTGCGCGCTTGAACGCGCCGCAGTTCAAAGGCGCTTACGCCGAACGTAAGCCCGCGCGCATCGACAATCTGGCCCTCAACGCCTGGTTTGTGCGCGACGAAAAAGGCTTCAGCGCCACGATCGATTCGTTGGCGATGGACCTGAACAGCAAGCGCTGGGAAAGTCGCGTTGATTTGCAGCAGACCGCCGCGACGGCCGACGCCGAAGAGCTGTGGCACGTCCAGGCGGACCGGCTTGATCTGACGCCGATTACGCCGCTGCTGGACTCACTGGCGCCGTTGCCCGACAAGGTCATGGTGGCGGTCGACCGCCTGAAAGTCACCGGCGGGCTGCGCAATGTGCTGGTCGATTACCGACCGCAGGCCGAGCCGCCCAAGCGACTGAGCTTCGCTGCCAATCTGGACAAGGTCGGTTTCGACGCTTACCACGGCGCGCCGGCAGCGGGGAACGTCAGCGGTGCCATCAGCGGTGACCTTGGCCAGGGCGAACTGCGCCTGGACACCGACGATTTCATGCTGCACCTGGACCCGATCTTCCGTAACGAGTGGAAGTACCGTCACGCCAATGCCCAGCTGAACTGGACGCTGGACGATCAGGGTTTCACGTTGATTGCGCCGTACATCAAGGTCCAGGGGGAGGAGGGCAATATTGCCAGCGATTTCCTGATCCGCCTGCACTTTGATCACAGCCAGGAAGACTACATGGACCTGCGGGTCGGGCTGGTCGACGGCGACGGTCGCTACACCTCCAAGTACCTGCCCGCGGTGCTCAGCCCTTCCCTTGATCAGTGGCTGCGCACCGCCATTCTGGGTGGCAACGTCGATCAGGGTTTCTTCCAGTATCAGGGCTCGATCAACAAAGACGCGCCCGATGTGGCAAGGGTCATTAGCCTGTTCTTCAAGGTGCGCAACGCGAGCCTGGCCTTTCAGCCGGGATGGCCGCAGCTGAACAATGTCGACGGTGACGTCTTCGTTGAGAACAGCGGCGTGCGCATTCGGGCCAACAAAGGTCAGCTGCTGAACACCCAGGTCAGCAATGTCGCGGTGGACATTCCCCACGTCCCGGCGGGTCAGTCCAGCCATCTGTTGGTGGACAGTGACTTGAAAGGCAGCCTCCAGGACGGCATGAAGATTCTTCAGGAAGCGCCGATCGGCACCGCCCAGACCTTCGCGGGCTGGCAGGCGGAAGGGCCGTTGCAGGGCCACCTCAATCTGGATATTCCGCTGGTCAAGGGGCAGGACCCCAAGGTCGTGATGGATTTCAGCACCGACAGCGCGCGGCTCAAGCTCGCCGATCCGGTGCTGGAGCTGACCCAGCTGCGCGGCGATTTCCGTTTCGACTACACCAAAGGGCTGAGCGGCAAGAACATCAAGGCCGTCGCCTTCGACAAGCCGGTGAACGCCGAGATTTTCGCTGAAGGCAAACCGGGTGCGCCGGTGACGCGTATTACCGCCAGCAGCCAGATCGGCAGCAAGCGCCTGACCGATTGGCTGGGCGTCACGCAGCCGCTGCCGATTTCGGGGGATCTGCCCTATCAGTTGCAGCTGACGTTGAGCGGCAACGCAAGCCAGCTGCAGATCAACTCGAACCTGAAAGGGTTGGCGGTCGATCTGCCGGCACCGTTCGGCAAAACCGCTGATGACACGCGCGACACCGATTTGCGCATGAACCTGCAAGGCCCCGAGCGGCGCATCGACGTCGGCTACGGCAATATCGCCAATCTGGCCTTCGCATCGCCGCCGGGCAAGTTCGGCGACGGGCGTGGCGAACTGTTCCTCGGTGAAGGCGGGGCGATTGTGCCCGACAGCAAAGGCCTGCGGGTTCGTGGTTCGCTGTCGGAGCTGGACATCGCGCCCTGGCAAGCCATGGCTGAGCGTTACGCTGGCAACGACCCGGGCGGCAGCGCCAAGCAGTTGCTCAACAGTGTGGATTTGCAGATTGGCAAGTTGACCGCGATGGGCACGACTCTGGAGCAGGCTGGGGTCCAGCTCAACCGCAGTGATACCGCATGGGCACTGTCGCTGGACAGCGCTAAGGTGAAAGGCACTGCGACCTTGCCGGACAGCAAAACCGCGCCGATCGACATCAGCCTGCTCTACGTGCGCTTGCCCGCGCCGGACCCGAATGCGGCGGTCGTCGAAAACGCGCCGGATCCGTTGGCGGATGTCGATCCGCGCAAGATCCCTGCGCTGAACATCAAGATCACGCAGCTGTTTCAAGGCGATCAATTGATGGGCGCGTGGTCGCTCAAGGTCCGCCCGACGCCGAACGGCATCCAGATGACTGATATGAATTTGGGGCTCAAAGGCATTGCGTTGCTGGGCAATGGCGGCTGGGAAGGCACGCCGGGAACGACCGGCAGTTGGTTCAAGGGCCAGGTGAGCGGCAAGAATCTCGCGGATGTGCTCAAGGCTTGGGGTTTCGCGCCCACCGTTACCAGTCAGGAGTTCGAGCTGAACGCTGACGGACGCTGGCCGGGTTCGCCTGCGTGGGTGGGTTTGAAGCGTTATTCCGGCAGTCTCGATGCGACGCTGAAGAACGGCCAGTTCGTTGAGGTCGAGGGTGGCGCGCAGGCGCTGCGGGTGTTCGGCCTGCTCAACTTCAATTCCATTGGCCGGCGTCTGCGCCTGGACTTCTCCGACCTGCTGGGCAAGGGCCTGAGCTACGACAAGGTGAAGGGGCTGCTGGTGGCGAGCGATGGCGTGTACGTCACCCGCGACCCGATCACCATGACCGGCCCGTCCACCAATCTGGAACTCGACGGCACGCTGGACATGGTCCGCGACCGCGTCGACGCCAAGCTGCTGGTGACGCTGCCTGTGACCAATAACCTGCCAATTGCCGCATTGATCGTCGGCGCACCGGCGATTGGCGGCGCGTTGTTTCTCGTCGACAAGTTGTTGGGTGATCGCGTGTCGCGCTTCGCCAGTGTTCAGTACAAGGTCGAAGGGCCATGGAAAGAACCGAAAATCACCTTCGACAAGCCGTTTGAGAAACGGCAGTAATCACTGCCTTGGCGTGACGCCCGACCCTCGCGGTGTGGCTTCTGACGCCTTCCCGGCTAAAGCCGGTCCCACTAGGGGAGCGCGGTGTCAGTGGGACCGGCTTCAGCCGGGAAGAGGCCAGTGGGTGCCACGAGCGTTCACCGTCTGCCGCTGATCGGTGTAGGAGCGCGCTTCCCGCGAAGAGGCCGGTACATCCGACGCATTCGGGTCGTCCGTACCTACGCTTTCGCGGGCAAGCGCTCCTACATTCAGATCTGCGGCTCGTCAATTGCTCTGCGGTGTGACACTTGAAAGATTCCCGGCTAAAGCCGGTCCCACTGGATGAACGCGCAGCCTTAGTGGGACCGGCTTCAGCCGGGAAGGGTGGCGCAGTGACGATGAAATCGAGCGGTCGTGCGAGCCCAATCATCGGCGCTTGGAGTAGAGTGCAGTTCTATCGATCAGGGAGCGTGTATGTCCTTCGCAGTCATTCAGATGGTCAGCCAGAGCGACGTGCCTGGCAATCTGGCCCAGGCGCGCAGGTTGCTGGAACAGGCCGCTGCGTCGGGTGCGAAGCTGGCGGTGCTTCCGGAAAACTTCGCTGCGATGGGCCGTCGTGATGTCGCTGCCATCGGTCGCGCCGAGGCCCTTGGCGAAGGACCGATCCTGCCGTGGTTGAAACTTGCCGCTCGCGACCTCACCTTATGGATAGTTGCCGGGACATTGCCGCTGCCCCCAGAAGGTCAGCCTGATGGCAAAGTCACAGCGTGTTCGTTGCTGATTGACGATCAGGGCCAGCAAGTCGCGCGTTATGACAAGTTGCACCTGTTTGACGTGGATGTTGCCGATGCACGAGGGCGTTACCGCGAATCCGACGATTACGCCCACGGCACCAACGTCGTGGTGGCAGACACGCCGGTCGGGCGTCTGGGGCTTTCGGTGTGTTACGACCTGCGGTTTCCCGAGCTGTACACCGCGCTGCGGGAGGCGGGGGCTGAATTGATCACCGCGCCGTCGGCTTTTACCGCCGTGACCGGCGCGGCGCACTGGGAGATTCTGTTGCGCGCCCGGGCCATCGAAACCCAGTGCTACCTGCTGGCGGCGGCGCAAGGCGGAATTCATCCGGGGCCGAGAGAAACATTTGGGCACGCGGCGATCATAGATCCATGGGGCCGCGTGCTGGCCGAGCAGGCACAGGGTGAAGCCGTGCTGCTGGGCGAACGAGACAGCGTAGAACAAGCGTCCATACGGGCGCGCATGCCGGTAGCGAATCACCGGCGATTTTTTTCGCAGGCCGCCGTGCGACCTGCCAATACCCCGGAGTGAATATGAGCCACTTGTCCTCTGTCAGCGAACACCTTCTGGCACCAGGCGGCCTGAGCATCGACAGCCTGCAATCGGTGCTCGGCGAGCTGGCCGGCCCAGGCATCGACGCAGCCGACCTGTATTTTCAGGGGCAGATTTCCGAGTCCTGGGCGCTGGAAGACGGCATCGTCAAGGAAGGCAGCTTCAACCTGGACCAGGGCGTCGGCGTACGCGCGCAGTCGGGTGAGAAAACCGGCTTCGCCTACAGCAATGCCATCACACCTGAAGCCTTGACCCAGGCGGCCCGCGCCGCGCGCTCGATTTCCCGCGCGGGCCAGAACGGTCGGGTCCAGGCGTTCACCACCCAGGACGTCGCCCAGCTGTACGCGCCGGACAACCCGCTGGAAGTCATGACTCGCGCCGAGAAAGTCGAATTGCTCAAGCGCGTCGACGCCGCCACCCGTGCGCTGGACCCGCGTATTCAGCAAGTCACCGTGAGCATGGCCGGTGTATGGGAACGTATTCTGGTGGCGTCCACGGATGGCGGTCTTGCCGCCGACGTACGCCCGCTGGTGCGCTTCAACGTCAGCGTGATCGTCGAGCAGAACGGCCGTCGTGAGCGCGGCGGACACGGCGGCGGTGGTCGCACCGATTACCGTTATTTCCTCAGCGACGACCGCGCCATGGGCTATGCCCGTGAAGCACTGCGTCAGGCGCTGGTCAATCTCGAAGCCATTCCGGCCCCGGCGGGCACCTTGCCGGTGGTGTTGGGCTCCGGCTGGTCCGGCGTGCTGCTGCACGAAGCGGTCGGCCATGGCCTTGAGGGCGACTTCAATCGCAAAGGCAGCTCGGCTTACAGCGGTCGCATGGGCGAGATGGTCGCGTCGAAGCTCTGCACCATCGTCGACGACGGCACCCTGGCCGATCGCCGCGGTTCCCTGACCGTCGATGACGAGGGCACCCCGACCGAGTGCACCACGCTGATCGAAAACGGCGTACTCAAGGGTTACATGCAAGACAAGCTTAATGCACGGCTGATGGGCGTCGCGCGCACGGGTAACGGTCGTCGCGAGTCCTACGCGCACCTGCCGATGCCGCGCATGACCAACACCTACATGCTTGGCGGCCAGAGCGATCCGGCGGAAATCATCGCCTCGGTCAAGCGCGGCATCTACTGCGCCAACCTCGGCGGCGGGCAGGTGGACATCACCAGCGGCAAGTTCGTGTTCTCCACCAGCGAGGCGTATCTGATCGAAGACGGCAAAATCACCGCACCGGTCAAAGGCGCGACGCTGATTGGCAACGGTCCGGAGTGCATGAGCCGTGTGTCGATGGTCGGTAACGATCTGTCCCTGGACAGCGGCGTCGGTACCTGCGGCAAGGACGGTCAATCGGTTCCGGTAGGCGTCGGACAGCCGACGCTGAAGATCGATGCGATCACCGTTGGCGGCACAGGCGGGGCTTGATAGTCGAGGGGCTTGCGCCGGTTGAGTGACTCAAACGGCGCAGCAGTTCTAGCGCAGTCCGCGTTTGCTTTCGTCTAGCTCGCGGATGTATTTGAAGATTTTGCGGGTCGCGGTGGGGGCCTTGTTCTGCGCGGCTTCATGCTGAGCCTGACGGATCAGCGAGCGCAGTTGCTGACGGTCGGCGTCCGGGTATTCACTGACGAATTGCTCAAGCACGTCGTCGGTACCGGTCACCAGGCGATCACGCCAGCGTTCCAGATTGTGGAAGCGCTCGTTGTACTGGCGCGTAGAGGCGTCAAGCTGATCGAGCAGCACCAGGATTTCATCCAGATCCTGATCGCGCATCAGCTTGCCGATGAATTGAATGTGGCGTTTGCGCGCAATGTGCGCGGTGTGCTTGGAAGCATCGGCCAATGCCCGACGCAGGGGGTCGGTCAGAGGCAGCTTGGCCAGCACATCGGGCTTGAATGTCGTCAAGCGTTCGCCCAGCTCCACCAGAGCGTGAAGCTCTCGTTTGACCTGGGTTTTGCTTTTCTCTCCGTCGAAGGAGTCGTCGTAAGAATCAACCATGGGGGCCGTCCGCAAATAAACGCCGCCATGATAACCAGTCAGGGCCCGATTGTCCGGCCCGGCTGCTGAAATCAGAATTTGATGGAGAACGTCATGAGTGCATCAGAAATCGTCGGCCCGCAGGCTTTGCCGGCATTGCAGCAGCAGGTCGAGCAGATTGTCGCTGAAGCCAAACGTCAGGGCGCGACCGCGTGCGAAGTCGCCGTGTCGCTGGAGCAGGGCCTGTCCACCACGGTTCGCCAGCGCGAAGTCGAGACAGTCGAATTCAACCGTGATCAGGGTTTTGGCATCACGTTGTACGTGGGCCATCGCAAGGGTTCGGCGAGCACCTCCGCGAGCGGCCCCGATGCCATTCGCGAGACCGTTGCCGCCGCGCTGGCCATCGCCAAACACACCTCGGAAGACGAAGCCTCGGGGCTCGCTGACGCCGCGCTGATGGCGAAAGACCAGCCGGACTTCGATCTTTATCACCCGTGGGACATCACCCCCGAGCAGGCCATCGAACGCGCGCTGATCTGCGAAGCCGCTGCCTTCGACGCCGACAGCCGGATCAAGAACGCCGACGGCACTACGCTGAACGTGCATCAGGGTTGCAGAGTGTACGGCAACAGTCACGGTTTCATTGGCGGGTATGCGTCGACCCGCCACAGCCTGAGCTGCGTGATGATCGCCGAAGGCGAAGGGCAGATGCAGCGCGACTACTGGTATGACGTGAATCGCCGTGGCGAGCTGCTGATGGACGCCAAGCTCATCGGCCAGAAAGCCGCCGAGCGCGCGGCCAGCCGACTGGGCGCACGGCCGGTGCCGACCTGCGAAGTGCCGGTGCTGTTCTCGGCGGAGCTGGCGGGCGGTCTGTTCGGCAGTTTTATGGGCGCGATTTCCGGCGGCAACCTGTACCGCAAGTCGTCGTTCCTCGAAGGCGCGATGGGTCAGCGTCTGTTCCCCGAGTGGATGACCATCGACGAGCGGCCGCATCTGGTCGGCGCCATGGGCAGCTCCGCCTTCGACGGCGATGGCCTGGCGACCTATGCCAAGCCGTTCGTCGAAAATGGCGACCTGGTGTCCTACATCCTCAGCACCTATTCGGGCCGCAAACTGGGCCTGCCGAGCACCGCGAACGCGGGGGGCGTGCATAACCTGTTCGTCAGCCACGGCACCGAAGACCAGGCGGCGCTGATCCGCCGAATGGGACGCGGGCTGCTGGTGACCGAGTTGATGGGCAGCGGCCTGAACATGGTCACCGGCGATTACTCCCGCGGTGCGGCGGGTTTCTGGGTCGAGAACGGCGAGATCCAGTTCGCGGTTCAGGAAGTGACCATCGCCGGCAACATGCGCGACATGTTCAAGCAGATCGTCGCCGTGGGCAGTGATCTGGAGCTGCGCAGCAACATCCGCACCGGTTCTGTGCTGATCGAGAAGATGATGGTGGCGGGTAGCTGAGTCCCGCTCTGCTATAGCGCTTCATCCCCAAGGCCTGCCCCGATCCGGGTGCGGGCCTTTTTTGTGGGCGTTTTTCGATTTATGTCACGGCCGAGTCCTGTAGGAGCGCGCTTGCCCGCGAATCGCGGTGGATCAGCTCCATTTTCTGTGAGTGACAAACCGCCATTCGCGGGCAAGCGCGCTCCTACAGTTGAGGGTGTTCTTGAGATCAGAGCATGATCTCAATCCATCAGCGGGGTTGTGTTGATTCTTAAACTCATTTAATAATGAATCTCATTCGTTAAGTGGGCCTCGGTTATGGGCACTGTTCTGCACGAGTCGCCGTACCTGGAAAACTGGCGCGCATTGAGTCTGCGGATTCGCTGCGCGCTGGATCCGGACGAGCCGCGACTCATCGAACATTACCTCGCGGAAGGTCGCTATCTGGCGCGCTTTACCGCCACCCCCAAATCCCTCATCTGTGAAAGCACCTTTCGCCTGCTGATCGACACCGCCAGCGACACCGCGCTGCCCTGGCATTGGCGTTGTCTGTGCCTGGACCAGGCATGGCGTCCGCTGCGTGACATGCAGGCACTCGCTGAATCCGCTGCCCAACACCAACGCGTTAACGCCTTCGCCCAGCGCCTGGCGACCTGCGCGCTGCTGCCGTCGATTCCGCTGACGGAACCCGCGCCATCGAATCTGCAAAACGCCCTGCCGACGGCTTCTGATCGCCGGCGCCACTCGTGAGGACCTGCGCCATGGAGCAATGGAAACGTACCATCCTGAGCGGTAACAGTTGCTTCAACCGAGGCGACCTGATCGATGCGCGCGAGCTGTACCTGCAGGCCCTTGCGCTGGCGCAGGTGCTCTTTGACCGCTGGAGCGTCGCCGACGAAGCCGTGGCGGCGTTCGTGATTTCGCACCACAACCTGGCGGATCTGCACCTGAGCCTGGGTCAGCCGGAGGAGAGCGCCGAATACCTCTGCGCTGTCCATCAGCGCCTGTTGAATGTGATTCAGGACCCGCAAATGGCGCCCGCCCTGCGACAGGCAGCGCTGCGGCACAGTAATAAAACCTACAGCGAACTCTTGGGTTTCGTCGGCCAATACGGCGAATACCCACGCACCCGTCGCCTGCTCAACAGCAACGGCGAACATTCCCGCTCGGCGCTTCAGCACCACGCTGCCCGCGCCGGCACTCTCTCGTTCGGAGTCCACTGACATGCCCTTTACCTTGCCGGCCTTGCCCTACGCCTACGATGCGCTCGAGCCCCACATCGACGCGCAGACCATGGAAATCCATTACAGCAAGCACCACCAGACCTACATCAACAACCTCAACGCAGCCGTCGAGGGCACTGAATACGCAGAGTGGCCCATCGAGAAGCTGGTCGCCAGCGTCGCCGGGCTTCCGGAAAAGCTGCGCCCGGCGGTGATCAATCAGGGCGGCGGTCATGCCAACCATTCGCTGTTCTGGGAGGTCATGAGCCCCCAGGGCGGGGGTATGCCAAGCGGTGCGCTGGCGACGGCGATCAACGAACAGGTGGGCGGATTCGACCCGTTCAAGGACGCGTTCACCAAAGCAGCGCTGACCCGTTTCGGCAGCGGCTGGGCCTGGTTGAGCGTCACCCCGGACAAAAAACTCGTCGTGGAAAGCAGCGGCAATCAGGACAGCCCCCTCATGAACGGCAACACGCCGATCCTCGGGCTCGACGTCTGGGAGCACGCTTATTACCTGCGCTACCAGAACCGTCGTCCTGAATACATCGCCGCGTTCTACAACGTCGTCAACTGGGATGAAGTTGCCCGGCGCTACGCAGCGGCGCTCGGCTGAAACCTCCCAGAACTCGGATAAGGCGATTTATGCGCTCGGACATACTGGCCCTCGGCAGCGTGCGGTTATTGCGACTGGCATTGGGCTTGATTCTGGTCCTCGTCGGCACCGGTTTGCTGGTGGCCCAGGGACTTTCGTGGGTGGCACTTGAGCCAAGGATGTTGCGAGCGCTGGAAGGCGGCGCCATCTGCGCGTTGGGCACTGCCTTGGGCGCTGTGCCGGTGCTGGTGATCCGCGGCATGCCGGCGGCGGTGTCCGACGGACTGCTGGGTTTCGGCGCCGGCATCATGCTGGCGGCGACGGCGTTTTCGTTGATCGTGCCGGGTCTTGGCGCGGCCCAGGATCTCGGTTTTACCCCATGGGGCGCCGGGGCGTTGGTCAGCTTCGGCATACTGCTCGGAGCGGCCGGATTGTTTGTGGTCGACACCTTGGTTTCCAGAGGGCCGCAGTTGTCGGAGGTGGCCGGGAAACCGGCGATCCCCTCGAACATCTGGCTGTTTGTCATCGCCATCATTGCCCACAACATTCCGGAGGGCATGGCGGTGGGCGTGTCGGCGGGTGGCGGTCTGGCCCACGCCGACAGCCTGGCGATGGGCATTGCCCTGCAGGATGTGCCGGAAGGCCTGGTGATCGCGCTGGTGCTGGCAGCGGCCGGCATGTCGCGGCTCAACGCTTTCCTGATCGGCGCGGCGTCCGGATTGGTCGAGCCGGTATTCGCGGTGCTCTGCGCCTGGCTGGTGGAAGTGGCGGCGTTGCTGTTGCCAGTGGGACTGGCGTTGGCGGCCGGGGCGATGCTGCTGGTGGTGACCCACGAAATCATCCCCGAATCCCGGCGCAACGGTCACGACAAAATCGCCAGCTTCGGATTGCTCGTCGGGTTCTGCTTGATGATGGTGATGGACACGGCGCTGGCCTAACGGACTGCGTGGTGCAGCTTCAGCGCTGTATCCCGGAATTCTCGACTTGGCTTATAACCTTGCGGCGGGCCTCACACCCTGTAGGAGCCGGCTTGCTGGCGAACCCGTTGTGTCAGTGACATCAACGTATCTGAAGCCCCGCGTTCGCCAGCAAGCCGGCTCCTACGGATCTGCGACTTTCTGGGCGTGCTTGGACGGTCGCTAACGGTTGTGAGTGAGAAATCTCAACCCAGCTTCGACAGCGTCACGGCATCCGGCTTGCCGTCAAAAAACGCCTCAAGCACCTGCTGAAAAACCGGCGTCTCCGGCGCGACCGATGCAAACAGGGTCATGCTCGAACGCAGCTTCATATCGTCCGGCGAGCCCATGATCTGCATGGCGCTGCGGTCTTTCCATTCAAGCAACGCCTCGCAGCAGCGCGCCAACCTTTCGCCCAATACCGGATGCTGCACATAGGCACTCGCCTCGTTACTCCCACTGATGCCGTATCGCCGGGCCATGTCGCTGTGGCCCAGGCCGGCCAGTTGCGGGAACACGAACCACATCCAGTGCGACTGTTTACGCCCGGATTTCAGTTCCGCCAGTGCACGTCCGTGCATCGACGCTTGCGCCTCGACAAACCGCTGCAGGTTAAATGGATCGTTCATGGCTGACGCCTCGCCCTGACCACGGCATCTCGCCGTGCGTGCAATTGAGACTACCGCAGCAGGCAATGTTTCCAGCGTTTTCAGGCGTCCGCTCCTCAGGTGGGTAAAAACCCTTATAATCCTGCGCCTATTTATCTGATGCGAGATTCGCCGTGAGCTTACCGCCGTGCCCAAAATGCAGTTCCGAGTACACCTACGAAGATGGCAGCCAGCTCGTGTGCCCGGAATGCGCCCACGAGTGGTCGGCTGACGGCGCCAGCGCCGAAGCGGGCGATGACACCAAGGTCATCAAGGACGCAGTGGGCAACACGCTGCAGGACGGCGACACCGTCACGGTCATCAAGGACCTGAAAGTCAAAGGCTCGTCGCTGGTGGTCAAGGTCGGCACCAAAGTCAAAAACATCCGCCTCGTGGACGGCGATCACGACATCGACTGCAAAATCGACGGCATTGGCGCGATGAAGTTGAAGTCCGAGTTTGTGAAGAAGGGTTGATCGCCGGCCGGCCTGATGGCAGGTTGATCGTCTCTCACGGTTGGCCTGCTGATCGTTCCTCACGCTCCGCGTGGGAATGTTGCTCATGATGCTCCGCGTCCCCTCAATGTGGGCGCGGACTTGGGACGAATGTCGCAATTATGTAGGCCTGATCCTCTTGGTGATTCGGAAACTTCCCACCATCAGAGTGGCATTGCTGCCCATCCATCCCGCCGCAGGTCCCATAGCCTATTCCGCCTTGGATTGGCTATGCGGAAATTGCTTCGATGTCAGATTTCTACCAGTACTTCAAAGAAAACATGGAGAGCATGGGGCTGCCTGCGCCTCAATCGCTTTTTGGCTCTGTGACGAGCGCGGTTGCGACAGCGACGACGCTTCTCAGCCAGGTCGAGAAATTCGGTAAAAAAGTGACCATTAATGAGCTTGTGCGCGCGGGTACCAGATTAGAGCAACTTGCAATCGTCGGAACATGCTCGGCGGCTTTCTATTTGGGTGCGGTGATTGGAAGCATTGCCGTTGCTACCGGAAGGGTGCTTGGTAACGGCGCGACTTTGTCCGACGTGCTTCTCACCGCTCAATCCCATAACCTTAGGACTGACTGGCTGGTCCATTGCTTACACATGTATCCAGGCATATACCAAGCCGCCACTCCGGGCAAAACCCTTTATCGATTCTTGGGACATGTGGTGTGAAAGACTCAATCTTGCTGCTGACAGTCGCTTTGATCGTCGCCTATGCCGCATGGGTTTTCTGGCACTACGTCGGTCTGAACGGTTTTGAGCTATTAAGCACCTTAATGGTTGTGTCGCTTGCGGTGGACAACACGCGCTTGAGGCGCGAGTTGAAAAAGCGCAGGGCTTAGTCGGTAGGTTTGATCCAGGCGGCCTCGCTCGCTATCGTGCGCTGTGATCGTTCCTCACGCTCCGCGTGGGAATGCCGCTCATGATGCTCCGCGTCTGTGGAGCGCCACCCCGGTCACTCCCACCGTTAACTGCAAGCCGCCATGTAGTCGGGAGCGCGGAGCATCCCCGAAGGCGTTACCACGCGGAGCGTGGGAACGATCATAGTGGGGCGACACGCCTCCGCCTCAACTCGGCAAATTGATCCCGAACGTATTCACGCCGTGCTCGCTACGCACGAACACCGTACCGCCGTGCATGAGTGCGATGGCTTTGACGATCGCCAGCCCAAGCCCGTGATTGGCGCCGCTGTTGCTGCGCGAGGCGTCCACCCGGTAGAAGCGCTCGAACAATTTCGGCAGATGTTCCCCGGCGATCTGTGCGCCGGGGTTGGTCACGCCGATGCTGACGTGATCGCCCTCATCGCGAATATCCACATGAATCAACTGCCCCGGCGAGGTGTGCTGCACCGCGTTGTGCAGCAGGTTGATCAGCGCCCGGCGCAAGTGCGCGGTTTCGATGGGCGCGCAGGCATCGCCACGCACCTCAACCTGCACCTGGGCGTCTTCCAGAATGAAATCCAGATAGTCCAGGGTCTTCGCCACTTCCTGGGCGAGTGACGCCTGGGTCAGTTGCGTGGCCTTGCTGCCCTGGTCGGCGCTGGCGAGAAACAACATGTCATTGATGATCGAGCGCAGCCGTTCGAGTTCTTCGAGATTGGATTGCAGCACCTCGAAGTAATGCTCGGCCGATCGCCCTCGGGTCAACGCCACCTGGGTCTGACCGATGAGGTTGGTCAGGGGAGAGCGCAACTCGTGGGCGACGTCTGCGTTAAACGATTCCAGCCGCGAGTAGGCCTGCTCGACCCGGTCCAGCGTCGAGTTGAACGAGGTCACGAACTGATCCAGTTCCGGCGGCAGATGCGACAATTTCAGGCGGCCGCTCAATCGCGGCGGCGTCAGCTTGCGCGCCTCCAGCGATAATTCCGTCAGCGGTTTCAGGCCGATGCGCGCCACCCAGTAACCCAGCGCCGAAGCGAGCAGGATCCCGACGGTCGCCAGACTGATCAGCGCGATGAGCAGGGAATGTTGGGTCTGCCAGAAGGTTTCGGTGTCGACCGCTGTCAGAAAACGCAGCGGCGGGCGTTGATCTTTCGCAGGAAACTGACTGACGAGCACCTTGAAAGGATAATCGTGGCCGCTCAGGTTCAAGTCGCGCATGCCCAGCGGCCCTTTGGCGAAGGCGCGGATCTCGGCGTCCGGGTTGCCGAATTCATAGGTCGGGTTGTCGCTGACCACCCAGAAGCGCAGGCGTCTGTCTTCCTCGCTGAGCAGCTTGAGTTTGGCGTTGATCTTGGCCCAGTGCTCGGGCGTTCCGTAACGCTGGACCGCCGATTCGAGCACGCTGTAACGGGCGTCGACTTCGGCTTCCGGCAGCAGCCCCAGGCCCTTGTCCACTTGCAGGTAGAGCGCCCAGCCGATCAACAGAAACACCAGCAGCGCCACGAGGGCGAACATGCCGCTCAGGCGCAGGGCGATGGAGTTAGTCGACACGACGGCTCTCCAGCACGTAACCCATGCCGCGAATGGTGTGCAGCAGTTTTTGCTCGAACGGCCCGTCGAGCTTGGCGCGCAGGCGCTTGATCGCGACTTCGACGACATTGGCATCGCTGTCGAA
Source organism: Pseudomonas sp. NPDC078416 (assembly GCF_050268485.1). Lineage (NCBI taxonomy): Bacteria > Pseudomonadati > Pseudomonadota > Gammaproteobacteria > Pseudomonadales > Pseudomonadaceae > Pseudomonas > Pseudomonas sp. NPDC078416. The sequence continues at coordinate 50,396 of NZ_JBNNGV010000011.1, read as the reverse complement.
ATTCACGTCCCAGACCATCTCGGCAATCGACGTCTTCGACAGGATTTCCCCCTGACGCCGCGCCAGCACGCTGAGCAGCGAGAACTCCTTGGCGGTCAGGTCCAGGCGCACCCCGGCTCGCGTGGCCTTGCGGCTGATCAGGTCGATCCACAGATCGGCGACGCTGATCTGCACCGGCTCGTGACCGCCACTGCGCCGGGTCAGGGCTTGCAGACGCGCCACCAGTTCCAGAAACGAAAAGGGCTTGCCCAGATAATCGTCAGCGCCCTCGCGCAGGCCGCGAATCCGATCGTCGACGTTTTCGCGGGCGGTCAGCATGATCACCGGCGTCTGTTTGCGCGCACGCAGGGCCCGCAGCACCCCATAGCCATCGAGGCCCGGCAGCATGACGTCGAGAATGATCACCGCGTATTCGCTTTCCAGCGCCATGTGCAGGCCTTCGATGCCCTCGCGCGCGACGTCGGTGGTGTAACCCTGCTCGGTCAGGCCCCGGTGCAGGTAATCGGCGGTTTTCTCTTCGTCTTCGATAATCAGGACACGCATCGGTCCACGCTCACTTGTTGATGCTTACTTATAGGTGCTTGTTTCAACGGCATGCTTTTCCGCGACCCGTTCGGCTGCAGGCGGCTTGGACGCTGTCGAGCCTGGCGCTGTCGAGTCTGGCGTCGGACGCTGGCGATGGAACAGTCGCTCAAGCTGCAGGTAGATCACGGGCGTGGTGAACAGCGTCAGCGCCTGGCTCACCAGCAATCCCCCGACAACGGCGATGCCCAACGGCTGACGCAGCTCGGCGCCGACACCATAACCGAGCATCAAAGGCAGCGCGCCGAGCAATGCGGCAAGGGTGGTCATAATGATGGGCCGGAAGCGCGTCAGACACGCTTCATAGATGGCGTCGCGCGGCGACATACCGCGATTGCGCTGGGCGTCCAGCGCGAAGTCCACCAGCAGAATACCGTTCTTCTTGACGATGCCGATCAGCAACACGATCCCGATCAGACCCATGATCGAAAAGTCCTGACCCATCAGCCACAGCAGCAACAGTGCACCGATACCGGCGGAAGGCAGGGTTGAAATGATCGTCAGCGGATGGACGAAGCTCTCATACAGCACGCCAAGAATGATGTACACCGCCACCAGCGCGGCGAGGATCAGCCACGGCTGGTTGGCCAGCGAACTCTGGAACGCCTGGGCCGCGCCCTGGAAATTGCCGATGATCGAGGCCGGCATGCCGATCTCGTTCTTCGCCTGATCCAGAAGCACCACCGCATCCCCCAGCGCCACACCCGCCGACAGGTTGAACGACAGGTTGGCCGCCGGGAACATCCCGTCATGGCTGATCGACAACGGGCCCATCTTCGGCGCACCGACCTTCGCCAGCGCCGACAGCGGCACCATTTCATTGGTCAGCGGCGAGCGCAGGTAAAAGTAGTTCAGGCTTTCGGCTTTGCCGCGCTGTTGCGGCTCCAGCTCCAGAATGACTTTGTACTGGTTGATGTCGGTCTGGTATTCGTTGATCTGCCGCTGACCAAAAGCGTCGTACAGCGCCTGATCGACGTCCGCCGTGGTCAGGCCGAAGCGCGCGGCGGCGCTGCGGTCGATGTCCAGATGGGTCACGCTGCCGCCCAGTTGCAAGTCATTGGACAGGTCGCGGAAGGCTGGCAGGGTCTTCAGCTTGTCGGTCAGCTTCTGGGTCCAGACATTCAGCAGCGCGCCGTCGTTGCTCTTGAGCACGTATTGATACTGTGCGCGGCTCGGACCGGAGCTCAGGTTGATGTCCTGACCGGCGCGCAGGTACAGGACGATGCCGGGGATTTGCGCCAGTTTCGGCCGGATCCGGTCGATGAACTGACTGGCCGTCACATCCCGGTCGTCACGGTCCTTGAGGGCGATCCACACCCTGCCGTTGGCGATCGTCTGGTTGCTGCCGCTGACGCCCACCGAATGGGAAAACGCCTTGACCGCCGGATCCGCTGCGATGATTTTCGCCAGCTGTTTGTGTTTCTCGATCATGTCCGGGAATGAAATATCCGCCGCCGCTTCGCTCGTGCCCAGCACCATGCCGGTGTCCTGCACCGGGAAGAAACCTTTAGGGATCAGCACATAGCCGGCCACCGCCAGCACCAGGGTCAGGCCGAAAATCCCCATCATCAATCGCTGGTGGGCGAGGGCGAAACGCACCCCGCGGGCATACCGCGCGAGCAGTCGCTCACCGAAACCGGGTTTGGCGTGGGGGTCGTGCTTCGGCGTGCGCATGAACAGCGCCGCCAGGGTCGGCGCCAGGGTCAGCGAGACCACCACCGAAATCAGAATGGTCGACGTCGCGGTCAGCGCGAATTCCTTGAACAGCCTGCCCACTACGCCGCCCATGAATAGCAGCGGAATGAACGCGGCGATCAGCGAGAAGCTGATCGACACCACGGTAAAGCCGATTTCGCTGGAACCCTTGATCGCCGCATCCCGCATGCTTTCGCCGGCTTCCAGATGTCGGTGGATGTTCTCCACCACGACAATTGCATCGTCGACGACAAACCCCACCGCCACCACGATGGCCACCAGGGTCAGGTTGTTCAGGCTGAAACCGAGCACGTACATCAGCGCGAAACTGGCCACCAGTGACACGCCCAGCACGGCGGTCACGATCAGCGTCGCAGAGAGCTGGCGCAGGAACAGCGCCATGACCGCAATCACCAGCGCGATGGCGATCAGCAGCGTCATTTCAACTTCATGAAGCGACGCCCGAATGGTTTTGGTGCGGTCGCTGAGCACCGAGACGTCCACCGACGCCGGGAGCATTTCCTGCAACTTGGGCAACTGGCCGAGCACGCGATCGACCGTCTCGACGATGTTCGCGCCGGGCTGACGGAACACCACGATGTTCACGCCCTGCTGATCCCCGGACCAGGCCCGCACGTAGGCGTTCTCCGAACCGTTGATGACCCGCGCCACGTCGCGCAGATGAACCGGGGCGCCATCTTTGTAGGAAACGATGAGTTGTTCGTAGTCCTTCGCCTGAAACAGTTGGTCGTTGGAGGCCAGGGTGGAAATGCTGTCTTTGCCGTACAGCGCGCCCTTGGCCAGGTTAAGGCTGGTCTGCTGCAGGGATTCCCGCAAATCGGCGAGGGTCAGCCCGATCGACGCGAGTTTTTCAGGCGCTGCCTGGACACGGATCGCCGGACGTTGCTGGCCGGTGATGTTGACCTGTCCGACACCGTCGATCTGACTCAACTGACGCGCCAGCAGGGATTCGGTGACGTCGCTGAGTTCGGTGCAGGGCATCAGGTTCGAGCTGACGCTGAGGATCAGCACCGGGCTGTCCGCCGGGTTGACCTTGCGCCAGGTCGGCAGCGTTGGCAAATCGGCGGGCAAGCGCCCGGCTGCCGTATTGATGGCTGCCTGCACTTCCTGCGCGGCGGTGTCGATGCTTTTGTTGAGGGTGAATTGCAGCGTGAGGTTGGTGGAGCCCAGCGCGCTGCTCGACGTCATCTGGGTCATGCCGGGAATGGCGCTGAACTGCACTTCAAGGGGCGTCGCCACCGACGACGCCATGGTTTCCGGGCTGGCGCCGGGCAACTGGGCAGCGACCTGAATCGTCGGAAATTCGGCTTCCGGCAGCGGCGCCACCGGCAGGCGAGGGAAGGCAATGCAGCCCAGCAGCACCAGCGCGAATGTCAGCAGAACCGTGGCGATGGGGTGGTTGACGCACCATGCCGAGATAGAACCGCGGCTGTTCATTTTGTTGCCCCGGTGGAGTCGGCCAGGGTGTCCACGGGATCACCCTTGACCACCTCGATGTGCGCACCGTTTTTCAGACGCGACTGACCGTCGCTGACCAGCACGTCATTGGCCTCCACCCCGCTGATCAGCATCAGATCGCTGTCCTGATACAGCACCTTGACCGGCACCACCTCGGCAGTGTCGCCCTTGACCCGATACACGTAATGCTGGTCGATGCCGCGCTGCACCACCTGCGGTGGCACTTTCAAGGCATTGCGATCGATGGCGGTCTGAATCCGCACGGTCACCAGTTGCCCGGGCCACAGCTTCTCCGCCGCATTGTCGAATATCGCTTTGGCGCGAATGGTGCCCGTGCTGGCCGCCACCTGATTGTCGATCAACAGCAAATTGCCCTGGCCCAGCAACGTGCCGGTCGCGCCTTCGCCGAGGTAGGCGTCCACCGGCGCGGGCGTGCTGGAGGCAATCAGATCATGGAGCGTGGGCAGCATCTGCTGTGGCAGGGAAAACTCCACCGACACCGGGTCAATCTGGGTGACCGAGAACAGTCCGGCGGCATCGCTGACGCGCAGGAAGTTGCCTTCATCGACGTTGCGGATGCCGACCCGACCCGTCACCGGTGAGCGTATTTGCGTGTAGGAAAGCTGCACCTGAGAGGCATTGATCGACGCCTGATTGCCCAGCGCCGTGGCCTTGAGTTGATCGACCAGCGCTTGCTGCTGATCGTACTGCTGTTTCGAAATGCTGTTGTCGACGGTCAGCAACTTGTAGCGCCTGAGGTCGACGTTGGCCACGTTAAGCTGCGCCTGACTCTGGCTTAACAGCGCTTTGGCCTGTTCGAGGGCGGCGCGGATCGAGCGATCATCGATGGTTGCCAGCAAATCACCGGCCTTGACCTGCTGCCCTTCCTTCACCAGCACTTTGGTCAGGATTCCATCCACCTGAGGGCGGATCACCACGCTTTGCAGCGACAGCACCGAGCCGATCCCGGTGACATAACGCGGCACGTCTTCCTGCATCACGTTGATCACGCGCACCGGCACGGCAACGGGGGCGCTGACCTTTTTCGCCGCAGGGCGAGTCACTGCCCAGACGCCTATCACCACAAGTACGACCAACAGGGTCGCGAGCATCACGATTTTGTTCTTCTTCTGCATACAGGGACAGGCCAACCAGTGAATGAGGGGCGGGTAACCGAGCGTTCTTTATAACCCTTTGACCCGGTCAGCAAAATGACTGCTGCCTGTCAATATTGTCAGGTGAATAACGGCAGACGATGAATGTGGGTAAAGAAAGAACGCCGCAGGGCGATACCCAAATAGAGAGCACGAGTTTTGGTGAACGAGTTCTACTGTGGCGGGGAAAATTCCTACATAAACTTCGTGAGTTCTGAATGCTTCTTCACAGGGCCTGAGATGACCTGGGTCACCCGGTTCCTACTCCGGAGTAGTGCGATGAAAAGCCAAAAGGCTGTTTCGCTGTTTTTCTCGGTCGCGGTCATCGGTGCGTGCGCCATGACGGCGCCTGCCGCCTGGGCTGCCCAGGGCGCGCTGATGTTTCACGGCAGCGTGACCAATGCGACGTGCGACGCGCAGGCCTTAAGCGCTCCGTCGACAATCCCCCCCTTTAAAACCCTGCAAGCGGGCACTCATGTCAGCGTGGGTTTGAGTCGCGGTGACAACGCGTGCGGCCAACGCGCTTTGCCCGTGCAGGCCAGTTACGCCGAGCTGTCCTCAATCGAGCCGAATGTTCACGCGGGGATTGTCACGCTGACTTACCAGTAGGCGCTTTCTCCCTTATCGAAACCTATGCTGACGAACCCGACTCAATCGAGTCGGGTTTTTTTTGGGTTACCACCTTGCAGCTGCCGCATCTCAGTCGACGCGTTCTGGCGTGCAGTGCAAACGTTCGTCACAACTTTTGTCAGGGCTTCAAGCGCCAAGCCCCGGTCCCCGTGGCCTGTGACATAAAAGCGTCATCTCCTACCGAAAGGTCCGACGCGCGCCACTGTCTTTTCAGTCCACAGGAAGTAGAACGCCTGACAGCCGGCATTGCAGACGCTGCTTATAGTTCCTCTCGTCCTTTTGGGCACACACGAATCGACACAAGGAACGTCGTTATATGAAAAAGCTTTCTCTTACCCTGGCTATCGTGGCCGCAATGGGGCTTGGCATTTCCGGGACCGCGAATGCTGCGAACAACGGCAAACTTGTTTTCACCGGCACCCTGACCAACATCACGTGTGACATCGGCGCCGGCAGTGGCGCAACCCCTGGCAACAACCCGGGCGAGATCAACGTAGACCTGGGCAACGTCTCGTTTTCCGACATCGGTCGCTTCACCGACAACAAACTCGAAACCGCTTCGCCTATCCAGCTGTTGGTCAATTGCACCGGCGGCGCCGCTCAATACAACACCGTGAACATGCGCTTCGTCGCCCGTCAGGGCAGTGGTCTGGATAACCTCGATCAGAAACTGCTGCGCACCACCGGCGCGGCAGACGGCGTAGGCATCGGCCTGCTCAATGCGTCCAACCAGTTGATGGACCTGAGCGGCAACGAAACCATCGATACGCCACTGGTCAAGGACGGCGCCGATGGTGCGACCGCCGAGATCAATTTCGGCGCCGTTTATGTCCTCAACGGCGCGGCCACCAACCCGGGTAATGCCGACGGCTTCCTGCCGTTCGTGATGGATTACCTGTGATGTAGCGGGCGAGCGGGCAATGGCTCGCTCGCCTTCCTGGCTTGTCCACCTCACAGCCCAAGACGGTCTCACCATGTTTCCAGATTTCATTCGCGGCTCCGCCCTCTGGCTGGGTCTGCTTCTGGCTGCCCCGGCGCAGGCGGGTATCGTGCTCAACACCACGCGTGTCATCTACCAGGCCACTGACAAGGAGGTCAGTTTCGTTGTGAACAACAGCGGCACGGCTGACATCCTCGCCCAGTCATGGCTCGAAGCGCAGAGCGGTACCGAAAATCTGCCCTTCGTCGTCACTCCGCCACTGGCGCGAATGGCGGGCGGCGCCCGGCAAATGATTCGGGTGATCCATGCCGGCGAAGGTCTGCCCGCCGACCGCGAGTCGGTGTTCTGGCTCAACGTCCAGGAGATCCCGCAATCGGCGAAGGACAACCAGCTGCAAATCGCGATTCGCCAGCGCATCAAGCTGTTTTACCGCCCCGCCGCGCTGGAGGGCGATCCCCTCGACGCTGCCAGGAGCCTGCAATGGCGAGTGCGCGACAGCCAGTTGGAGGTCAGCAATCCGACGCCGTATCACGTCTCGATGATCCAGATCGACGCCCGGCAGCAGGGCAAGACGCTGTTCACCGCTGACAGCCGGATGCTGGCGCCCAGGCAGACCGTTCAATTGCCACTCAAGCCATTGGCCGGCGGTCACGCGGTGGAACTCAGGTTCATCAGCATCAACGATTTCGGCGCGCAGGAGCCTTACACCGCAAAGGTGTCCGGTGGCCAGACGACTCAAGCCATCAAGGCCGCCAACGTTGTCACCCGCACCGAGTAGCCACTCAGTCGCGGATCGAATTTACCCAGCTCTTTCTTCGGTCGCAGTCATGCGGCTCCAGCGCCTTGCGCCTGCCAAACATGATTTGCCAGTGCGTCGGAATCGAGAACACGAGTGAAACCAGCCAATGGAACCCCGAGATCACACCAAGGGATATGCACGGATCGCAGCATGCTCTTCCCGCATCGACCGCAGATATCTGGCAAACATGCCGTTCCGGATCAGCCCTGTGGCGAGGATCATCCTGGCATCGACAGGGTTGGCGCTGGCCTCCTCCGCAGCGGCGATGACGGATCAGAGCCGCGACGCCGCCGATGTGAAATTCAACACCTCGTTCATTCAGGGCACCGATCAGCCCGCCGATCTTGCGACGTTCTTGCAGGGTAACAGCGTGGTCCCGGGGAGCTATCGTGTGGACGTCTACGTCAACCGTGTCTTGAGCGGGCGGCGTGATATCAGCTTCATTGCCAACCCTGCAAAAGGCACCGTCGAGCCCTGCCTCACGCTGGACATGCTTCGCCAATTCGGCATGAACCTGGAGGCTGTGCAAGCCGGTGACGCTTCGCCGACGGAATGTTTCGACCTCCCGGCGCGGGTCGAATTTGCTCGCGTCGACTACCAGCCGGCGAGCCTGCGCCTGAACATCAGCATCCCTCAGGCCATGATGTCGCGCAGCGCTCGCGGCTACGTGCCGCCGGAGTTATGGGATGAGGGCGAGACGGTTGGTTTCGTTAATTACAACTTCAGCGGCGCGCGCCGTACCCGCAGCGGCCAGGGCCGATCTCAGGCGCAGGATCAGTATTACCTGAGCATGCGCAACGGCGTGAACCTCGGTGCCTGGCGACTGCGCAACGAGTCTTCGCTGACCTATGGCAATGACCAGCCGTACCGCTTTCGCAGCAACCGGACGTTCATGCAGCGCGACCTCACTGCATTGAAAGCCCAGCTGACCCTGGGCGAAACCTTCACCGATTCGCAAGTCTTCGACAGCGTTCGATTCCTCGGCGCCATGGTGATGTCCGACGAGGGCATGCTGCCCGACAGCGAGCGGATTTTCGCGCCGGTCATTCGTGGCATCGCCGACACCAACGCCTTGGTGGAAGTGCGTCAGAACGGTTTCATGCTCTACAGCGGCAACGTCTCGCCGGGCCCGTTCGAAATCACCGACATCTACCCCAGCGGGTCGAACGGCGATCTGGAAGTGACGGTCGTCGAAGCCGACGGCAGCAAGCGGGTATTCGTCCAGGCCTATGCGTCGCTGCCGATCATGGTGCCGAAAGGTGCTATGCGGTACAGCCTCGCCGCCGGCCAATACGACAGCAACACCGAGGACGGTCTTTCTCCCGGCTTTACTTCCGGCACGCTGGTCTACGGCCTGACCGAGCAGGTGACGGCAGCGGGCGGCGTGCAAATCGCCGAGGCTTACCAGGCCGGCAACATTGGGGCGGGAGTCAATACCGGGCTGGGCGCGGTGTCGCTGGACGTGACTCAGTCCCTCAGCCGCCAGCGTGAGCAACGCTACAGTGGCCAGAGCCTGCGCGTGCGCTACGCCAACACGCTGGACCTGACCCAAACCACCCTCGCCGTGGCCGGCTATCGCTATTCAACGAATCAATACCTGACGTTTGACGACCATGTTGACGCGTTGCAAGCCCGTGACGGATCAGCCCGCGGGCGCGCGAAAGATCGCCTCGAAATCAGCTTGACGCAGTCGCTGCCAGAGCAGGCTGCGTCGCTGAGCTTTACCGGATCCGAGCAACGGTATTGGGATCGGGGCAGCAAGACGCGCCAGCTTTTTCTGTCGTGGAACTCCGCGTGGCGCAGCCTCAGCTACAGCGTGTCGGTCGAGCGCAACCAGACCTTCGAGCGCAGCGGAGACAATCAATCGGACAACCGCATCGCGCTGACTTTGAGCTTGCCGCTGGGGAGTGATTCCGGTTCGTCGCGGGTGTTCGGAAATGCCGTTCGCGACAGCTCCGGCGCGTCCAGTGTGCAGACGGGTCTCAATGGCCAGATATTCGACGACCGCAACAGCTTCTACTCGGTACAGGCGGGGCATGACAGTGAGGCGGGGTCGTCAGGTTTCGGCAAACTCAGCACTACGACGGCCTACGGGCGTTTCGACGCGGGTTACGGGCAGGGCAGGGATTATCAGGCCCTGAGCATGGGTGCTTCGGGGTCGGTGGTCGCTCATGCGGGCGGAGTGAACTTCGGTCAGCCCTTGGGCGAGACCTTCGCGCTGGTGCAGGTAAAGGGCGTCAGCGGTGCACGGCTGACCAATTTCAGTAACGTCGAAACCGCCGACAACGGTTACGCCATCCTGCCTTATGCCCAGCCGTATCGAACCAACTGGATCAACCTCGACACCCGCCAGTTGGGTGCCGATATCGAACTGGAAAATGCCGTGGATCAAGTCGTGCCCCGGCGCGGCGCGGCGGCCTTGGTCAGCTTTCGTACGGCAATCGGTCGGCGTGTGCAATTCGAACTGGTGCGAGCCGATGGCAGCCGCTTGCCCATGGGCGCCGCGGTGGAGGACGAGCAGGGCAAGTCCCTGGCAACCGTTGATCCAAGCGGGCGAGCGCTGGTGCTGAGCGAGCGGGACAGCGGCGAGCTCATCGTCAAATGGACCGATCAGGAGTGCCGCGCAAGCTTCGCGCTGCCGCCCAAAGAAGCCCATCGCAGCTACGATCGGCTGAAGGTGCAGTGCCAATGAAATACGCTTATCTGTCCGCGGTTTTGTTGACCGTGATCAGCGGCATGGCGCAAGGCGCGGTGTCGCTGTCAGGCACGCGGTTGATCTTCGACGGTCGCTACAACGAGGCGACGATCGAGGTCAGCAACCGCAGCGATGCCGAGACCCTGATTCAGGCCTGGCTCGACGCGCCCCGCGAGGACGATCAACCAATCGATGGGCGCGCGGCTGATCTGCCGTTCGCGTTGACCCCGCACCTGGTGCGCCTGCCGGCCAATGGCAAGCAGACCTTGCGCCTGCTCTATGAAGGCATTGGCCTGCCCCCGGACCGGGAGTCGATGCTGCACCTGTACGTGCTGGAAATTCCTCGGCGCAGCCCGGCGGTTCAGCAGTTGAGCATTGCCATCCGCCAACGCATCAACGTCTTCTATCGGCCAGCAGCGCTGACCGGCGACCCGGCGGACGCGGCGCAAACACTGATCTGGCAGCGCGCTCAATCGCCTGGCGCCAGGCTTTTCGTGCGCAACCCGACGCCGTATCACGTTTCGCTGCAAGACCTGCGCATCAACGGAGTCGAGGTGGCTGACCACCGGTTGCTGACGCCTTTTTCGGACGCATCACTGACCCTGCCTGTCCTCGGCACGAAGGGTCCGGGTCCTGAAATCCTGAGCTTCAACGCCATGACCGATTACGGCGGACAGCGTGATTACTGCGCGCCGCTTCAGGGACGGCAGCCGTTCAATGTGCCGCTGCGCACGCCGGATTCACACTCACCCATAGGGAAATGCTGACATGAAAAGACCCATCATCCGAGGGTGGCTGACGTTGCTGGCGACGCCGCTGTTGATGCTGTTGATGCCTGGCCTCGCGCTGGCGCTGACCTGCAAGACCCAGGGCGCCGGCGACTCGGTGGTCCGCGGGGACCTCAGCAGCACCGTCGCCATCCCGGCGAATCTGCCCGATGGCAGCGCGGTCTGGCGCTCGGAGCGACTGAACCTTGCCGTCGAATGTGCGAGGGACGAACCGGGCGGCCCCGAGGATGTATTCATTGGTCTGAACCCTGACAACCTGCAGATCGGACAGGGGATTCGCGCCGGACTCACGTTGGGTGGCATTGATTTCGTGCAAACCAGCGGGCGTATTCCCACGCAGCAACAAGCGCCGGCCTGCATCGACGCAAGCTCGACGTGTCCGAGCGTCACGTTCAACCTCCCGTTTTCAGTGTTCATCCAGAAGTACGGGCCGACCCCGCCCTCCGGCGTCGCGAGCGGTCTGCACGACTATCGGATGTTCCAGCTCGACGGCAGCAGCGGGCAGGGCTCGGCGCCTGACCGCACACTCAGTTATGTCATCAACAACCTTGAGGGACTGCGATTTGTGGCCTGCGACGCTGAATTGCGGGTCATGCCCGAAACCGTGGATTTCGGCGACGTGGCCATCCGCAACGTGCGGGTGGGAGAGGTCGCTACCTTTCAGCGCTTTGCCCTGGCGACCAGCCGCACCTGCGAATCGCCGTTCAGCCTCAATGCACGCATCACGCCGGTGTCCGGGATACTCAAGGGCGACGTACTGGTGCCGATCGACAATGGCAGCATCGGCGTACGCATCACCCAGGCACGCGACGGTTCGCCCGTGCCGTTCCAAGAACCCTTCCACCTGACCGATCTGCTGGAGGGCAATTACTCCGAGACGGCGGACTTCAACGCCGAATTGCTGTGGCAAACCAGCACGCCGACCGCCGGCCCGTTTTCGGCGGAAGTCATGGTGGATCTGTTCTACAAATAGGTACGCGCAACCGGTCTGTTGGCAGCAGCGATCCGCCGGCGATTCAGGTATGCTGCGCGGCCCTCGGGCGCCGCCCGTATTCTCGACCGTCTGCCATTCCGGAGCTTTCATGACCACCCCCGAACACACGCCCGCTCCTGATGCCCGTGAATCGCACGCTTCGGTCGACGCCAATGCTGCGGCGGCGGACACAAAGCCTGCGATTCCGGCGTTCAGCTTCCCGTTCAAACCGGGCGAGCTGTTGCAGGCCAAGAAGGATCAGCAGCACTACAAAGGCTCCGGCAAATCGAACCATGACAAGCGTCCGGGCGTTGCGCCATCAGGCACGCGTCGGTCGATGGGCAAGCGCTGATCACACCTTCGCTGGCGCGCACTGCAGGGGCATCCGACCCCCGCCGTGCTCATGCCTCTTTGCGAAAACTGTCCCGGTACTGAGTCGGCGTCACCCCCAGACGCTGACTGAAGATCAGCCGCATCCGCGCAGCGCTGCCAAATCCGCAGTGATACGCCACAGCCTTGATCACCATTTCGCTGCCTTCCAGCAAGTGGCGGGCGGCGTCGATGCGCGCGCGCTGCACGAACTCCGCAGGCGTGACCTTGGCGTCGCGGGCAAACACCCGGGCGAACGTGCGCGGACTCATCGCCACCACATCGGCCAGTCGCTCCACTGAAAACGGCTCGCCGATGTGTTCCATCACGTAGCGCTGCACTTTGGCCACGGGCGAATCGTCATCGGCCGACGCCGCAAGGTACGGGCTGAATTGCGACTGCCCGCCCTGACGCTGGGCCAATACCAGCAGACGCTTGGCCACCGCCAGGGAAATCGCCGGGCCGTGATCCTCCGCCACCAACGCCAGCGCCATGTCGATGCCCGCCGTGACCCCGGCCGATGTCATCAGCGCACCGTCGCGAACATAGATGCGGTCGAGCTCGACCCTGGCGTGTGGGAACTGATCGGCGAGTTCCTGAGCGTGGCTCCAGTGGGTAGCGGCCCGCTTGCCATCCAGCAACCCGGCGTGCCCGAGGATGAACGCACCGGTGCAGATCGAGCCGTAGCGTTGCGCGTGGGGCACGGCTTCCCGCAGCCAGTGGGTGATGGCGGGCATTTGCGCACCGTCCGGCAGCGCAGGGCCGCCCGGAATCAACAGGATGTCGAACGTCTTCGGCGCATCCGCCAGCAAATACTGCGCACCCAGTGGCATGCCGTTGGACGCGATGATCGGGTAGGGCGCCGCGCCGAGGGTAATGATGTCGTAGCCATCACCCTCGGGCAGGAAACGATTGGCTTCGGCGAAAACGTCGAGCGGGCCGGCGACGTCCAGGGACTGCACGTTGGGAAACAGCACGATCGCAACGCGCTTCATGCAGTCTTGCTCCAGACGGAAAGAGGGGGGGGCTGAGGCGACCGTTGCTGTGGGATTTATCCCGTCAAACCGGCTCAAGTCGCAAACGGTCCGAGCGCAAGCCGCCTTACTTCTTCGGCAACGTGGTGACGTTGTCCCACTCGGTAATCAGCGCTTTCTTGTTCTTGCGGTCGTAGAGGCACAGCTCGGTGCCGGTCTTGTTTTTCATGAACGCTTGTTTGTACTGGCCTTTGATCAACAGCGCGTTGAAGCCGACGCTGTCATCGAAGGCCGCATCGGCGCCGGCAGGTTTGGCGTTTTTCAGGGAGCTGGCGCTGACACAGCTGTCGACCAGGGTTTTGTTGAAGGCGGCCCAGGCATCAGGGCTGGAGGCGTTGGCCTGGCCAGCTGCGCAGGCGGTCAGAATGAGTAACAGTGCGGTGTGCATCTTCATGGGTAAGGCTCTCCATGGCGTGAGGGAGGAACGCGTCTCGGCGCAGATTCAGCGCGGTTCGAGTTCGTGGCGCTGAATATATTGCATACCGGCGCGCTCATACAGCCGGCGTGCGCCCAGATTGCTTTCCATCACCTTGAGATCGACGTGGCCTTCGCCTCGCTGACGGAAGGCCGCGAATGCCTGATTCAGCAACGCCAGACCCACGCCTTGACGGTGCGCGCGAGGATGGACCACCAGATTGCGAATGAACGCGCTGGTCCAGCATTGCGCAACACCCACCACACCCTGAGCATCTTCCAGAACGAAACACAGCGCCTGATCACACTCGGGATCGGTCTCGAAGGCGCTCAGCCAGCTGGCATAGTCGGCCACCCGGCCGCCGCCGTACTCGCGTCCCAGCATCAGTAACTGATGAACCGCCGAGGCGTTCTGAACGGTCAGTCCAACGGAGCGCACGGCGGCGGGCCAGCCCGAATCCTCAAAAGCCAGGCCGAGGTCGCGGCGCATCAGCCAGTAATGCGTTGTAGAGGCATCGCTTGCGGCGGGTCTCAGATTCCCTGAGCTTCTACAGTGCGGGCGGCTTCGATCAAACATCGTGTCAGCTCGGGCGAGGAGAACTTGGTCAGAACAGCGTTGGCGCCGGCAGCATTGGCTTTCTCGGCATTCATCGCACTGTCCAGTGAAGTGTGCAGCAGCACGTACAGCTCCTGGAAATCCGGTGTTTCCCGAAGCGTGCGGGTGAGCGCGTAGCCGTCCATCTCCGACATCTCGATGTCGGACACCACCACATTGATCTGCTGTGCGGTGCCTTGCAGGTCAAGCAACTGATCGATGGCTTCCCGCGCACTGCGGGCGGTGTGGCATTCGATGCCCAGATTGCGCAAAGTGATCACCGATTGCTGCAGCGCCACCTGGCTGTCATCGACCACCAGAATGCGCGCCTTGGCCAGCACTGCGGCGTCTTCGGCACTCAGCTCGGCGCGTTCGGCGACGATCCGCGGCGGGGCGATGCCGTGGATGACCTTCTCGATGTCCAGCACCTGAACCAGCGTCCCGTCCACCTGCGTCACGCCGGTGATGAACGACTTGTTGCCGGAGCCGAAGGGCGGCGGACGAATATCGGTGGTCAGGCAGTGAACGATCTTGCTGACGGCCTGTACATGCAGCCCCTGCTTGGAGCGGCTGACATCGGTGACGATCAGGCAGCCGCCATCCGGGTCCACCAACGGACGCTCGCCAATGGCACGACTCAGGTCAATGACCGACAGCGGGTTGCCTCGCAACGTGGCGACGCCCTTCACGTGTGGGTGGGATTCCGGCAAACGCGTGAGGGGAGGGCAGGGGATGATCTCACTGACCTTGAGCAGGTTGATCGCCATCAGCTTTCCGCTGCGTAACGTGAACAGCAGAAGCGAGAGTGAATCTGCGCGGACGTTCTTGGACATATAAACCTTCTGTGATGCGTTGCCTGGCCGCGTGGGTTCGGCCAACAGCTTTCGATGACGGTTTATCGACCTGACGAAGTCAGGCTTTAGCCCTTTCGATTTTCCCCGGCCGGCGGGCCTGTCAGCATTGCAGTCAAATTGACTGCGCGACGGTCATTTTGACTTGCGATTTGACGGGGTCATATTGACTCTGCGTCGGTCAGCCCTTGATTTCAGGCCTTCGAACGGCTGGCACGATTCCTGAACTACCGAGGTGACGCTTGCTCATCACTTCTCAGGAGTTCTCTATGTTGTCTGCATCGGATCGTGCCATCGTTAAATCGACAGTGCCACTGCTGGAAAGCGGCGGGGAGGCGCTGATCACCTATTTCTACAAACTGCTGCTCGACCGATACCCGCAGGTGCAACCCCTCTTCAACAAGGCTCACCAAGCCAGTGGTGATCAGCCCCGCGCACTGGCGAACGGGGTGTTGATGTACGCGCGGCACATCGATCAGCTGGACCAACTGGGCGATCTGGTCGCCAAGATCATCAACAAGCACGTGGCGCTGCAGATCCTTCCCGAGCACTATCCGCTCGTCGGCGAGTGCCTGCTGGAGTCCATCAGCAATGTGCTTGGCCGCGAGATAGCGACGCCAGAAGTGATCACCGCGTGGGGTAACGCCTACGGGCAACTGGCGAACATTCTGATGGGCGCTGAAGAAGCCATCTACGAAGAGAAAGCCCAGGCGGTGGGCGGCTGGCGTGGAGAGCGTGAATTCAAGGTGGTCGCCAAGACGCCGGAGAGCGCGGAAATCACCTCGTTCTACTTTGCGCCGGCAGATGGCCAGCCGATCCTGCAATTCACCGCCGGCCAGTACATCGGCATGCAGCTGCACGTGAACGGCGAAGAGATCCGCCGCAATTACTCGTTATCGGCGCTTGCCGGCAACAATCAGTACCGCATCAGCGTCAAGCGCGAGCCTGACGGAGTCGCCTCCAACTATCTGCACGATCAACTGCAGGTCGGCGACAGCATCAATCTGTACCCGCCGGCTGGAGAGTTCATCCTGACCGAGAGCGACAAACCGCTGGTGCTCATCAGCGGGGGCGTCGGCATCACGCCCACCCTGACCATGCTTGAAGCGGCGTTGCCGACCCAGCGGCCGATCTACTTCATCCACTGTGCGCGCAACGGCTCGGTTCATGCCTTCCGCGACTGGATCGAAGACCTGGCCAGCACGCATCCGCAGCTCAAACGTTTCTATTGCTACTCGGAAGATGACGGCGTCAGCCCGTCGGCCCATGCGATCGGCCTGCTGGATCAGACGCGGTTGGAGGAGTGGTTGCCTGAGAATCGCGATGTCGATGCCTACTTCCTGGGTCCAAAAGGCTTTATGGCGGCGATCAAGCGTCAATTGAAGGCGGCCGGTGTGCCCGATGCGCAGGCGCGCTACGAGTTCTTCGGTCCTGCCTCAGCACTGGAATAATCGCTGCGACAATTAGACGCATCCTACATATATATAGAAAGGATCTATGCGGCGATCCGGCCCTGCGACAAAAAGCCGCACGCTTCTATATATAAGCAGGAAACAGAAGGGGTCACGATAGCCTTTGAATTGGAATGTTAACGCTCGGCTAATGCGGGTCTGTTCACCATTGCGCCGGTTGTGGCGGTGGACTGAGAGGCGTTGGCGTTCTGTCCCGAATCGCACTGCATGAACGGGGTGTCACGAGGGTGATAGAATCGCCGCCTTTGCGGGGCGTCCGGGCCGCAACACTCCACATCCGTCGATCCGGATGACTCCAATTCAAAGGGCATGTGAATGACTGAAGAGATGTTGTACTTGCGGCGTGAGAAGCAGTTTCTGGTAGTGCTGGGAATTATCTGCCTGGCGTTGATCGGCGGTGCCTTGTACATGCAGGTGGTGCTGGGCGAAGCGCCTTGCCCGCTGTGCATTCTGCAGCGGTATGCGCTGTTGTTCATCGCGGTGTTTGCGTTCGTTGGCGCAGCAATGCCCGGCCGCTTGAGCCTGACTATCTGCGAGGGGCTGGTGATGTTGAGCGCAGTGGGCGGGCTCGTTGCCGCGGGACGTCATGTGTATATCCAGACCCATCCGACCGAGAGTTGCGGCATCGACGTGCTCCAGCCGATTGTCGACGGTCTGCCCCTGGCGTCGCTATTTCCGCTAGGCTTTCAGGTAGGTGGTTTCTGCGAGACGCCATATCCGCCAGTTCTCGGTTTGTCTCTGGCGCAGTGGGCATTGGTAGCGTTCGTGCTGACTGCGGTGCTGGTTCCGGTGGGCATTATTCGTAACCGGATGAAAGCACGCTGATTACAAAGTGTTGCGTAACAAAGCCCCTGTGATGCTTCAAGGGAACCGGGGCTTTGCGCCGTTTCAAGGTGCGACATAACACCGCATTTTTACCGATTACGAAATTAACTGTTGCGCAGAAACTTATAGTCAATAAAACTTTACGTATCTACAATCGCCCCCAATTCACGCCCCCCCTCATTTGCGGGACGGTGTAAATCGAGGTTATTGAGCGTTTTTTCGCTCTAGTAGACGCGGTTCGAATGGCCTCCTGAGTCACGTTCTGAATGTCTGCGCCAAGGGATAGGGTCCGCATTAGCGGGTGCCACCATTCGAATAAGAAACCGAAGCTCAACCCGGATTTGTTGTGAGGCCCACATGCTTCCTGACAGGCCCCTTTTCAATCCAAGCATTTGCCAGCACCTGGCAGGGTGAAGTGTTGGCGGTCGAAACCCAACTGCGATGCGAAAGCTGCTTTTAGAGGTCGTGAGATGAGTAAAAAAAGGTACCCCAGGTTTTTTGGCTTCTTGGCCCTTTTCAGCATGCTCCTGCTCAGCGGGTGCGATTACACCCTGCTGGATCCAAAAGGCCATGTCGGCGTTCAAGAGCGTGACCTGATCATCACTGCTACCTTGCTGATGCTGCTGGTGGTGGTGCCGGTCATTTTCATGACCATCATCTTCGCCTGGAAGTATCGCGCTACGAACAAGAGCGCGACGTACACGCCTGACTGGGCGCATTCGACCCGGATTGAACTGGTGGTCTGGCTGGTTCCATTGGCCATCATCATCGTGCTCGGCTATGTGACCTACAAGTCGACCCACGCGCTGGACCCTTACCGCCCGCTCGAGTCGGACGTCAAGCCAGTGACCATTGAAGTGGTCGCGCTGGACTGGAAATGGCTGTTCATCTATCCGGAACAGGGCATCGCCACCGTCAACAAGATCGTGTTCCCCGCCAACACGCCGATCAATTTCCGCATCACTTCCGATTCGGTCATGAACTCGTTCTTCATCCCTGCACTCGGCGGCCAGATCTACGCGATGGCCGGCATGCAAACCAA
Organism: Pseudomonas sp. NPDC078416; assembly: GCF_050268485.1. NCBI lineage: Bacteria > Pseudomonadati > Pseudomonadota > Gammaproteobacteria > Pseudomonadales > Pseudomonadaceae > Pseudomonas > Pseudomonas sp. NPDC078416. Next base: position 32,059 of record NZ_JBNNGV010000011.1, on the reverse strand, counting down.
GCTGCACCTGATCGCCAATGAAAACGGCGAGTTCGATGGTATCTCCGCCAACTACAGCGGCGCAGGTTTCACCGGCATGAAATTCAAGGCGACAGCCACCTCACAGGCTGATTTCGACGCCTGGGTTGCCGACGTCAAGAATTCACCAAAACAACTGGCAACGGCCGAATACGCCGCGCTGGCCAAGCCTAGCGAACGTAACCCCGTTGAACTCTACTCCTCGGTCACTCCGAACCTGTTCCAGATCATCATCGACAAGTATGAAGGTATGAAGCCGGGCAAGATTGTCCATGAGAAGAAAGAAGTAGCAGGTACGGAAGGGATGGACATGGGTAAGAATTCAGCTGCTCAGGCAGAGGAGTAAACAATGTTTGGTAAATTAAGTCTGGACGCGATTCCGTTCCACGAGCCGATAGTCATGATCACGGTCGCCATGATCGCGATCGGTGGTGCGGCGTTGTTGGGCCTGATCACGTACTTCAAGAAGTGGACTTACCTCTACACCGAGTGGCTGACGTCCGTCGACCACAAGAAAATCGGTGTCATGTACATCATCATTGCAATGGTCATGCTGCTGCGTGGCTTTGCCGATGCCGTGCTGATGCGCTCGCAGTTGGCCATGGCCACTGAAGGCTCTCCTGGCTACCTGCCGCCTGAACACTATGACCAGATCTTCACCGCTCACGGTGTGATCATGATCATCTTCATGGCGATGCCGTTCTTCACCGGCCTGATGAACATCGTCGTGCCTCTGCAGATCGGTGCTCGCGACGTTGCCTTCCCGTTCCTGAACTCCTTGAGCCTGTATCTGCTGATTTCCGGCGTGATCCTGGTCAACGTGTCTCTGGGCGTCGGTGAGTTCGCACGTACTGGCTGGGTTGCCTATCCGCCGCTGTCGGAACTTGGCTATAGCCCGGGCGTGGGTGTGGATTACTACATCTGGGCACTGCAGCTGTCAGGACTCGGGACAACGTTAACCGGGGTCAACTTCCTGGTCACCGTGCTGAAGATGCGTACGCCTGGCATGAAACTGATGGACATGCCGATCTTCACCTGGACCTGCACCTGGGCCAACGTCCTGATCGTGGCTTCGTTCCCGATTCTGACCGGCACCCTGGCATTTCTGACCCTCGACCGTTACCTAGACTTCCACATCTTCACGAACGAGTTGGGTGGTAACCCGATGATGTACGTGAACCTGTTCTGGGCATGGGGTCACCCTGAGGTTTACATCCTGATTCTGCCGGCGTTCGGGGTTTTCTCCGAAGTCATCTCGACGTTCACCGGCAAGCGCCTGTTCGGCCACCACTCGATGATCTACGCCTCCGGCGCGATCTCGATCCTGGGCTTCATGGTCTGGCTGCACCACTTCTTCACGATGGGTTCGGGTGCAAGCGTCAACGCCTTCTTCGGTCTGGCGACGATGCTGATCTCCATCCCCACGGGTGTGAAGCTATTCAACTGGCTGTTCACGATTTACCAGGGCCGTCTGCGCTTCACCGCGCCAGTCATGTGGACCCTGGGCTTCATGGTGACCTTCTCCATCGGTGGTATGACCGGCGTACTGCTGGCTATCCCGGGTGCTGACTTCGTTCTGCACAACAGTCTGTTCGTGATCGCGCACTTCCATAACGTGATCATCGGTGGCGCTGTGTTCGGTTACATCGCCGGCTTCGCGTTCTGGTTCCCTAAAGCGTTCGGCTTCAAGCTGAACGAGAAGTGGGGCAAGGCAGCGTTCTGGTTCTGGATCTCGGGCTTCTACGTCGCGTTCATGCCGCTTTACGCACTGGGCTTTATGGGCATGACCCGTCGTCTGAACACCACAGACAATCCGGACTGGACGCCGTACCTGCACGTCGCGTTCGTGGGCGCTGCACTGATCGCTGTCGGTATTGCCTGCCAGTTGATCCAGATCTACGTGTCTATCCGTGATCGCGAGCAGAACCGCGACCTGACCGGTGACCCGTGGAATGGCCACACCCTGGAATGGTCGACTTCGTCGCCACCTCCGTTCTACAACTTTGCAGAAATGCCGAAAGCCAACGAGATCGATCCGTTCTATGCCGCCAAGCGTGATGGCGAGGCGTACAAGGTTCCGGCCAAGTACTCCGACATCCACATGCCGAACAACACGGCGACGGGCATGGTGATGGGTCTGCTGCTGACCGTCTTCGGTTTCGCGATGATCTGGCACATCTTCTGGCTGGCTGCCGTCAGCTTGATCGGTACCATCGTGTACTTCGTGATTCACGCTGCACGTGACGATCAGGGCTACATGGTTCCTGCATCCGAAGTGGCCCGCATCGAAGGCGAACAGCACGCGATCCTGGCGCGGGTCCGCAACGGTCAGACAAACACTCCTGTCAACAAGCTGGAGCAGGCATAAACAATGTCGAACTTAGTATTTGATGGTGCGAAGGGTCACGACCACGGTCATGACCACGACCACGAGCACGACCATGGTCACCATGACGCCGGCGAGATGAAGATCTACGGTTTCTGGATCTACCTGATGACCGACTGCATTCTGTTTGCGTCGATCTTCGCCATTTACGCGGTATTGGTTAACAACGTAGCGGGTGGTCCTGCGGGCCACGACATCTTCGAACTGCCTTACGTGCTCGGCGAAACCGCCTGCCTGTTGCTCAGCTCGATTACCTACGGTTTCGCCATGCTGGCGATGCACAAGGGCAACAAGTCGGGCGTTCTGGGCTGGTTGTTTGTGACCTTCCTGTTCGGCCTGGGCTTCATCGGCATGGAGATCAACGAGTTCCACCTGCTGATCTCCGAAGGCTACGGTCCTAACCGCAGCGGTTTCCTCTCGGCGTTCTTCACGCTGGTCGGCACCCACGGTCTGCACGTGACCAGCGGCCTGATCTGGATGGCGATCATGATGTACCAGGTCTCCAAGCACGGTCTGACAGGAACCAACCAGACTCGCCTGAGCATGCTCAGCCTGTTCTGGCACTTCCTGGACGTTGTCTGGATCTGCGTGTTCACCGTTGTCTATCTGATGGGGACCATTTAAATGGCGAATTCACATCACTCCCATGACGCTGCCAGCCACGAACCTGCCAGCCACGGTAGCTTCAAGTCGTACATGGTCGGTTTCGTACTGTCGATCATCCTGACCGCAATCCCGTTCGGCCTGGTGATGTTCCCGACGATTTCGAAAGTGGCCACCCTTTGGGTTGTCCTGATCTTCGCAGTCGTGCAGGTTCTGGTTCACCTGGTGTATTTCCTGCACCTTGACCGCTCGGCAGCGCAGCGCAACAACGTCATCGCGTTTGCCTTCGCGGGCCTTGTGATCGTGCTGCTGGTGGGCTTGAGCACCTGGATCATGTTCAGCATCCACACCGCCATGATGGCGAAGTGAGGAAAACCTGATGTCACTGAAGCACTTTATCCAAATCACCAAACCGGGGATCATTTTCGGTAACGTGCTTTCGGTGGCAGGTGGCTTTTTTCTGGCTTCCAAGGGACATGTCGACATCGGCCTGTTCCTGGCAGCCGTGATCGGGACTTCACTGGTGGTGGCTTCTGGCTGCGTGTTCAACAACTGCATCGATCGCGATATCGATGTGAAGATGGAGCGCACCAAGAATCGGGTGCTGGTGCAAGGATTGGTGTCGGTGAAACTGGCACTGATCTACGCCACCGTGCTTGGCGTTGTCGGCGTCGGCCTGCTGTACACCAAGGCCAACCCACTGGCGGCGCTATTTGCCGTGATCGGGTTCGTGATCTACGTCGGCTTCTACAGCCTGTACCTGAAGCGCCGGTCGGTTCATGGCACGTTGGTTGGAAGCTTGTCGGGCGCGATGCCGCCGGTGATTGGTTACGTCGCAGTCAGCAACACGTTCGACCTTGCGGCGTTGACCTTGCTGGTGATGTTCAGCCTGTGGCAGATGCCTCACTCGTACGCCATCGCGATTTTCCGCTTCAACGACTATCGGGCTGCCTCGATTCCGGTGCTGCCGGTCAAGCGTGGTATCCGGGTCGCCAAGCGGCACATCCTGATCTACATCCTGGCTTTCCTGCTGGCGACCTTGATGCTGACCTTCGGCGGCTACGCCGGGCTCAATTATCTGGCCGTTGCGGCGGCGATGGGCATGTACTGGTTGTACATGGCCTGGACCGGCTACAAAGCCAAAGACGACACTGTTTGGGCACGCAAGCTGTTCGTGTTCTCCATCTTCACGATCACTGCCTTGAGCGTGGCCATGTCGCTGGATTTTCAGGTAACTAAGGAACTGTTGGTCACATACGCAGCGCCTTAGTGGCTTGAATGAAACGAAAAAACCCGGTTGCTCGCGAGAGGAACCGGGTTTTTTTCGGGCTGAATAAAGTCTGCCGGCTCAGATGGTCAGCCCTTTTGCAGGGGCTCCTCGGGGTCTTTTGCCGGTCCGAGCACGATGGCCAGATGACGCAAGTCTTCGATCTCTACGCTGACGCTTTTTCCGGAAGGGCTGGCGACCAGTTTGCCCAGGGCAAAGGCCGTGAAGAAGCGCACCTCGTCAGCGTGACTCAGCAGCTCGCTGAGGTAGCGGCTGGAGCGGTAAGCCTGCATCTGGGCAGGTGACACGTACAGGGTCACGAGCTTGCCTTGCAGCCGATCGAAGAACTTGAATTTGAAGCCTGTCCCGTAGCGCTCGACCAGTCCGCCGCCATAGAGCACGCGACGCTCGTCATTGAGCTGCGCGAACTTGATGTGGCGGAAATAGGCGCGCAACGACACCTCGCCCTGACCCGGAATACGCAGGGTCAGCAGCGCAAGCTCTTCCTTGGTCAATGAGGCTTGGGCCTGACGAAAGCTGTCGACCAGCCGCTCCAGATTGCCGGTGCGGTTCTGCTTGTCCTGCCTGGCTTTGAGCGCGTCTGCGGGAGCCGTGACGTCTTCGGGCTTCTCAGGCAGCTCGGCGTCAGGCTTGTCTGTTGGCGATGTGCGCTCTGCGCGCTTCTTTGGGGTGGGATCAAAGACGTCAATGTAATCATCCAGCTTGCGCTTGACCTTGCGCAGCTCGCTTTCTGCCTCGCTTTCGGCTTCCTGCCCAGCCGCCGTTTCGACGGCATCATCCACCCATTCGCAATCGGCGTGATGTTCGTAGTTCGGGTTGGCCCGGTAATGGGCCGCTACGAAGGTCGGATGCTCCTGAGGCTTCACGTCGTAGCGCACCCCGGTGATTTTGACACCCAGGGCGCGGCACGGCTCGGAAGAGCACAGAAAACTGAAACGCGCCCGAGGGGGCTCTTGAGAAAAGTACTCCCGCCGCGCCGCCACGATGGAAAGCTCTTCCTGCAGCTCGACGCAAAATGCGCGAGTAATGGTTCTGTTGGTTTTCATGGATACAGCGGGGTCCTGTGCAGAGGTCTTCCGGGCGTTCTGCGCACTGTCACTCTGTAGGCATCGCCAGCCATTCGCCGACCACTTTCTTGTAAGCGCCGGTGGCTTTGGAGAGATGCAGCCATTGATCGACATAGGCCTTCCAGGCCACGTCATCCCGCGGCAGCAGATAAGCCTTTTCGCCGTACTGCATGTAATTCGACGGATTGACCGTACACAGGCCGGGTATGCGTTTCTGCTGGTACAGCGCTTCGGACGCGTCGGTGATCATCACGTCGGCTTGCTTGTCGAGCAACTGCTGGAAAATGGTTTTGTTGTCGTGGAACGCCAGACTGGCGTTGGGCAGATAGGCGTGAGCAAACGCTTCGTTGGTGCCGCCCTGAGGTTCGATCAAGCGAACGCCGGGCTGATTGATCTGCTCAAGGGTCTGGTACTTCGACTCGTCTTCGCAGCGCACCAGCGGGACCTTGCCGTCGATGTCCAGCGTGCTGCTGAACGCCGCCTTCTTCTGGCGCTCAAGGGTGACCGAAATGCCGCCGACGGCGATGTCGCATTTGCCGGCCGTGAAATCGGGCATGAGGGTTTTCCAGGTGGTCGGGACCCACTCGATCTTCACGCCCAGGCTCTGCGCCAGCGACTGGGCCAGTTCGATGTCGATGCCTTCGTACTGGCCGTCGGGCTTGAGGAACGTATACGGCTTGTAATCGCCGGTCGTGCAAACGGCCAGCTGGCCCTTCTGCATGACGGTGTCCAGGTGCGACGGGGTCTCAGAGGCCTGAGCCTGGATGATGCTGAGCATGCTCAACAGCAAACCGGCGGTGATACGTGTCTTCATCAAGTCGATCCCTCTGCGTCAAATGCCTGTCTGCCGTTATAGAGGCGGTCGCCGTAGATGGGAAGCGTTATCCCGCGGAGGAGGGTGGGACGTCTTTGGCCCGCTTGGCTGCTTGCCGGGCAGGCCGGGTTTTCGCACGACGGTGCCGATACAGTGCGACGGCCGCGCCAAGCACGACCACGCCGAGGAAGATCGGCATTTTATAAGGCTTCAGGTTGCCGAGCATGTTCTCCAGGAAACCGCCCGCCCAGTAACCCGCAGCCAGAAACAGACTCGCCCAGACTGCCGCGCCAATCAGGTTGATGACGGCGAAACGGATAGGCGACAAGCGACTCGCGCCGATGACCAGAGGCCCGATCAGGCGCATGCCATAGAGAAAACGCACAGAGAAAATGGACGCCGTGGGGTAGCGCTTGATCAGGTCTGACACGCGATCGATGGTTGCCTGCTGACGGTGCAAGCGTGGCAGCAGGCGTGGCCCGAAGTAGCGCCCGGTCCAGAACAGAATCTGATCGCCGAGCATCCCGCCCAACGTGGCGTAGATGAGCACTTGCTGCCATTGCAGGACGTGCTGGTGCGCCGCCAGCCCGCCGAGGATCAGGATGGTTTCCCCTTCCAGCAGACAGCCGATGAATACGGCCCAGTACCCGTAGTTTGCAAGCAGATAGTTGAAGTCGATGTGTTCGAACATGGAGTGCCGGTGGTTTTCGGTGAATGGGTGCCTGCTGAAGTATCCAGCAGCGTGCGCGCCTCAGGGGCCTATCGCACGGCGTTCGACCGAAGTGGGTCGTCATCGGTTCGGTCGGTTTGAGTCAATCTCCCGGCGCTGTGACATCAGGGAAAGGTCTGTGGATCACTTAGGCAGTGGACCAGATGATCGTAGACAAGTCGTACCCTGCTCGGCACCGGTCCTGACTGCGTCCGGTACACGGAAAGATCCATTGGCGGCGGCGCGGCATTAGGCAACACCTCAATCAGACGCCCGTCGCGCAGGTGCGCCTCGGCCAGGTAATGCGGCATCTGCGCGAATGTGATGCCCGCCAGCACAAACTCCAGCTCAGTCTCCGGGTCATCACAACTGAAGGCGGGGGAGGGCGGCAAATAGCTCTGGCCTTCCGACAGAAACCACGGCCAGGGTCGTCCGTTGTTGCGATCGATGAGCGTCGACAGCGGCAGCTGTTTAAGTTCGTCGAGGGTGGCCGGCATGCCAACTGCTGCTATCAATGCCGGCGAGGCGACGATCTTCAACGGCACATGCGCGACTGGCCGGGCGATGTAGCGCCTGTCCCGAACCGTGCCGATACGAATGCCGATATCGATCCTAGACGCGACGGCATCGGTAAGTTGGTCGTCTAGGCTCAACTCGATCCGCAGGCCGGGATGTTGCTGCATTAATGGCTGGAGGAACCGGGCCAGATACAGGTTGCCGATCGAGTGCGGCGCCGTAACGCCCACGCGGCCTACCACATCCGCCGCCGAATTTTTCGTGTGGGCGGCGAACAGCCGATCGAACTGATCCAGGGTTTCGCGTGCCTGTCGCGCTACTTCGGCGCCGTACGCCGTGACTTGGGCCTGTCGCGTGCTGCGATGAAACAACGGCTCGGCGAAGGTTCGCTCGAGTTCCTTGACTGCACGCGTGACCTTTTGTGGCGAGGTGCCGAGGCGCGTTGCGGCTTCCCGAAACGTGGGCGCGTCCACGGCTACCAAAAAGATACGCAGCATTTCCATTCGGTTAAGCATGTGAGGCGCCCGCGTTCCAGAAAGTGGAATTCTCAAAGCCTAACTCTTCCATTTTCTGACAGGAATATCCATCGCAGACTGGTCCCATTAACTCCCCACACTTCAGGAAAACTGCAATGAGCAATGGCATCCAAGGCAAAGTCGTCGTCATCACCGGCGCAAGCAGCGGACTCGGCGAAGCCACCGCCCGGCACCTGGCAAAACGGGGCGCCAAGGTCGTACTCGGCGCACGCCGCCAGGAGCGCATGGACGTCATAGTCCGCGACATCAAGGCTACCGGCGGCGAGGCATCGGCCTACACCGTTGACGTCACGCGCCGAGACGACCTGTTGGCACTCGTCGAAAACGCTATTCGCGACTTCGGCCGTATCGACGTCATGATCAACAACGCCGGGCTCATGGCCATCGCGCCGATCTCCGAACTGCGGGTCGACGAATGGGACCGCATGATCGACATCAACATCAAAGGCGTCCTCTACGGCATCGCCGCCGCACTGCCGAAGTTCGAAGCCCAAGGCTCCGGCCACTTCATCAACATCTCGTCGGTGGCCGGCATCAAAGTCTTCAGTCCGGGAGGCTCCGTTTACAGCGGCACCAAGTATGCCGTACGCGCGATCTCCGACGGCCTGCGCCACGAAGTCGGCGGCAAGATCCGCACCACCACCATCGAACCCGGTGCCGTGGATTCCGAGTTGAAACTGGGCAGCGGCCATCAGCCGAGCGCGGATGTGGTCAAAGAGTTCTACAAACAAGCGATCCCGGCAGAGTCCGTCGCCCGCGCCATTGCCTACGCGATCGAACAGCCGAGTGATGTGGACATCAACGAGATTGTGCTGCGGCCGACTTCGCAGGACTTTTAATGGAGGCGGGCATTGCGGCGTGACCCCCGGCGCATTCCCGGCTAAAGCCAGTCCGACTGAGTGCACGCATAGTAGGACCGGCTTTAGCCGGGAAGGGGCCATTGTGAACGCCCTCAATTCTGCGGCGCGCCACCCGACGCGTTCCCGGCTAAAGCCAGTCCCTTTAAAGTGCACGCATTGTCTCAGTGGGACCGGCTTCAGCCGGGAAGGGTCGGTTTGAGCTCCATGAGATTTGCAGCGGACATATACCGCTCTCTGTGGCGCCAGTGATGAGTGAAAGGCAGGGCCATTGGCCCGCGACTCGCGGCATCCACCAAATCCCGCCCACAAAAAAACCGGCTCAAATCTGGCCGGTTTTTTTGTGCTTCAAGTCACGTAACCACTTGAAGGTGTTGCTGTTTGGTGCCCCGAGGGAGAATCGAACTCCCACTTCTTTCGAAAACGGATTTTGAATCCGCCGCGTCTACCAATTCCGCCATCAGGGCTCAATGGCGGCGAAGTATAGAGACGAGCCTACCGTTGGTCAATCATGTTTCATGGTCAATTTTCACTTATTCGGCTAAACTTCCCGGCCCTGCTAGACGAACCCCATCATGCGTGTCGCTGACTTTACCTTCGAGCTCCCGGATTCATTGATCGCTCGCCATCCTTTGGCGGAGCGACGCAGCAGCCGTTTGCTGACCCTCGACGGGCCAAGCGGCGCGCTGGCACACCGCCAATTCACTGATTTGCTGGAGCATTTGCGCCCCGGCGATCTGATGGTCTTCAACAATACCCGGGTGATTCCGGCGCGGCTGTTCGGGCAAAAAGCCTCGGGCGGCAAGCTGGAAATCCTGATCGAGCGCGTGCTCGATCAGCACCGTGTGCTGGCCCACGTACGCTCCAGCAAGTCGCCCAAGCCGGGTTCGACGATTCTCATTGATGGCGGTGGCGAGGCCGAGATGGTCGCGCGCCATGATGCGTTGTTCGAACTGCGCTTCGCGGAGCCGGTGCTGCCACTGCTGGAGCGTGTCGGGCACATGCCGTTGCCTCCTTATATAGACCGCCCGGACGACGATGCCGATCGCGAGCGTTATCAGACCGTGTACGCCCAGCGCGCCGGTGCGGTAGCAGCACCGACGGCAGGTCTGCATTTCGATCAGACCATGATGGCCGCGATTGCCGAGAAGGGCGTCGAGACCGCATTCGTGACGCTGCACGTCGGCGCCGGTACGTTCCAGCCGGTGCGCGTCGAGCGCATTGAAGATCACCACATGCACAACGAGTGGCTTGAAGTCACTCAGGAAGTGGTCGACGCCGTGGCCGCCTGCCGCGCACGCGGGGGTCGGGTGATCGCCGTGGGGACAACCAGCGTGCGTTCGCTGGAAAGTGCCGCACGCGATGGCGTGCTCAAGCCCTTCAGCGGCGACACCGATATCTTTATTTACCCGGGCCGACCTTTCCATGTGGTCGACGCGCTGGTCACCAACTTCCATTTGCCGGAATCGACGCTGTTGATGCTGGTCTCGGCATTCGCCGGTTATCCCGAAACCATGGCGGCCTACGCGGCTGCGGTGGAGCACGGTTACCGCTTCTTCAGTTACGGGGATGCCATGTTCATCACCCGCAATCCCGCGCCGACCGCTCCCGGGGAATCCACCCCGACGGACTCGGCCCCAGAGGATCACGCATGAGTCGCACCTGTCGTATGTCTTTCGAGCTGCTGGCCACCGATGGCAAAGCGCGTCGCGGTCGCCTGACCTTTCCTCGTGGCGTTGTCGAAACGCCTGCGTTCATGCCGGTCGGCACTTACGGCACGGTCAAGGGCATGCTGCCTCGGGACATCGAGGCCACTGGCGCTCAGATGATTCTCGGCAACACCTTCCACCTGTGGCTGCGTCCGGGCACTGAAGTCATCAAGGGCCACGGCGACCTTCATGATTTCATGCAGTGGAAAGGCCCGATTCTGACCGACTCCGGCGGTTTTCAGGTGTTCAGCCTGGGTGCGATGCGCAAGATCAAGGAGGAGGGCGTGACCTTCGCCTCTCCGGTTGACGGCGCAAAAGTGTTCATGGGGCCTGAGGAATCGATGCAGGTTCAGCGCGACCTCGGTTCCGACGTCGTGATGATCTTTGACGAATGCACGCCTTATCCTGCGGACGAAGAGGTCGCGCGCACCTCCATGGAGTTGTCGCTGCGCTGGGCCAAGCGCTCCAAGATCGCTCACGGCGAGAACACCGCGGCGCTGTTCGGCATCGTTCAGGGCGGCATGCACGAGAACCTGCGCATGCGCTCGCTCGAAGGCCTGAACGAACTCGACTTTGACGGCCTGGCGATTGGCGGCCTGTCGGTCGGCGAGCCCAAGGACGAGATGATCAAGGTGCTGGACTACCTGCCTGGCCGCATGCCGGCTGACAAACCTCGTTACCTTATGGGTGTAGGCAAGCCCGAGGACCTGGTTGAAGGTGTCCGCCGCGGCGTCGACATGTTCGACTGCGTGATGCCTACGCGCAATGCGCGAAACGGTCATCTGTTCATCGACACCGGTGTGCTGAAAATCCGTAACGCGTTTCATCGGTACGATGAGTCGCCGCTGGATCCGACCTGCGATTGCTACACCTGCAAAAACTTCTCCCGCGCCTATCTGCACCACCTGGACAAGTGCGGCGAAATGCTGGGTAGCATGCTCAATACGATCCACAATTTGCGCCATTACCAGCTGCTTATGGCTGGTTTGCGCGAGGCTATTCAACAAGGTACATTGGCCGCCTTTGTCGACACGTTCTATGCCAAACGCGGGCTTGTTACGCCGTTACTGGACTGAGCGACATCCGGTCTTTCGCTTCCTATTATTAAAATATGCAACTGGAGTGTTAAATGAGCTTTTTCATCTCTTCCGCTTTCGCGGATGCGGCTGCCCCTGCCGCTGCGGGCCCTATGGGCGGCGGCTTCGAGTGGATTTTCCTGGTCGGCTTCCTGGTCATCTTCTATCTGATGATCTGGCGTCCACAGGCCAAGCGTGCCAAAGAGCAAAAGAACTTGCTGGGTAACTTGCAGAAGGGTGATGAAGTCGTCACGACCGGCGGCATCGCGGGCAAGATCAATAAAGTGACTGATGACTTCGTTGTTATCGAAGTGTCCGACACCGTAGAGCTGAAGATCCAGAAGGGCGCCATCGCTGCCACCCTGCCCAAGGGCACTCTGAAAGCCATCTGATTCCAGTCTTTTACCAATCGACGGGGCGCGCAAGGCGCCCCGCGTTATAAGCAGGCGGCGTGATGTTGAACAAATACCCTCTGTGGAAATACATCCTGATCCTGGCAGTGCTGGTGATCGGTTTTATTTATTCCGCACCCAATCTCTACCCTGATGACCCGGCGATTCAAGTCACTGGCGCAAGCACTGCGCTGCAGGTCAATCAGGCTGATCTGGATCGCGTAAGCAAGGCGCTTACCGATGCTGGCATCGCGGTCAAGGGCGCGTCTCTGGCCGAGAATGGCAAGGGCGGTTTGTTGCGTCTGACCAAACAGGAAGACCAGCTGCCCGCCAAAGATGTCGCACGCAAGGCGCTGGGCGACGACTACGTTGTCGCGCTCAACCTGGCTCAGACCACGCCGAAATGGCTGCGCAGCATTGGCGCTACGCCGATGAAACTGGGTCTTGACCTGTCCGGCGGCGTGCACTTCCTGCTTGAAGTCGACATGGACAAAGCGCTCAGTGCGCGTCTGAATGTCTACGAAGGCGAAGTGAAGAGCCTGCTGCGCAAGGAAAAAGTCCGTTATCGCAGCCTGCCTCAAGACAACGGTGCTATCCAGCTGGGCTTCAGCGATGCTGATACCCGCGAACAGGCCCGTGCGCTGATCCGCAAGGACTACACCGATTTCGATATCACCACGAGTGATCGCGGCGAAATGCCGATCCTGCGTCTGGCCATGACGCCAGCCAAGATCGCTGAAATCCGCGAATACTCGATCAAGCAAAACCTGACCACCGTGCGTAACCGGGTCAACGAGCTGGGCGTCGCCGAGCCGCTGGTTCAGCGTCAAGGCGCCAACCGCATCGTGGTCGAGCTGCCGGGTGTTCAGGACACCGCTGAAGCCAAGCGTATTCTCGGCAAGACCGCCAACCTTGAGTTCCGTCTGGGCGCAGGTCCCGACGACAGCAAAGCCACCACCGAAATGTTCGAGTTCCGCGAAGGCGGTCGTCCTGCGGCGCCGGTCGAGCGTGGCCTGATCATCACCGGTGACCAGGTGACTGATGCCAAGGCCGGCTTTGACGAGCACGGCCGTCCTCAGGTGAACATCAAGCTGGACGGCCATGGTGGTGACCTGATGAGCCGCGCCACCCGCGCGAACGTCGGTCGCAGCATGGCGGTGATCTTCATCGAGCAGAAGCCGACTACCACTTACACCAAGCAAATGGTTAACGGCGTCGAGAAAGACGTGCCGGTCCAGACGTTCAAGGAAGAGAAGAAGATCATCAGCCTGGCGACCATTCAGTCGCCCCTGGGTGCTCAATTCCGCATCACTGGCCTGAACGGCGCGGGTGAGTCTTCCGAGCTGGCGCTGTTGCTGCGTGCCGGTGGTCTGGCTGCTCCGATGTACTTCGCTGAAGAGCGCACCATTGGCCCGAGCCTGGGTGCCGACAACATCACCAAAGGTATCGATGCATCCCTGTGGGGCATGCTGTTTGTCTCGCTGTTCATCCTCGCCATCTACCGTTTCTTCGGTCTGATCGCGACGGTGGCGCTGGCCTTCAACATGGTCATGCTGCTGGCACTAATGTCGCTGCTGGGTGCAACGCTGACCCTGCCAGGCATCGCCGGTATCGTCTTGACGATGGGTATGGCGGTCGATGCCAACGTGCTGATCTTCTCGCGGATTCGTGAAGAGATCGCCAACGGCATGACGGTCCAGCGTGCGATTAACGAAGGTTTCGACCGCGCGTATACCGCGATCCTCGACGCCAACCTGACGACGCTGCTGGTCGGCGGCATTCTCTTCGCGATGGGCACCGGCCCCGTGAAGGGTTTTGCGGTGACCATGTCCCTCGGGATCTTTACCTCGATGTTCACAGCCATCATGGTGACCCGCGCAATGGTCAACCTGATCTTTGGCGGTCGTGACTTCAAGAAGTTGTGGATTTAAGGGGCTGCCATGAAACGTACGATCAACTTCATGGGCGTTCGCAACATTGCGTTCGCCATTACCATGCTCCTCACCGCTGTGGCGTTGTTCAGCTGGTTCTATAAGGGGCTGAACTTCGGTCTGGATTTCACTGGCGGTACGCTGATCGAGCTGACCTACGAGCGTCCAGCCGATCTGCACAAAGTGCGCGAAGAGCTGGTTGCTTCGGGTTATACCGAAGCGGTCGTGCAGAGCTTCGGTGCGACCACCGATCTGCTCGTTCGCATGCCGGGTGAAGACCCGCAGTTGGGTACTCAGGTCGCCGAAGCGCTGCGCAAGACTGGCGCCGATAACCCGGTAACCGTCAAGCGCGTCGAGTTCGTCGGTCCGCAGGTGGGTGAAGAGCTGCGTGACCAGGGCGGCCTTGGCATGCTGCTGGCGCTGGGCGGTGTTCTCGTCTACCTGGCCTTCCGCTTCCAGTGGAAGTTTGCGGTCGGGGCGATTGTCTCGCTGATCCACGACGTCGTGGTGACGATGGGTATCCTGTCGTTCTTCCAGGTGACCTTCGACCTGACCGTACTGGCTGCGGTGCTGGCGATCATTGGTTACTCGCTCAACGACACCATCGTGGTATTCGACCGGGTTCGCGAGAACTTCCGTCTGCTGCGCAAGGCATCGCTGATCGAGAACATCAACATCTCCACCACGCAGACGTTGCTGCGGACCATGGCGACATCGATTTCCACATTGCTGGCCATCGTTGCGCTCTGGATCTTCGGCGGCGACAGCCTGCACGGGTTTTCCGTCGCGCTGTTCATCGGTGTTCTGGCAGGTACTTACTCGTCGATCTACATCGCCAACGTGGTGCTGATCTGGCTGAACCTGCGCAGCGAAGACCTGCTGCCTCCGGTCACCGTCGACAAAGTGGATGACCGCCCGTAACCGATAGTGGTAACCGGCCATCACCTAAAAAGGCGCGAGTGTGAACTCGCGCCTTTTTTTGTGCTCCAAGGCTGGGAGTAGTGCGAGCAATCGTGCTGAATATCGTCAGGAGGTTCACGTGAACAAGTCGTTGCTTATTGGTGCAGTATTGGGTGCTGTCGGTGTAACCGCCGGTGGTGCTTTGGCCACCTATAGCCTCGTAAAACAAAGCGGCCCTGAGTACGCAGACGTACTTGCCGTCGAGCCTGTTAAAGAACAAATCAAAACCCCGCGACAAGTCTGCAAAGACGTTGCCGTCACTCACCGCGCGCCGGTAAAGGACGAGCATCAGATCGTGGGGAGTGTCATCGGTGCCGTAGCGGGTGGCCTGCTCGGTAACCAGGTCGGTGGCGGTACTGGCAAGAAGATCGCCACGGTCGCCGGTGCGGTCGGTGGCGGTTACGCCGGTAACAAGGTTCAGGAAGGCATGCAGAACCGCGACACCTATACGACCACAGAGTCGCGCTGCAACACCGTCAACGACATCAGCGACAAAGTCGTCGGCTACAACGTGAAGTACAAGCTGAACGACAAAGTCGGGCAGGTTCGTATGGACCGTGATCCGGGCAGCCAGATCCCTGTCAACAAGGAAGGTCAGCTGGAGTTGAGCCAGGCTGGTCAGTGATAGGCTGATCCACTCATAAAAAAGCACCTTCGGGTGCTTTTTTATTGCCCGAATGATAAGAAGTCGGGCACAAAAAACCGGCACATGGCCGGTTTTTTTGTACTGCGCGCTGGGCTTAACGCTTCAGCGACGCCGGCACGAAGGGGGCGATCGAGGTCAGCACAGCTTTGAAGCACTTGGTATTGCCGGCAACAATGTGGCCTTTTTCAAGGAAATCGTGACCGCCGTTGAAGTCGCTGACCAGACCGCCTGCTTCCTGAATGAGCAGGGCGCCTGCGGCCATGTCCCACTCCGACAGACCCGATTCCCAGAACGCATCGAAACGGCCCGCAGCCACGTAGGCCAGGTCCAGGCTCGCGGCGCCGGCGCGACGGATGCCGGCAGTCTGACCGACGAGCGAACGGAACATGTTCATGTAGTTGTCGAGGTTATCGAGCTGGTTTTCGCGGAACGGGAAACCTGTGCCGAGCAGTGCGCCTTCAAGGCTCTTGCGCGGGCTAACGCGCAGACGACGGCCGTTCAGGGCAGCGCCACGACCGCGGCTGGCGGTGAATTCTTCCTGACGGACCGGATCCAGAACGACAGCGTGTTCCAGGCGACCGCGGTATTTGCACGCGATGCTGACGGCGAAGTGAGGAACGCCACGCACGAAGTTGGTGGTGCCGTCGAGCGGATCGATGATCCAGAGGTAGTCGGTGCCTTCGCCGCTGCCTTCATGCAGGCCGCTTTCTTCGCCAAGGATGCCGTGGGTGGGATACGCCTTGCGCAGTGCAGTGATGATGCTCTGCTCGGCGGCGCGATCGATTTCGGTTACGTAATCTTTCGCGTCTTTTTCGTCGACCTTGATGGTATCCAGGCGCTCGATGGAGCGGAAAATCAATTCGCTGGCGCTGCGGGCGGCGCGCAGCGCGATATTCAGCATGGGCTGCATGGATGGATCACCTAGGTCGTTAAAGAGAGCCGGCCATTCTATTGGTTCTCTTGGATGATTTCCAGCGCGAGTGCAGACTTTGCCGCGCGTCCGGTCGGCTTGGCGTGAGCATTTCGCCTGCGCCGTGTCTGCTTTTAGTGGCGTATCCCGTGCGTGAGGCGCAAGGTTCGTGGCGTTGAAGCAAGCGCTTCTGTAACATTCGTCCCCCTTTTCACCTGCTAGCGAGACTTCACCAGTGCTGCAAAATATTCGTGTCGTCCTTGTCGGTACCAGTCATCCCGGGAATATCGGTGGCGCCGCACGTGCCATGAAAAACATGGGCCTTTCGCGTCTGGTGCTGGTTGATCCTGCCATGTTTCCCCACCATGAAGCCGATGCGCGGGCGTCTGGCGCGGGCGACATTCTGGAAGGCGCGCAGGTGGTGGCGACGCTGGAAGATGCGTTGGCAGGCTGCAACCTGGTGTTGGGCACCAGCGCCCGGGACCGCCGCATTCCCTGGCCGCTGCTCGACCCTCGCGAAGCGGGTGTCAAGACCGTCGAGCACGCCGCGCTGGGCGAAGAGATCGCACTGGTGTTCGGTCGTGAATACGCCGGCCTGACCAATGAAGAGCTGCAGCGCTGCCATTACCACGTGCATATTCCTTCGGACCCGGAATTCAGCTCGTTGAATCTGGCCGCCGCCGTGCAGGTCTTGAGTTACGAAACCCGCATGGCCTGGCTTGCGGCCGATGGGCAGGCGAGCAAGGTGGAGAAGTTCGAAGTCAACTCCGTACGCAGTACCGAGCTGGCGACCATGGATGAGATGGAGAAATTCTATGAGCACCTCCAGTCCACGCTGGTCACCATTGGCTTCCTCGATCCCGAGAAGCCGCGTCATCTGATGGCGCGTCTGCGTCGTCTGTACGGGCGCTCTGCGGTGAATCGATCCGAGATGAGCATCTTGCGCGGCATTCTCACCGAGACCCAGAAAGCGGCAAATGGCGAACCCTATAAGCGGAAGGATCAGTAATGTTCGAGCGTTTGCGGGAAGACATTCAAAGCGTGTTTCATCGTGACCCGGCGGCTCGAAATGCCTTTGAAGTGCTGACCTGCTACCCCGGCATGCACGCGATCTGGCTGCATCGGCTCTCTGGCTGGCTGTGGCGCAATGATCTGAAATGGCCGGCGCGCATGGTTTCCAATTTCGGTCGCTGGTTGACGGGGATCGAGATTCATCCGGGCGCCACAGTAGGTCGGCGCTTTTTCATCGATCACGGAATGGGCATCGTCATCGGCGAAACAGCCGAGATTGGCGACGACGTGACCCTGTACCAGGGCGTGACACTGGGCGGCACCAGTTGGAACAAGGGCAAGCGCCATCCGACGCTGGAGTCCGGCGTGGTTGTTGGCGCGGGCGCCAAGGTGCTCGGCCCGTTCACGGTGGGCGCCGGAGCAAAGGTCGGCTCCAACGCGGTGGTGACCAAACCTGTGCCGGCGGGCGCAACGGTGGTGGGCATTCCGGGGCGCATCATCGTCAAGTCGGACGACGAGGCCGAAGCCAAGCGCAAGGCGATCGCCGAGAAGCTCGGCTTCGATGCTTATGGCGTCAGCGAGGATATGCCTGATCCGGTAGCGCGCGCGATCGGGCAGTTGCTCGATCACCTGCAGGCGATGGACGTTCGCGTTGAAGACATGGGCAAGGCGTTGAAAAGCCTGGGCGGCGAATACCGCGAGAAAGAGCTGCCCGAGCTGCGCCAGGACGTGTTCGACTGCATGAAAGAACGTTCCGAGGTTGATGCTGCCCGCAAATAACACAGCGCGCGTCTGCAGGCGGCACAAGTGCCAATCGCTGGCGCGTTTTGCTATGATGCGGCCGCGCTTTTGCGGGTAATCCCGACTGCTCCACTAGGTCTTATAGTTGACTTAAATACTCGGGAATAGCATACTCGCGCTCATTCCGAACCTCCGCGGTAAACGCCATGCGACTGACTACAAAAGGCCGATACGCTGTCACTGCCATGCTCGACCTGGCATTGCATGCGCAGCATGGGCCAGTGTCCCTGGCCGATATCTCCGAGCGGCAAGGGATTTCCCTTTCCTACCTTGAGCAACTGTTCGCCAAGCTGCGCCGCGGGAATCTGGTTTCCAGCGTACGCGGTCCCGGCGGTGGTTATCAGTTGTCCCGCGACATGCAGGGCATTCAGGTAGCGCAGGTAATCGACGCCGTCAACGAATCGGTTGATGCGACGCGTTGCCAAGGGCTCGGTGATTGTCATGCTGGCGACACCTGTCTGACCCACCACTTGTGGTGCGACCTCAGCCAGCAGATTCACGAATTTCTAAGCGGTATCAGCCTGGCCGACCTCGTCACTCGCCGTGAAGTGCAAGAAGTCGCCCAACGTCAGGATCTGCGCCGTTGCGGTAGCAAGACGCAGACACTGGACAAGATTGAAACATCCGCCGTTGAGTGAACGCAGATGAACGCGCGGCGCGCCTGCCCGATAGGAGATATTCAATGAGATTGCCAATTTACCTCGATTATTCCGCAACGACCCCGGTCGATCCGCGTGTTGCGCAAAAAATGAGCGATTGCTTGCTGGTGGATGGCAACTTCGGTAACCCGGCGTCGCGCTCCCACGTCTTTGGCTGGAAGGCTGAAGAAGCGGTCGAGAACGCGCGTCGTCAGGTCGCCGATCTGGTCAACGCCGATCCGCGCGAAATCGTCTGGACTTCCGGTGCTACCGAGTCCAACAACCTCGCGATCAAGGGCGCTGCGCATTTCTATGCCTCCAAAGGCAAGCACCTGATCACCAGCAAAATCGAACACAAAGCCGTGCTCGACACCATGCGTCAGCTTGAGCGTGAAGGCTTTGAAGTCACCTACCTCGAACCGACCGAAGATGGCCTGATCACTCCGGCCATGATCGAAGCGGTCATGCGCGACGACACCGTTTTGGTCTCGATCATGCACGTCAACAACGAGATCGGTACGGTGAACGACATCGCTGCCATTGGCGAAATGACCCGTTCACGCGGTGTGCTTTTCCACGTCGACGCAGCGCAGGCCACCGGCAAGGTTGAAATTGACCTGGCCAACCTCAAAGTTGACTTGATGTCGTTCTCGGCCCACAAGACCTACGGTCCTAAAGGCATTGGCGCACTGTGGGTCAGCCGCAAGCCACGTGTCCGCATCGAAGCCGAAATGCACGGTGGCGGTCACGAGCGTGGTATGCGTTCCGGCACGCTGGCGACGCACCAGATCGTCGGCATGGGCGAAGCGTTCCGCGTGGCCAAGGAAGACATGGCTGCCGAGAACGTTCGCATCAAAGCCTTGAGCGATCGCTTCTATCAGCAGGTTGCGCACCTGGAAGAGTTGTACGTCAACGGCAGCATGACTGCCCGTGTGCCTCACAACCTCAACCTGAGCTTCAACTATGTAGAAGGCGAGTCGCTGATCATGGCGCTCAAGGATCTGGCGGTATCGTCCGGCTCCGCGTGCACCTCGGCTTCGCTTGAGCCTTCTTACGTGTTGCGCGCCCTGGGCCGTAACGACGAGTTGGCACACAGCTCGATCCGTTTCACCTTCGGTCGCTTCACCACTGAAGAAGAGATCGACTACGCCGCGCAGAAAGTCTGCGAGGCAGTCACCAAGCTGCGCGCCTTGTCGCCGCTGTGGGACATGTTCCAAGACGGCGTCGACATCTCCAAAATCGAGTGGGCGGCGCACTAATTCGAAGTCGCCACACAGGGGCGCTTTGACAACAGATTTGTTCGAAGCGCTCCACGAGCGACGTGTTGTACCTGATGAGGATTGCACCATGGCTTACAGCGAAAAGGTCATTGACCACTACGAGAACCCCCGCAACGTCGGCAAGATGAACGCGGAAGATCCTGATGTCGGCACCGGCATGGTCGGCGCGCCGGCATGCGGCGACGTCATGCGTCTGCAGATCAAGGTTAACGAGCAAGGCATCATCGAAGACGCCAAGTTCAAAACCTACGGTTGCGGTTCTGCCATCGCGTCTAGCTCCCTGGCCACCGAGTGGATGAAGGGCAAGACTCTGGATGAAGCAGAGACCATCA
This sequence comes from Pseudomonas sp. NPDC078416, assembly GCF_050268485.1. Taxonomy (NCBI): domain Bacteria; kingdom Pseudomonadati; phylum Pseudomonadota; class Gammaproteobacteria; order Pseudomonadales; family Pseudomonadaceae; genus Pseudomonas; species Pseudomonas sp. NPDC078416. The sequence continues at coordinate 11,579 of NZ_JBNNGV010000011.1, read as the reverse complement.
AGAACACTCAGCTGGCTGAAGAACTGGCCCTGCCGCCAGTGAAGATCCACTGCTCCGTACTCGCTGAAGACGCCATCAAGGCGGCCGTTCGCGACTACAAGCAGAAGAAAGGTCTGCTCTAAGCAGCGCCTGTTCCGCTGCGTTAAGTAACTTGCGTGAGGTAAGGAGTTCCGATGGCTATCAGCATGACCGAAGCGGCCGCCAACCATGTACGCCGCTCCCTCGATGGGCGTGGCAAGGGTGACGGCATTCGTCTGGGCGTTCGCACGACCGGTTGTTCAGGCCTTGCTTACGTGCTCGAGTTTGTCGATGAGCCGGAAAGCGAAGACACGGTGTTCGAGTATCACGGCGTCAAGGTGATCATCGATCCCAAGAGCCTGGTTTATCTCGACGGCACCGAGCTCGATTTCGTGAAGGAAGGGTTGAACGAAGGCTTCAAGTTCAACAATCCCAACTCGCGCGGTGAGTGTGGCTGCGGCGAAAGCTTCAACGTCTGAGGCTTATTGTGGGTACTCCTTGTCACTTTGCTTTATTCGACCTGCAGCCGGGCTTCAGTCTGGATCTTGACCTACTGGCGACGCGTTACCGCGAGCTTGCCCGGAGCGTGCACCCCGACCGTTTTGCCGACGCCCCCGAGGCTGAGCAACGGGTTGCGCTGGAGCGCTCCGCCACGCTGAACGACGCCTACCAAACGCTGAAGAACGCGCCCAAAAGGGCGCGTTATCTGTTGGCGTTGAAGGGCGAAGTTCCGCTGGAAGTCACTGTGCAGGATCCCGACTTTCTGATGCAGCAGATGCAGTGGCGCGAAGAACTCGAAGATCTGCAGGGCGAAGCGGATCTGGCCGGTGTCGCGGTATTCAAGCGCCGGCTGAAGGTTGCCCAGGAAGAACTGAACGAAAGCTTCGCGGCCTGTTGGGACGATGCTGCACAGCGTGAGCAGGCCGAAAGGCTGATGCGCCGCATGCAGTTCCTCGACAAGCTCTCCTACGAAGTGCGCCAGCTCGAAGAGCGCCTCGACGATTAACCCCGCGCCGTCCTTCTGGGGCGGCTCGCCAGTGATATCAGAAAAGCAATGGCTCTACTGCAGATCGCCGAACCCGGCCAAGCTCCAAAACCTCATCAACGTCGCCTGGCTGTCGGGATTGACCTCGGCACTACCAATTCGTTGGTGGCTGCCCTGCGCAGCGGAATCAGCGAGCCGCTTCCCGACGCACACGGTCAGGTCATCCTGCCGTCTGCCGTTCGCTACCACGCCGATCGCGTCGAAGTGGGCCAGCCGGCCAAGGACGCCGCGGCGACAGATCCGCTGAACACCATCATTTCCGTCAAGCGCCTGATGGGCCGCGGGATCTCCGATGTGAAGCACTTGGGTGGGCAGTTGCCTTACCGCTTCACCGGTGGCGAGTCCCACATGCCGTTCATTGAAACCGTGCAGGGCCCGAAGAGTCCGGTCGAAGTGTCGGCCGACATTCTCAAGGTGCTGCGCCAGCGCGCTGAAGAAACCCTGGGTGGCGAACTGGTCGGCGCGGTCATCACCGTTCCTGCTTATTTCGACGATGCCCAGCGCCAGGCCACCAAAGACGCCGCGAAGCTGGCAGGCCTCACCGTACTTCGCCTGCTCAACGAGCCCACTGCGGCTGCCGTGGCGTATGGGCTGGATCAGAACGCGGAAGGCGTGGTCGCCATTTACGATCTGGGCGGCGGCACTTTCGACATCTCGATCCTGCGCCTGACCGGTGGCGTGTTTGAAGTGATGGCCACCGGCGGCGACAGCGCGCTGGGCGGCGATGATTTCGACCACGCCATCGCGACCTGGATCATTGCTGAAGCCGGTCTTTCCGATGACCTTGATCCGGCTGCCCAGCGCCGCCTGATGCAGACGGCGTGCTCGGCGAAAGAATCCCTGACTGACGCCGATTCGGTCGACGTCGTCCATGGCGACTGGCAGGGAGTGCTGACCCGCGCCGCATTCGATGCCCTTGTCGAGCCCATGATCGCCCGCAGCCTTAAAGCCTGCCGTCGTGCCGTTCGTGATTGCGGCATCGAGCTGGATGAAGTCGAAGCCGTGGTCATGGTGGGCGGTTCCACCCGTGTTCCGCGAGTTCGCGAAGCCGTTGCCGAGCTATTCGGCCGCCAGCCGTTGACCGAGATCGACCCGGATCAGGTAGTCGCCATCGGCGCTGCCATCCAGGCCGATACCTTGGCAGGCAACAAGCGCGACGGTGGCGAGCTGTTGCTGCTCGACGTCATCCCGTTGTCCCTGGGGTTGGAGACCATGGGCGGCTTGATGGAGAAGGTTATTCCGCGCAACACCACGATCCCGGTGGCCCGCGCCCAGGAATTCACCACTTACAAAGACGGTCAGTCGGCCATGATGATCCACGTGCTGCAAGGCGAGCGTGAGCTGATCAGCGACTGCCGTTCACTGGCGCGCTTCGATCTGCGCGGCATTCCCGCGATGGTCGCCGGCGCTGCGAAAATTCGCGTGACCTTCCAGGTCGACGCCGATGGCCTGCTCAGCGTTTCCGCCCGCGAGCTGGCGTCGGGCGTGGAATCGAGCATTCAGGTCAAGCCTTCGTATGGCCTGACTGACGGCGAAATCACCCGCATGCTCAAGGATTCGTTCCAGTACGCCAGCGATGACATGGTAGCTCGTGCGCTGCGTGAACAGCAGGTCGACGCCCAGCGTTTGCTCGAAGCGGTCGAAGGTGCGTTGCAGGCCGATGGCGAGCGCTTGCTCGATGCCGAAGAGCGCATGGTGATCGACATGCAGATGGAAGAACTTCGTGAATTGATGAAGGGCGATGACGGTCCGGCCATCGAGCTGCAGACCAAGCGTCTGTCGCAGGTGACCGATGCGTTCGCCGCCCGCCGCCTGGACTCGACGGTGAAAGCCGCGCTGTCAGGGCGCAACCTGAATGAGATTGAGGAATAACTGATGCCGCAGGTCACATTTCTGCCACACGCCGAGCATTGCCCGGACGGGATGGTTGTCGAGGCCGAAGTCGGCAAGTCGATTCTGGAACTCGCCCACGATCACCACATCGAGATAGAAAGCGCATGCGGCGGCGTCTGCGCCTGCACCACCTGCCATTGCATCATTCGCAAGGGGTTTAATTCCCTCGAAGAAGCGGACGAGCTGGAAGAGGACTATCTTGATCGTGCGTGGGGTCTGGAAGCGCAGTCCCGCCTGGCGTGCCAGGCCAGGGTCGGTACGGAAGACCTGACTGTCGAGATTCCGAAATATTCGCTTAACCACGCTGCCGAAGCGCCGCACTGATCGAGAAGCTGTCATGAGTTACGGTTGGAATGACGTACAACGCATCGCTGAAGAACTCGCCGAGACTCATCCCGGCGTTGACCCATATTCAGTCGGGTTTACCAAGCTGCAACAGATGATCAAGGAACTGCCGGATTTCGACGACACCTCTGGCCGCGTCGGTGAGAAGGTGCTCGAAGCGGTCCAGACGCTCTGGGCCGACGAAATCGACTGATCAGATTTGCACGTTAGGCAATAACATCAAACCCGCGTATAATTCGCGGGTTTAATTTTTCGCAATAATCACTGCTTCTGGAGTTACACCATGGCTGTTCAACGTACTTTCTCGATCATCAAGCCTGATGCTGTTGCCAAAAACGTCATCGGCGAGATCACCACCCGTTTCGAAAAAGCCGGTCTGCGCGTTGTCGCTTCGAAACTGAAGCAACTGTCCAAAGCTGAAGCAGAAGGTTTCTACGCTGAGCACAGCGCCCGTGGCTTCTTCGGTGATCTGGTTGCATTCATGATCTCCGGCCCGGTTGTTGTTCAGGTTCTGGAAGGCGAAAACGCTATCGCTCTGAACCGCGAGCTGATGGGTGCTACCAACCCTAAAGAAGCCGCTGCCGGCACCATCCGTGCTGACTTCGCTGATTCCATCGACGCCAACGCTGTTCACGGCTCCGACTCCGAAGCCGCTGCTGCTCGTGAAATCTCGTACTTCTTCGCTGCTACCGAGGTAACCACTCGCTAAGCTATTGCTGCGAGTGAGGGTGAATCCATGACTGAATCAACTGGCAAAATCAACCTGTTGGGTCTGACCCGGCTGGAAATGGAAAAATTCTTCGAGTCTATCGGGGAGAAACGCTTCCGCGCCGGTCAGGTCATGAAGTGGATTCACCACTTTGGCGTCGATAACTTCGACGCCATGACGAACGTCGGCAAGGCCCTGCGCGAAAAGCTGCAGAGCCGTGCCGAAATTCGGGGTCCTGAAGTCGTCAGCGAGGACATCTCCACCGACGGTACCCGCAAGTGGGTCGTCCGTGTCGAGTCCGGCAGCTGCGTCGAGACCGTTTACATTCCGCAAGGCAAGCGCGGCACCCTGTGTGTCTCGTCCCAGGCGGGTTGTGCGCTGGATTGCAGTTTCTGCTCAACCGGCAAACAAGGCTTCAACAGCAACCTCACCGCCGCCGAAGTCATCGGCCAGGTGTGGATTGCCAACAAATCTTTCGGCAGTGTCCCGGCTACCGTCGACCGTGCCATCACCAACGTGGTGATGATGGGCATGGGTGAGCCATTGCTGAACTTCGACAATGTCGTTGCCGCCATGCATCTGATGATGGATGACCTGGGGTATGGCATTTCCAAGCGCCGGGTGACGTTGTCCACCTCCGGCGTGGTGCCGATGATCGATGAGCTGTCCAAACACATCGACGTCTCGCTGGCCCTTTCGCTGCACGCGCCCAACGACGCGCTGCGCAACCAGCTGGTGCCGATCAACAAAAAGTACCCCCTGAAGATGCTCCTTGAGTCCTGCCGCAACTACATGTCTGCGTTGGGCGAGAAGCGCGTGTTGACCATCGAGTACACGCTGCTCAAGGACATCAACGACAAGCCTGAGCACGCCATCGAGATGATCGAGCTGCTCAAGGACACGCCGTGCAAGGTCAACCTGATCCCGTTCAATCCGTTTCCGCATTCGGGCTATGAACGCCCCAGCAACAACGCGATCCGTCGTTTCCAGGATCTGCTGCATCAAGCCGGCTTCAACGTCACCGTGCGTACCACGCGCGGTGAAGACATCGATGCTGCCTGCGGCCAGCTGGTCGGGCAGGTAATGGACCGCACCCGTCGCAGCGAGCGCTATATCGCTGTTCGGGAGCTGAGTGCCGATGCCGACGTGGTGCAGGTCGCTTCCGCTCGCAATTGAATGCGAACTTGACTGAGAGGATCTCTATGTCCCTGCGCGTTGCGCTGCTGCTCTGTTTTGCCACGCTGCTGGTCGGTTGTGTGTCCACCGGCAACGTCGATCCGCTGAGTACCAGCAAGGGGCGTGAGGAAGCTCGTCAGGCTTACGTGCAATTGGGGTTGGGTTATCTTCAGCAAGGCCAGATGGAGCGTGCGAAGGCGCCTCTGAAAAAGGCACTCGAGCTGAATGGCTCCGATGCGGACGCCAATGCCGCGCTGGCCCTGGTGTTTCAGGCCGAGATGGAGCCCGAGCTGGCGAACCAGTATTACGAAAAAGCGTTGTCGGCACGTTCCAAGGACGCGCGTATCCTCAACAATTACGGCAGCTTTCTCTACCAGCAGAAGCGTTACAAGGAAGCCTACGAGCGCTTCGAGCAGGCCGCCGAGGTTAACCTCTACGCCGAGCGCGCCCGGGTGTTCGAGAACCTCGGTATGACGGCTGTGATGCTCGGCGATCGCGACACCGCCCGTGAGCATTTTGACAAAGCGCTGCGCCTCGATCGTCAACAGCCACGCGCGTTGCTGGAAATGGCTGAGTTGTCGTACGAAGATAGGCATTATGTGCCGGCGCGCGATTACTACGAGCGTTTCAGCCAGTTAAGCGAGCAGAATGCGCGGAGCCTGTTGCTCGGCACGCGGCTGGCGAAGGTGTTTGATGATCGCAACAAGGCAGCCAGTTACGGGCTGCTTCTAAAAAGACTCTATCCCGGTACGCCGGAATATCAGCAATACCTGTCGGAGCAATGATGAAAGCGGCGCATCCCGAAGTTGTAGCAGCCACTCGCACGAACCCAGGCGAAACATTGCGACAGGCCCGCGAGAGCAAGAACTGGTCGCTGCCAGATGTGGCGTTGAGGCTTAACCTCACTGTGACGTCCTTGACTCATCTGGAAGCCGGCGATTTTGACAAGCTCCCCGGTCATACCTTTGCCCGCGGCTATGTCCGTGCCTACGCCAAGCTGCTGGACCTTGATCAAGCTGCATTGGTCAGTGCGTTCGACCAGTACACCGGCACCGACGGCAAGGGCAGCAGCGTTCATGCGCTGGGCCGAATCGAAGAGCCAGTACGCCTGTCTCACAACATTCTGCGCATCGTCAGCCTCTTGCTGCTCATCGCACTGATCGGCGGCGGCTTCGTGTGGTGGCAGGATCAAGCCACGCTGCGCGGCAAGGAACCGACCAATCTGGGCATGGAGCACGTCGAAGTCGAAAGCGCCGACGGCACCACCCAGATCCATCCGCTCGACGAGCCGGAAGATCAAGCTGTCGCTCAAGGCCAGACCGCGCTGCCGTTGAACAACGCCGAGCCTGCGTCCGCGCCTGAAGCTCCTGCTTCATCCAGCAGTGCACCCGGCAGCACGGGCACCGTTGCGGGCGCTGTTGTACCCCACAGCACATCCACCACCGCACCGGTGACACCTGCGCATACCGCGTCGACTCCAACCGCGCCGGTCACCACCGTTGCGCCAACGCCTGCGACCACCGCACCCGTCAATACCGCGCCAAGTGCAACGGCCGACACCGCACCCGTACCGGCAGGTGCCGGACGCGTGCAGGTTCAGTTTGTGAACGATTGCTGGACCCAGGTCACCGATGGCAACGGCAAGGTGCTGATGAGCGGCCTCAAGAAAAAAGGCGACAGCCTCGACGTCAATGGCAAGCCGCCGCTGACGTTGCGCCTGGGCTTCGCTCGCGGCGCGCAGGTCAGCTACAACGGTCAGCCGGTTGATGTGGCACCTTTCACCAGTGGCGAAACTGCTCGCCTGAAGCTAGGGCAATAAGTCATGCACGGCGAATCTCCGATCAAACGTCGCGAATCTCGTAAAATCTGGGTCGGCTCGGTGCCGGTCGGTGGCGATGCCCCGATCGCAGTGCAGAGCATGACCAACAGCGACACCAATGATGTCGCGGCCACCGTGGCGCAGATCAACCGTCTGGAAGCCGCGGGCGTGGACATCGTCCGCGTATCGGTGCCGGACATGGACGCTGCCGAGGCCTTTGGCCGTATAAAACAGTTGGTCAAGGTCCCGTTGGTCGCTGACATTCACTTCGACTATAAAATCGCCCTGCGCGTGGCCGAGTTGGGCGTCGATTGCCTGCGCATCAACCCGGGTAATATTGGCCGTGAAGACCGCGTCCGCGCGGTGGTCGAGGCGGCCCGTGATCGCGGCATTCCGATCCGCATCGGCGTCAACGCCGGTTCGCTGGAAAAAGATCTGCAGAAAAAGTACGGCGAGCCAACGCCCGCTGCATTGGTCGAGTCCGCGCTGCGTCACGTCGAGCATCTGGATCGTCTGGATTTCCAGGACTTCAAGGTCAGCGTCAAGGCCTCTGATGTGTTCATGGCGGTTGAGGCTTATCGTCTCCTTGCCAAGCAAATCATCCAGCCGTTGCACCTGGGTATCACTGAAGCAGGCGGTTTGCGCTCGGGCACAGTGAAATCGGCCGTCGGCCTAGGTATGCTGCTGGCCGAAGGGATCGGCGATACCATTCGTATTTCGCTGGCTGCCGATCCGGTTGAAGAAGTGAAGGTCGGTTACGACATCCTCAAGTCGCTGCGCCTGCGTTCCCGTGGCATCAACTTCATCGCCTGCCCGAGCTGCTCGCGGCAGAATTTCGATGTGGTCAAAACCATGAACGAGCTGGAAGGGCGCCTTGAAGATTTGCTGGTCCCGCTGGATGTTGCGGTGATCGGTTGCGTCGTGAACGGTCCCGGCGAGGCGAAAGAAGCCCACGTCGGTCTGACCGGAGGCACACCGAACCTGATCTACATCGACGGCAAGCCGGCGCAAAAGCTGACAAATGACAATCTGGTGGATCAGCTTGAACGCTTGATCCGTCAGAGAGCGGCCGAAAAGGTCGAGGCCGACGCAGCGTTGATCGCGCGCGGCTAACCCAGTTTCCAAGGAATATTTGTGAGTAAGTCTCTGCAAGCCATTCGTGGCATGAACGACATCCTGCCGGATCAGACGCCGCTGTGGCGCTACTTCGAAGGCACCGTATCGCGTTTGCTGGATAACTACGGTTATCGCCAGATTCGCATGCCGATCGTCGAGTTCACCGACCTGTTCAAGCGCTCCATCGGCGAAGTCACCGACATCGTCGAGAAAGAGATGTACACCTTCGCCGACCGCAATGGCGATTCGCTGACCCTGCGCCCTGAAGGCACAGCGGCCTGCGTGCGTGCGGTCCTTGAACACGGCATCACCGGCGGCGGTCAGGTGCAGAAACTCTGGTACATCGGCCCGATGTTCCGCCACGAGCGTCCGCAAAAAGGCCGTTACCGTCAGTTTCACCAGATCGGCGTCGAGGTGTTCAACCTCGATGGTCCGGACATCGACGCCGAGCTGATCGTCCTGACCTGGCGCCTGTGGGGCCTGCTGGGTATCCGCAATGCGGTCAAACTGGAACTCAACAGCCTGGGCACCAGTGAAGCCCGCGGCCGTTATCGTGAGGCGCTGGTCGAGTATCTCTCGGCGCGTCACGAGCAACTGGACGAAGACAGCCAACGCCGTCTGAAAACCAACCCGCTGCGTGTGCTCGATACCAAACACCCTGAAACCCAGGCCGTGCTGGTCGATGCACCCAAGCTGGCGGATTACCTGGACGACGAATCCCGGGTCCACTTCGAAGGCCTGAAGGCGCGTCTCGACGCGGCGGGCATTCCGTACGTGATCAACCCGAAGCTGGTTCGCGGCCTGGATTACTACAGCAAGACTGTATTCGAGTGGGTCACTGACCAGCTCGGCGCCCAGGGCACTGTCTGCGCGGGCGGCCGCTACGACGGTCTGGTCGAGCAGATGGGCGGCAAGCCGACATCGGGCGTGGGCTTTGCCATGGGCATCGAACGTCTGGTGCTGTTGCTGGAAACCCTCGAGCAGATTCCCGAAGAGATCGCCCGTACGGTCGACGTTTACGTCTGCGCTTTTGGCGAGGCCGCCGAACTGGCAGCACTGACGCTGTCAGAGCGCTTGCGCGATCAGGCGCCGAACCTGCGTCTGCAAGTCAATGCCGGGGCTGGCAGCTTCAAGAGCCAGTTCAAGAAGGCCGACAAGAGCGGCGCGCTGTACGCGCTTATCCTTGGTGACGAAGAACTGGCGCGCAAGGAAGTGGGCGTCAAGCCGCTGCGCGGTCAGGGCGAGCAACAGAATATTGCCTGGGATGCTCTGTCCGAGTACCTGGCCACCTGCATTTCGCAGGGTTGAAGCAGATAAAAGCCGATTTAGCGAATAGGAGTATTGGGGTGTCGAGTACCGATGATGATGAGCTGGTTGCCGTAAAGGACTGGTGGCAGCGTAACGGCAAGCCTTTGGTGACCGGCGGCCTGCTGGCGGTGATCGTGGTGTTGGGCTGGCAAGGCTGGCAGCGCTATCAGAACAACCAGGCGCAAGGTGCTTCGGCGCTTTATCAGCAATTGCTGGAAACCGCACTGACGCCCAGCGGCCAGGCCGATGCAGGCCGTGTGGCCGAGATCGCCGGCAAGCTGAAGAGCGAATTCGGTGGCACTGCTTATGCTCAGTACGGCAGCCTGTTCGTGGCCAAGGTGGCCGTGGACACGGGCAAGCTGGATGATGCTGCGAACGAACTGAAATCCGTGACCGACAAGCCGGCCAACGCGACCCTGGGTGAAATCGCCCGTCAGCGTCTGGCTCGCGTGCTTGCTGCACAGAACAAGGCCGAAGACGCGCTGAAGCTGCTCGACGGTCAGGCCGACCAGTCGTTCGCGGCCAGCCGTGAAGAGCTGCGCGGTGACCTGCTGGTTCAGCTGGGTCGCACCGATGATGCCTATGCTGCATACAAAAAGGCCAAGGCGGCGCTTTCCGAAGAAGCGGCTGTTGGCGGTCTGCAAATGAAGCTCGACGATCTGGCGAAAGGGGATGCGTGACGTGATTCGTTGGAAACATGCAGCATTGCTGGCTCTGGCCATTCTGGCCGCGGGTTGCAGCAGCAACAGCAAAAAAGAGCTGCCTCCGGCAGAGCTCGTCGACTTCAAACAGGAAGTGACCCTTCAGAAGTTGTGGAGCCGTTCTGTCGGTGACGGTCAGGGCGACATCTACAACATGCTGGTTCCGGCGATCGACGGCGAGAACATCTACGCTGCCGATGCGAACGGGCTGGTCATGGCGATCAATCGCAGCAACGGCGATGTGGTCTGGAAAAAAGAGCTTGAGCAACCCGTCTCCGGCGCCGTCGGCGTAGGTTTCGGTCTGGTCATGCTCGGCACGTTGCGCGGCGAAGTCATCGTCCTCGATGAAGCCACCGGCGAGCAGAAGTGGAAAGCCAAGGCGACCAGCGAAGTGCTGTCCGCACCGGCCACCAACGGCAGTGTCGTGGTTGCCCAGACTCAGGACGACCGGGTTATCGGTTATGACGCCATCACTGGCGATCAGCGCTGGATCTACGAAAGTAGCCCTGCGGTTCTGACATTGCGTGGCACCGGTGCGCCGATCGCCACCCCATCGCTGGCGATCGCAGGTCTGTCGACCGGCAAGGTCGTGGCGCTGGACATCAACAACGGCGTGCCGGCCTGGGAGCAGCGCGTTGCCGTTCCGACTGGTCGCTCCGAGCTGGATCGGGTGGTCGATATCGACGGCGGCTTGCTGCTGTCCGGCAACACGCTGTATGTCGCGACCTACCAGGGTCGTGTAGCCGGTCTGGAACTGCAGAGCGGTCGCGTGCTGTGGCAGCGTGATGCCTCGAGCTACTCGGGTGTGGCGCAAGGGTTTGGCAGCGTTTACGTCTCGCTGGCCAACGGCACCGTGGAAGGCATCGATGAGCGCTCTTCCACCGGTCTGTGGAGCAACGACTCGCTGGCCCGTCGCCAACTCGGCGCGCCGGAAGTGTTCTCCAGCTACGTCGCGGTCGGTGACATGGAAGGCTATCTGCACCTGCTGAGCCAGGTCGATGGCCATTTCGTCGCCCGTGAAAAGATTGACAGCGATGGCCTGCGGGCTCGCCCGCTGGTCTCCGGCAGCACCATTTACGTCTTTGGCAACAGCGGCAAGCTGGAAGCGCTGACGATCAAGTAGTGGCTGTCTATGCTTGGGGAGGTCGTGTTTCGGCTTCCCCGGGCGGCCCCGCTTTTATGGGGCCTGCGACGTTTCGGCGTCGCTCCGAACTCCGGCCGCTGCCTTGCAGCGGCTTTTGTATTTTCTGAAATAACGAAGTGGAGAGCCGCATGGTTCCCGTAATCGCCCTGGTGGGTCGACCGAACGTCGGCAAGTCCACCTTGTTCAACCGCCTGACCAGGACTCGCGACTCCGGAAACGGTCAGGTGGCTCAGGCTCTCGGAACCGTCGTTATCGACCAGCGTGGTGCCGATGTTCAGGTGGATGGCCGTGTCTTCCGGGCCGGT
>NZ_JBNNGV010000010.1:0-165357 GCF_050268485.1 Pseudomonas sp. NPDC078416 | reverse complement strand
AATCGAGCCCATGGCGTGTTCGCGCACGCCGAAGTGCAGGTTTCGACCGCCGTAATGGCCCGCTTCGAAGCTGCCCGCACCCTCAAATGTGAGGTCGCCTACCGTGACCGTCGTCAGAAAAAACGTCAGTTCCGCGCTCTGTGGATCGCTCGTATCAACGCTGGTGCGCGTATCAACGGTCTGTCCTACAGCCGTTTCATCGCTGGCCTGAAAAAAGCGTCGATCGAGATCGACCGCAAGGTTCTGGCTGATCTGGCAGTGAACGAAAAAGCGGCGTTTGCTGCGATTGTCGAGAAAGCTAAAGCCACTTTGGCCTAAGTCCCCGGCAATCATCGGACCCCGCTCGGGGTTCGGTGTTAAACGTCATAAATAGGGGAAGAGCCTTGTAAGCTCTTCCCCTATTTTGTATCTGGAGTCTGTACATGGAAAACCTGGACGCGCTGGTCTCTCAAGCACTTGAGGCCGTGCAAAGCGCCGAAGATATCAATGCCCTGGAGCAAATCCGGGTTCTGTACCTTGGCAAGAAGGGCGAATTGACCCAGGTGATGAAGACCCTGGGGAATCTGCCTGCCGATGAGCGTCCGAGAGTCGGCGCGCTGATCAACGAAGCCAAGGAGCGTGTCACAGAGGTTCTCAATGCGCGCAAGGCGTCGTTCGAGGAGGCTGATCTCGCGGCCAAGCTCGCGGCCGAATCCATTGACGTGACCCTGCCGGGCCGTGGCCAGACCACTGGCGGTCTGCATCCGGTTACCCGCACTCTGGAACGAATCGAGCAGTTCTTCACCCACATCGGCTACGGCATCGCCGAAGGCCCTGAGGTCGAAGACGATTACCACAATTTCGAAGCGCTCAACATCCCAGGCCATCACCCGGCCCGGTCGATGCACGACACTTTCTATTTCAATGCGAACATGCTGCTGCGCACCCATACCTCGCCGGTTCAGGTCCGCACCATGGAATCGCAGAAGCCTCCGATCCGCATCGTCTGCCCCGGCCGTGTGTATCGCAGTGACTCCGATATCACCCATTCCCCGATGTTCCATCAGGTCGAAGGCCTGCTGGTCGACCGCGATATCAACTTCGCCGACCTGAAAGGCACCATCGAGGAATTCCTGCGCGTGTTCTTTGAAAAAGAGCTGGCAGTGCGTTTCCGTCCTTCGTATTTCCCGTTCACCGAGCCGTCGGCTGAAGTCGATATGGAATGCGTCATGTGCAGCGGCAAAGGTTGTCGTGTCTGCAAACAGACCGGCTGGCTTGAAGTCATGGGCTGCGGCATGGTCCACCCGAACGTGCTGCGAATGTCGGGTATCGATCCGGAAGAATTCCAGGGCTTCGCCTTCGGCATGGGCGTAGAGCGTCTGGCGATGCTGCGCTATGGCGTCAACGACTTGCGCCTGTTCTTCGACAACGACTTGCGGTTCCTCGCGCAATTTCGCTAGGTCGCCCGTAACGAATTCTTTAGGAGAGCAGGATGAAATTCAGTGAACAATGGCTGCGTGGCTGGGTTAGCCCGCAAGTGTCCCGCGACGAGCTGGTTGCTCGTCTGTCGATGGCAGGCCTTGAAGTAGACAGCGTCACCCCGGCAGCCGGCGTTTTCAGCGGTGTTGTGGTGGGTGAGGTGCTGAGCACCGAGCAACACCCGGACGCCGACAAGCTGCGCGTGTGCCAGGTCAGCAATGGCGCCGAGACCTTTCAGGTCGTGTGTGGCGCGCCAAACGTGAGCCCCGGTCTGAAAATTCCGTTTGCCATGATCGGCGCCCAATTGCCGGGCGATTTCAAGATCAAGAAAGCCAAGCTGCGGGGCGTCGAGTCCAACGGCATGCTGTGCTCGCAGGCCGAGCTGCAGGTGGGTGAGGGCAATGACGGCCTGATGGAGCTGCCGGCCGACGCGCCGGTGGGCCAGGATGTGCGCGTCTATCTGGAACTGGACGACGCGAGCATCGAGGTCGACCTGACGCCAAACCGTGGCGACTGCCTGTCGGTCGCGGGGCTGGCCCGTGAAGTGGGTGCGCTCTATGACGCAGTCGTCACGCGCCCACAGGTTGCAGTGGTTCCGGCCGTGCACGATGAAGTGCGTCCGGTCGACGTGATCGCGTCTGCGGCATGCCCACGTTACCTGGGGCGCGTCATCCGCAACGTGGACTTGTCACGCCCTACGCCGTTGTGGATGGTTGAGCGCCTGCGTCGCTCGGACGTCCGCAGCATCGACGCCGCGGTCGACATCACTAACTACGTGATGCTTGAGCTGGGTCAGCCGCTGCACGCGTTCGACCTTGCCGAAATCAATGGCGGTATCCGCGTTCGTATGGCGGAAGAGGGCGAGAAGCTCGTGCTTCTGGATGGACAGGAAGTCAGCCTGCGCGCCGATACTCTGGTCATTGCCGACCACCAGCGTGCCCTGGCCATCGCCGGTGTCATGGGTGGCGAGCACAGCGGCGTGTCCGCGACGACCCGCGATATCTTCCTTGAAAGCGCCTTTTTCGATCAGATTGCCGTTGCCGGCAAGGCGCGTTCCTATGGTCTGCACACCGACGCGTCCCATCGCTATGAGCGCGGCGTTGATTGGCAGCTGGCCCGCGAAGCCATGGAGCGTGCCACTGGCCTGCTCCTGGAGATCACGGGCGGTGAAGCCGGTCCGGTCATCGAAACGGTCAGCGATCAGCACCTGCCTTCGGTTGAGCCGATCATTCTGCGTGCCGAGCGTATCGAGCAAATGCTCGGCATGAAGATGGACGCCGCGGAAATCGAGCGCCTTCTGACCGCGCTTGGTCTGACCGTCGCGCCTCACGCCAGCGAGCAATGGCGTGTCGACGTACCAAGTCATCGCTTTGATATCACCCTCGAAGTCGATCTGATCGAGGAGCTGGCACGCCTCCACGGTTACAACCGTCTGCCGGTTCGTTATCCGCAGGCGCGTCTGGCCCCGCAACCGCGTGCCGAGGCGCAGAGTGATCTGCCGGCCCTGCGTCGTCTGCTGGTGGCTCGCGGTTATCAGGAAGCAATCACTTACAGCTTCATCGATCAGAAATGGTTCGAGCTGTTCAGCCCGGGTGTTGAGCCGCTGCTGCTGGCCAATCCGATCTCGGCTGACATGTCGGCAATGCGCTCGTCCCTGTGGCCGGGTCTGGTGAAGTCGCTGCAGCACAACCTCAATCGCCAGCAGGATCGCGTGCGCCTGTTCGAGAGCGGGCTGCGTTTTGTCGGTCAACTGGAAGGCTTGAAGCAAGAGCCGATGCTGGCCGGTGTGATATGCGGTAGCCGTCTGCCGGAAGGCTGGGCGCAGGGCCGCGATGTCGTCGACTTCTTCGACGTCAAGGCTGACGTCGAGGCAGTGCTGGGCTTCGCCGGTGCGCAGGATGATTTCCGTTTCGTACCCGGAAGCCACCCCGCGCTGCACCCGGGCCAAACCGCGCGTATCGAGCGTGACGGGCGTGAAGTCGGCTACATCGGCGCGCTGCACCCGGAGCTGTCGAAGACGCTGGGGCTTGATCGCCCGGTATTCGTTTTCGAACTGGTTCTGGCTGAAGTTGCCGTTGGCCGTCTGCCGAAATTCCACGAGCTTTCACGCTTCCCTGAAGTGCGTCGCGACCTGGCGCTGGTGGCTGATCGTGATGTTTCGGCGACCGCCGTGCTGGACGTTATTCGTGAGAATGCAGGGGAATGGCTCACAGACCTCAAGCTATTTGATGTTTATCAGGGTAAAGGCGTTGATCCGCTTAGAAAAAGCCTTGCAGTCGGCTTGACCTGGCAACATCCATCGCGCACTCTTACTGACGATGAGGTAAACGCTTCGACGCAGCAAATTCTCACCTCGCTAGAGGAAAGGTTAAACGCCACGTTAAGGAAGTAGCGTATGGGGGCTCTGACGAAAGCTGAGATGGCCGAACGTCTGTACGAAGAGCTAGGCCTGAACAAACGAGAAGCCAAGGAACTGGTCGAGCTGTTCTTTGAGGAAATCAGGCACGCTCTGGAAGATAACGAGCAGGTCAAATTGTCCGGATTCGGCAACTTTGATCTGCGCGATAAACGCCAGCGACCGGGCCGAAATCCCAAGACAGGGGAAGAAATCCCGATTACCGCTCGCCGTGTGGTCACCTTTCGCCCAGGGCAGAAACTGAAGGCCCGAGTTGAGGCTTATGCTGGAACCAAGTCATAACGATGAGCTACCGCCTATCCCCGGCAAACGCTACTTCACCATCGGTGAAGTCAGCGAGCTCTGCGCGGTCAAACCGCACGTTCTGCGTTATTGGGAGCAGGAGTTTCCTCAACTCAACCCGGTCAAGCGCCGCGGAAACCGCCGGTATTATCAGCGACAGGACGTGCTGATGATCCGCCAGATCCGCGCGCTGCTTTACGATCAGGGCTTCACCATTGGCGGCGCGCGTTTGCGCATGTCCAGCGATGAGGTCAAGGATGATTCGCTGCAGTACAAGCAGCTGATCAAGCAGATGATTGTCGAGCTGGAAGATGTCCTGGTCGTGCTGCGCAAGTGACAAGGCGCAGTTAGCCGAAATACTTCCATCATTCAAAAGCTTAGGGTATATTCCTCGACGCTTTCGCAAGAACCCGCAACACAGAAGTAGCAGTGAGTAACGCCTAGTCGGGGCGTAGCGCAGTCCGGTAGCGCACTAGCATGGGGTGCTAGGGGTCGAGTGTTCGAATCACTCCGTCCCGACCATATTTTGTAAAGGGAATCAGCCACTTACCGGCTCGATTCCCTTTTTCATTTCTGGTTTGCGCAAAACCCGCGCAAAACTGGCGCAAAACTATCCGGCGATTTCGCTGATATCGAGGTCCGGAATGGCCTCCGACCAGATCACCTCGGCGTGCTCCTTCTGGTAGTTTTTGGTCATCTCCTCGCTAGCGTGCCCGGCGATCTTCTGCCCATCTTTCCCGGCTTTCTTATACAGGCGCTGCTGTAGGGCGGCGACTCGATCCTTGCCCATCTGCTCCCGGGCGAGAAAGATCGAGTACGCCTCCTGTGACACGCGGACCGATCGGCCATCGATGCCGAAATCGACGCCATCACCGGCGGGCGGGAGATCCCCGCCGCGACACTGCGCCAGGCGCTCCGCAGGACATTCGCTCAACCGCTTTGCTTGATTGCTCATAACCCCTCCTGCGGCGAGACAATGCCGCTTGCTGGAATGACAGCCATGCCGAGATGGATGGCGAGTTCGATTTCTACGTTGGCGCCGCGGGACTGCCGCCAGCCGGGCAGGAACGCCACGGTGTTGCAGGTGAGCATCTGGCGGATCGCGTCACGCATTCAGAACCGGTCGAAAACCGCGCCGCTTGAGGCCGAGCATGTCGTGCAGCGTTTACCGGCGGTGGGCGGCTTCATTCGCTGACCGGGCGGGTTGTCGGTCAGCTCGCCCTCCGCTTGGGGCGTTGAACGTCCTGGACCGTAGGGCAGTCCCGTCATGAACAACCCGCCGGCAACGCGTTGGCCATCAACCGCTCATCCATCCTCTGGCACTAATCCCCTTCAACCCACCTCTGTCCTATAAGCGCAGATTTCCTGCGTCTCGTACTGGAGATGATCATGGGTATCGAAGACAATGGGCCAGAGAACGCGTATCCAGGCCCTGCCGAGCCGGGCAGCGAAGAAGAGGTCTATCCCGACGCGAGTGCAGACTCGGCACAGGGCATCGACAATGATGAGGACGCATCCATCGCAGCCCGCAACAAGGGTCTGGATGAAATGGAGATCCCTGACAATCCCCCCGTGGACGAAGACGAGGAGCCCTCTCCGGGCAACCGCTAAACACGGCGCTTCACCCCGAACCCCACCTTGCGTGGGGTTTTTCTTGCAAGGCGACTCATGTGTTACACAAATGAGCCACTCGTCGGGACGTGCGCACTATCAAGGGGTTAGGCACTCCATTCACTAGCCAAAAAAATAAAGGTGCCCCGGATGAGACCTCAGATCCACGATATTCCCAACGCACTCGACCTGATCAGCGAACTGGATCAGGCTACCGAGCAAATGATGTCGATTCCCGTCGCGCACATTGGCGGCGCACAGTGGGAGGAAGCTTTCGTCCGGCAGCAGAGCGCTTTCAGAAAGTGGCGCGATTATTTGTACTGCAAAGCCGATGAACGCCCAGCGGTTCGACTCTTGAACATCGCCTGATCTGTAACTGTTTCTGCCAGCATCTGACTCAAAAAAGAGTACCCACGTCGGTAGAAAGCGCTAAACGCGCCCGGCGATCCGCTCCACCGCAGCCAGCACCCTGGGCCGCTGCGCCTGCCACTCACTTCTGGTGATACCCAGAAGCACTGCGCCGATACGTTTGCCATCGCGCGCGATATGTTCCCGCCGTACGCCTTCGATCACGAAGCCGAACTTCTGATGCATCTTGATCACCGCCGGGTTGATCTCGAGCACTTCGCAGTTGAGTTTCTCCAGTCCTGCGGCGCCGAACGCATGGTCGAGCATCCACAACTCCACCTGGCTGCCGAGGCCTTTGCCCTGCAGCGTGGTGTCCAGGTAGAACGCCCAGTCCGCCCTGCCGTGGGTGGTGTTGATGGCGCTCAGGGACACCACACCCACAGGCGCGGCTTCCATCACGATGACGAACACCTGCTGCCGGGAGTCGGAGCGCAGCCCCTCAAGCCAGGCCAGGTGCTCGGCTTCGCCGATCTCATGGTCCGTGTACATGAATTTGCGCACATCTGGCTGATTGCGCAGTTGCCGGACGCGGGCTTGCTGGTCGGCGGGCAGGTCGAGGATCGGCACGACTTTCATGGCATCCCTTTTGAATTCGTCATACGGGTATCAAGTTCCGATTCAGTCGGCGCGGCGAGCGTGCTTGATGACTTGCAGCGCCGCATACAGGGGTTTTTTCAAAGTTTCTGGAACGAATCGATTGGCGCCTCAGTCAACCTTTCTCACATCCCGGGAGGCAGAATTATCATGGCAAGCGATATCACCGAAAAACTGCGTGACGATCTTTATCAGAAAACCCGTTCCGAGCTGAACACTTTTCTCGATGAGACCAATGCCTTGCTGGCGGCAGGGGATGCCTTGAACGAGGATCGCACCACTCAGGCCCGTGAGCGGCTGAAGGATTTTCTGGCCCGTGGTACCAGTGCGGTGACCGAGATCGAAATGGACGCCCAACCTGCGCTGACCCGCGCGGTGGGTAACGCCAAATCCTACGTGACGACCCATCCATGGGCCGCCGTCGGCGTGGCTGCAGGCCTGGGCCTGGTCGCCAGCCTGTTGCTCAAACGCAACAGGGATTGAGGAGGCCATCGTGGTTCGCCGTCGATTTCCGGTGGATCCGTTACGTCCGACCAGCGGCCGGCTAGCGTTCGCCGGCCTTTGCACGCCCGTCATTTACCCTCGTTATCGGCTGGTACTGTTCATGGCGGGTACCGTAGCGGACGATGGATTCGGCACCGCTCTGGCGCCGGCCAATGTTTTGCGCAAGCATAAATGGGGGATACGCATGAATGTCGACGAAGACACTGTTCGTCAGTTGGCCCAGTTGATCTGGGAGACCGAAGGCAAGCCTGAGGGGCAGGAATCCCGTCACTGGGAGATGGCCACACGCCTGGCGGAGTCCGCTGCCATGGCACCGGTCCGTACTTCAAGCAAGCACAAGGTCGATACGTTGTTCCCGTCGCCCGATGAGGCAGACCCCAACGCGTGACAGGTCTGGAGCTCGCCCAGGCGCAGTGCCGGGGCGAAGCTCGGATCAACCTCGCCATCACACAGCGCCAGCCTTCAGACTGACCCGGAAGCCTCCCGGGCAAAGCGGCGATCAGCCTGCCGCGCATCCATCAGCGCCCAATACCACATGCCCAGACCGCCCAGCGTCAATGCCGCTGCTGCATAGCCCGTGGCCGGCAGACCGTAGCCTGCCGCGATCACCGCGCCGCCTGCCAGCGGGCCAATGGCATTCGCCATGTTGAACGCGCTCTGCACCAGTGCACCCGCGAGTGATTGCGCGTTCGGTGCTACGTCCATCAGGCGGGTTTGCAGAATCGCGGCCAGGCCCACGCCGCAACCGATGAAGAACACCAGCGGAATGAGTAGCCAGAGGTTGTCGGTGGCCGAGGGGTACAACGCGAGCACCAGCGCGGTGAAGCCCAGCGAGACCCCGGCGGCAAGCATGGTGGCGCGGTCGGCGGCCCAGCCGCAGATCAGGTTGCCCACCGTGGTACCCAGGCCAAACACGGCCATCACCACCGGAATCATGAAATCGGAAGCGTGTGTGACCTCGATCAGCGTGGCGGCCAGATAGGTGTATACGCAGAAGATCCCACCGAAGCCGATGCCGGCGATGCCCAGGGTCAGCCAGACTTGTCGCGAGCGCAGGGCGTTGAGTTCGCGCAACGGGCTGGCGTCGGCTTCGGCAGGGGATGCGGGTGCCAGGCAGCGGATCAGCACCGCCGTGATGGCAGCCAGCCCGGCAACAATGGCCATGCCCCAGCGCCAGCCGATGGTCTGGCCGATCCAGGTGGCGAACGGCACGCCGATGATGGTGGCGATGGTCAGCCCCATGAACACCCGGGAGACCGCCTGGGCGCGGCGATTCTTTGGCACCAGCGAAGCGGCCAGCAGCATCGCCACGCCGAAGTACGCGCCGTGGGGGAAACCGCTGAGAAAGCGGAAGAACACCAGCCATGGCAGCGAAGGCGCTACGGCGCTCAACGCATTGGCGATCCCGATGAAAGCGGCCAGTGCCACCAGCAAGGCCCGTCGCGGCAGGCGCACCCCGAGCACCATGATGACGGGCGAACCCACCACCACGCCCAACGCATAGGCACTGATGGCATGCCCGGCCAGCGGCTGGGTGACCTGGAAGTCACCGGCTATGAAAGGCAGCAAGGTCATCGAAGCGAATTCGGTGGTGCCGATGGCAAACGCGCCCATGGCGAGGGCGAACAGCAGCCAGCCCATATTGAAATGTTGCGGGGGGTGGGAGGTATTCATGGGAGATCGAGAAGGGTTTCCGGGAAGAAGCATGCTGTGATACTTGAAACCGATTTCAGTTCAACCCGCGATTCACACCGGCTGACGCGGGTGGCGCATCAGCCGGTGGATCAACTGGATCAGTCCTTGGGCTTGGCGTCGGGCAGGGCCGCGCCCTTGGGCCACAGCATCCAGATCTGCCCTTGTTGCTTCATGTTCCCGGCCAGTTCGCCGGCCGCGTCGCCGGTGCCCCAGAACATGTCAGCGCGGACTTCGCCGGCGATGGCGCCGCCGGTGTCCTGCGCCGCGACCGGACGTACCAGCGGCGTGCCGTCGGGACGGGTCGACGACAGCCATAACAGGCTGCCGAGGGGAATTACCTTGCGATCAATCGCCACGCTGTAGCCGGCGGTCAGCGGCACATTCAGCGAACCCCGCGGGCCTTCGGTGCTGTCCGGGCGCAGGGTGAAGAACACGTAGCTCGGGTTGCTGCCCAGCAGTTCATTCACGCGCTCGGGGTGCGCAATCGCCCAATCACGGATGCGCCCCATGGACACTTCGTCCTTGGTCAATTGGCCTTGCTCCACCAGCCAGCGGCCGATCGGCTTGTAGGGGTAGCCGTTCTGGTCGGCGTAGGCGATGCGCAGCTGACGGCCGTTTTCCAGCTGAACCCGACCCGATCCCTGGATTTGCAGGAACTGCAGGTCGATGGGGTTTTCCAGCCAGGCCAGCACGGGGGCATTGGCGCCTTTGTTGCCGATGGTGGCGGCGTCGTCGTAGGGACGCAGCACACGGCCGTCAAGGCGCCCGCGCAGGCGCTTGCCCTTGAGCTCGGGATAGATGCTGTCGAGGTTTACGATGATCAGGTCGTCGGGCACGCCGTACACCGCCACCGGGTGCTCATCGTTGCGCTGCTCGCTGCCTTTATAGATCGGCTCGTAATAGCCGGTGATCAGCCCGTTGGCGCCGTGCTCGGAGGAACGCAGGCTGTAGACCTGCAGCTGATTCTTGAGGAAGTCGCGCACGGCGGCCGGGTTTTGCGGCACCTGGGCGGCGAGGGCGCAGGTGCCGCCCCAGACCGGATCCCTGGCCAGGCGCTTGCACGCCGAGAACCAGCTGTTGTAGCCCGCCATCAGGTCGGTGTCGTTCACCGCCGGCAGTTTGTCCCACTCGACGCTGACGTAGGTCGTCGCTTCGGAGGGCTTGGTCTTCGGCGCGCCGCCGTCGCAGGCAGCGAGCAGGGCGATCAGTGGAGCGAGGCAGAATACGAAACGGCGCCAGTGCAGGCTTGTGGTCATCACGCGGGGTGTTTCCTGAAAATCATGCGAAGGCGGCTAGCTTGGTGAAAGCGGAGGGCTGCGTCAAATGGATGAGGGAATCATTTGCATGAAAGCTCACATGGCAGTCGAATCGCCGTAAACGTGCCGCGGATTTGCCGCCAACATTGCACTTTTCCTCCGTCTGTCGTTCTGACCTTGGCCGGGACGCGGCGATTGACGCGGCGTCCCGTTCGTTCAAGCCTGGGATTGATGCTCGCCGTGTTCACTGTTTTATCCGTTTGCCGTCGCCTGCGCCCGCTGTTTGCCCTGTGCCTGTTCGGTCTCATCACTGCAGGTTGTACCCGCCAGGATGGCCGGGATGTCGCCACGCAGTTCAGCGAGACGCGTCCTCAGGAGTTCTTCCAGACCAGCGTGGACCGCATGGCGACGCTGGCGATGGCCGACAACCTCGACAGCCTCTATCTGCTGATGAACAAACTCTACCTGCGCAATCCCGGCGAGTGGCGCAAGTCCGGCTTCGTCGACGCCGCGGGGGCGGAGCGCAACGTGCGACAGGCCATCGAGCAACAGAAGCCGTTGCCGCAGTTGGGCACTCGACGCGACCTCGCCGCGCTCAGTTACGCCCTGAGCCCGGAGTTTCTCGGTGATCGCGTCGGCGCATTCATTTATGCCATCGGCAGCATGCTGGTCACGGCCCACGGCGGGCGTCTCGAATTCTTCATGACCGACCAGATCAACCCGACCTTCGTCAATAACGCCGCGCGCAATATCGAGAAGGCCACCTGGCTGCTGAGCCAGCGGCAGAACGCCAATGGCGAGCTGCTGTTGTTCTCCAACGAGATTTCAGAGGAGGGCAGCAACCTCAGTTTCGCCACCGAATTCGGCAAGATCGTGGCGCGCCTGGATCTGCTCACCCAGATGCTCGACGAGCGATATAGACGCATCGGTTTGAATTACGCCCAGAGCCTGCTGTTCCTGAACTTCCTCCCGGTGCAGTGACGCCCCTGCTGCGCCGGGAAAAAACAATTCTCCGGCCCCTCATCCTTGTCGGCTTTCGGTCGATAGCTAATTTGGCGTTGCGCAAAACAACTACAAAATTCATGGCATGGGGTCGACGATGTTTAAAACAGTGCAGGCGCGCTATACGGTCATATTTGTGGCCTTGATTGTGGTGATCGCGGTGATCACCGAACAGGGCATCGTTCACTTGGTCACGCCCAAGGTCCGCGCGACCCAGGAGCAGGTGGTACTGAGCCAGGTTGATCAGATCGGCACGCGTATTCTGTCGGACCTGGCCCGCGTAGAGGCCCAGTCCCGGGCGATCACCCAGGCGGTGCCGCTGCTGGACAGCGATGGCATCGACAAAGTGCTGCCAGGCCTGGTCGATCAGTACGGCGATCAGAAAGTCTTCGGCGGGGGCGTCTGGCCGATGCCGGACAAACGCACCCCGGGGCGCAACAAACACAGTTCGTTTTTCCACCGTGACGGCAGTGGCCAGTTGGTGGTGAGCACGTTCTGGAACTCCGACCCTGCGCCCAACTATTGGGAACAGCCGTGGCACCGTGCCGGGCAGAACGCACCCAAGGGCAAATGCGCCTGGGCCGCGGCCTATCAGGACGAAGCCAGCCCGCAGCCACGTACCAACTGCGCGATGGGCATCTACAAGGAGGGTGCGCTGTACGGCGTTTCGACCATCGACGTCACCCTGGGCTTTTTCAATGGCCTGATTCAGGAAAAGGAAAAAGACATTCAGGGTCAGGTGATGATCGTCGAGCGCGACGGCAAGATCCTCACCAATCAGAGCCGCATTCCCGGCGAAATCATCCTCAAGAACATTTCCGGCTTCAGCGGCCAGTCGATGTTCGCCAAAGCCATTCAGGACGGCCTCGGCAAAGTCTCCGGCGACGGCGTGTATTCCCAGGAATACATCGACCCGCAACTGGGTGACCTGACCTTCTTCCTGCGTCCAGTCGTGGGCACACCGTGGATGATTGCCACGTCGCTGCCGACCGCCATGCTCACCGCCAGCAGCACCGAAGTGCTGAAAACCCTGGGCTGGCTGCAGATCCCGCTGGTCATTCTGTTGCTGGTGGTGCTGGGCTTTGCCTTCCACCGTCTGCTGGCACGCCTGACCGTTCTGCGCACCAACATCGACGCGCTGTCTTCGGGCGAAGCTGACCTGACCCGCCGTATTCCGATCAAGGGTGAAGACGAGCTGGACGCTGTCGGCCATTCGGTCAACAAGTTCATCGCCTTCCAGCAAGCCATGATTGTCGAGGTGCGCAGCGGCACCGAGCAGATCTCGGCCGGGCTGGTGCAGTTGCAGGATCAGTCGCGCAACATCAACCAGATCCTCAACCGTCACGCCTCGGAAACCGATCAGGCCGTGACCGCGATCAACGAGATGAGCGCCACCGCCGACAGCGTCGCCGAGAGCGCTACGCAGACGGCGAGCTTTACCCAATCGGCAAACGATGCCGCCCAGCGTTCCCGTGACGTCGTCGACGAAGCGTCAGTCAGCGTGCGGGCCTTGGTGGCGGAAGTTGAAGACGCGACCAAATACGTGCAGGAAATGCAGGTCGACGCCAAGCGCATCACCGATGTGCTCGGGGTCATTGGCGGCATTGCCCAGCAAACCAACCTGCTGGCCCTCAACGCGGCCATCGAAGCGGCGCGGGCGGGTGAGCAGGGCCGTGGCTTTGCCGTGGTGGCCGACGAGGTGCGGGCGCTGGCCGGTCGCACCCAGCAGAGCACGTCGGAGATCAACGAGATGCTGGCGCGGCTTGAGCAGGGCGTGAGCACCGCCGTGGGCGCCATGGAAAAAACCAAGGTCAGTTGCCAGTCGACGGCCGACCGTACATCGCGGGTCAACGAAGGTCTGGATGGCATGGCAGGTTCCGTGCTGCGCATTCATGACCTGAGCGCGCACATTGCAACGGCGGCAGAGGAGCAGAGCGCGGTGACCGAGGAGATCAACCAGAACATGATCGCCATTCGGCACATGGTCGGCGAACTGGTGGGCTGTGGTCAGCAGACCGACACAAGCGTAGACGCGCTGATGGCGTCCAACGAGCGGCTGGTGGCGATGATCGATCGTTTCAAGGTTCGCTAAACAGCCATCCATTCACACGCGCAAAGCAAAGCCGGAGCCCTTGAAGCTCCGGCTTTTTTATTGGGCGCAGCAGGGTTGTTGGTTCAGTAGCTTTCGCCGCGAATGTATTCCTGCATTTTTTCGATCAGCCTGGCCTGTTCCGCAATCGCCGCCTTGACCAGGTCGCCGATGGACAGCAGACCGATCAACTGGC
Source organism: Pseudomonas sp. NPDC078416 (assembly GCF_050268485.1). Taxonomy (NCBI): domain Bacteria; kingdom Pseudomonadati; phylum Pseudomonadota; class Gammaproteobacteria; order Pseudomonadales; family Pseudomonadaceae; genus Pseudomonas; species Pseudomonas sp. NPDC078416. The sequence goes on along the minus strand of NZ_JBNNGV010000010.1, from coordinate 151,846 downwards.
CTTCGTCCACCACCGGCAAATGGCGCAGGCGGCGGTCGGTCATGATGTTCATGCAGTGCTCGACCGTGTGCTGCGAACCCACAGTCTGTACGTCGTGGGTCATGATGTCGCTGATCGGTGTGCCGGCCGAGGCGCGGCCTTTGAGCTCCATCTTGCGGGCGTAATCCCGCTCGCTGACGATGCCGACCACCTTGCCGTCGCGCACCACCGGCACGGCACCGATGTTTTTCTCGGCCATTAACTTGATCGCCTCGATGACCATCTCCCCGGGCCCGACGGTATGAACGTCAGCGTGATGCGGGTCTTTCAACTTCAGTAGTTCGGCTACGGTCGTCATGCTGGCCTCTCCGGCGCGTTTCTTGTGAGCACGGCCCATCCGGCCGTGCATAGAGAATCGTCGAGAGATGGCATTCCGGCAAGTTTGAAAGCGCCATGCAGACCCCTGAAAGCGTCAGCGAGCCGATTTCCCGTTGCCGCAACGGTGCGCCGGCATGAAGTCAGCCGATTCGCCGCGACAGACCGGTCTGTGCCTGGCCATGAACAGAGGCTTTTGCCGGCGCTGCGGGACGCTGTTGCAGCAGGCCGGCAACGTCACGGGTCTGCAGGACGAACCCTTGCACCCACTCCACGAACGTCAGTTCATCGAGGGCCTTGAGCGGCAGTTGCGTGCACAGGCGCACCGAGTGCTGTTCATCCAGGGCCAGCCAGCAGCCACTCATGGCGCCGCTGTCGAAGTTGAGCCTCATCAGCCGCTCATACAGGCTCGGGTCGGGGCGCAGGGACAGCTTGCAATGCAGGATCGCGACGTCGCCCGCCGTGGGCATCTCGATGATGACCACTTCGCGGCCCTCGTCGAACAGCGCGCACACGCCGTTTTCGAGTTGCAAGGCGGTGCCCAGTCGTTTGCCCAGTGCCTGAATGCAGGCGTCTGTATGTGTCGTCGTGTTCATCATCTGCGGTGTCCTGTCCGGGGTTTTAATGCGATCAATGGCGGTTCAAGGGCAGCGGCCTAGCGGGGCCGGAAAGCGCCGTTGCTGGCCTGGCTCAGCTCGTGGGCGGACTGTGGATCGCCACGGTCGGCAATGTCGCCGTCGGCAGTGGCTTTTTTCGGGTTCGTCTGGTCCATGCCGTAGTCGAAAGTGACTTCCCCCATGAGGCGTTCGATGCTCAGGGCGCTGCCGCTCTTGTAGCTGACGAACGGGAACGGGGTGCCAAAGGAATCTTCTTTCGCGGCGGTCTTGAACACCGCGATGCTCTTGATGCGCAGATTGTTCTTGTCGCCGAGTATGTTCTTGAGCATCTCGTCGCTCAGGGTGCCGTTCAACGCGCCGTCTTCGATGAGCTGCTTGATGTCGTCGCGGACCTCAAGCTTGATTTCCGCGCGGGTAGTGCCTTTGGTGTCCTTCATCGCATCGAGCAGGCCCTTGAACTGCGGGTCGGCACTCATCATGTCGTGAATGCGCCGGGCGTTGCCTTCGTTGCAATCGCGGCCAAGCATCTGTTTCACGCGGTCGATCTGCCGCTTGGACGGCGCGGCCTGATCCAGGCGGTTGACGTTGTTGTGCTTGACCACCATGTCCATCAACGACATCAGGCTGGAGCCCTGGCTGGCAGCGGTGTTCTGCCGGTCGAGCTGGCGCAGGCTCTGACGCGCGGCATACTGGGCGTCGTTCTGGTCAGGCTGAGCTGTCTGGTATTTACGCTTGAGGTCCTGCAGCACCTGTTCGGGGTTCTTGCCCTCGGGCGACGGGTTTTTGCTCATGCCGGGGAAGGCTTTCTCCAGGCTTTCGCTCAGGGTTTTGACGTCGGCGTGCTGCAGCGGCAGGGCGTTCTTGAAGCGTACGTCGTAGGTCTTGCCGGTCTTGTTATCGAACGCCAGTGTCGCGCTGACCCCCAAGGGTGCGCCGCCGGCCACGAACAGGTTGTTCGGGCGCGAGGTAAAGACGGTGCTGAACATCCGTGCGTAGCCGGTCACCGAGCCTTTTTCCAGGAAACGCGCGCGGTTGCTGCTGTAGATGTCGGTGTGCAGACCGTCACTGCCGTGTCCCTCGGTGCGTTCCCGTTCGGCGCTCAGCAGTGACACGGTTCCCAGCAGACCCGCGCCGAAGCGCATGAAGCCGGCCACAGGTTCCGCATCGGTCTGGCCCTTGTTGGTACGGGATTCCAGATTGACCCCCGCATCCAGGTCGAACGCGTGCTTGCCGGTGGTGCGCACTTCCTTCTCGACGCCGCGATCCATCAGCTCCATGGGTTTGAGGCCTCCCTGTGCCGGGCGCTTGCTGCTGGCCAGTTGCGTCTGCATCAGGTCAGTCATGAATTCATCGATTTCGTCGTCGCGAATGAAAAAGCTCAGCGCCGTGCTGTTGGCATATTTGTACTTGGCATCCAGGCTGCCGCCGAACCAGCCGCCGTTGCTCTGGATATTGGCGTGGCTGTCGCCCGGCGTGGTTTTGGTGTCACTTTTGCCGCCACCAAATCCGAAGCTTCCCGTGCCGCTGATCGCGCCTTCGCGGCTCATCGACACTTTCAGGCCGCGGTCAAAGCGGGTGAAGGTCAGGCCGTAGGTACGTTCCGGGTCGATATTGCCGCGAAAGCCGAGGAACGCGGGCTCGGCTGGCCCCGCGACGCCACCGGTGATGCCGCCGCCGTAATTGCGGTTCAGCTTAAGGCTTTCGCGGGGTTCAAGATTCATCAGAGCCTCGGTCAGGGCGAGGGTGACATCGGCGTTATTGGGGCCGGCAGGGGTTTGCAGCCCCTGGAGCACGTTGCGCTTGAGCGGGTGATTGTCCTTGCGCAAGTGCTTGAGCAGGTTCTTGGTGGCGTCGTAGCTGGCTTCGAGGGAGGCGTGGTCACGGAAGCCCGCATCGGTGTAGCGCTTGACCGGGCTGCCTTCGTAAGCCTCGTTGTGCAAGGTGGCCAGCGCTGTGGCGATCGTGCCGAAGTCCTTGGCGCCCGGCTTCTTCACTTCATCGGCAAAGCCGTCGAGCGCCGAGCTAATGTCGTTGAGCACCTTGACGTCCAGCGCCAGGCGGGCGCGCAGCAGCGCCTGGTGATCGCCCTGGGTGCGCGATCCATCCAGCGGCGATTGGGTGTTGCGACGCGCCAGCGTGAACTGGGCATTCTGCAGCGTGGTGAGCAACTGCCCCACCTCGTGGGCGTTGTCGATACCGCTGTGGCGCAGGACGCTGGCCACGTCCGGCAGCATGTCATTGTTGCGCGGCTTGCCCCGGAAAGCCGGGTTGATCGCGCCGTTTTTCAGCAACGCGCCCTCGTCCTGGGCCAGCTCGCGGAGGGTCTTCTGCAGGTCCTCGGTCACGCTGGTCTGGAACCAGTTGAACAGCTCGGCCAGCTCGCTCGCTTCCGGGGACATCAGGCGGGGCGCCAGGTCTTCGATGCGCGCAGCCATGGGCCGCGCTGGTGTGCGAGCGGCCGTGCCAGTCGCCGCGCCAGTCGCCGTGGCCGCGCGGGTGTGCAGTTCGCGCAGCAGCGCGGTTTCTTCGGTGTAGATCGGCTTCAGGCCTTCGCGGCCTTTCCAGGCATGCTGGATGCTGTCGGCCGGCACCTTCGCCGCTCCGGTCAGCGAGAGATGGGAGGTCAGGTAGTTCTGGGTGAGGGACGCGGGGGCAAATTGCTTCGCCTTCATGCTCTCGACGTTGTTACTGCCCATGACGTTGACGGTGACCTTGGTCGTGCCTCTACGCAGGGTCTCGGGCTCGGCTGCCGCCAGCCGATTGAAGGCCGCATGGTCATTGCGCGGGGGTGGCGGTGCCGGTGTTGCGGCTTCCCATCCGACCGCGGTTTTGACGAATTCCCCCGCGCTGGTGGTGGCCAGCAAGCGTCCGTCATGGTTCGGGCGCAGGTCCTCCAGGGTGGCGTCCAGTGGGGTGTCGGGGCCCAGAACCGGGTGCCAGGTGCGCTGAGGATTCAGTTTTCGAGCATTCGCGTCATCGCCGGTCAGTTGAAACAGTGTGCCATCGCGCAGGGCAAACCAGTGCTTGCCACCGGTGCTGATCGCCTGGATATCGCCAGTGCCGGGCGGCTTTGGCAGCAGCGCGCGCTCGCCGTTCTGGTCGTGCAGGCGCAGTTCACCCTCGCTCAGGGTCATGAAGTTCTGATCGTTCTGCACGGCCAGTTTGTCGGCCACCAGATGCTCGGCACCGCGCATGGCGGTGCCCTTGGCTTCGGTGCCGCGACCTTGCAGGGCCAGGTCCGCGCCGCGACCCATGTCGTGGGCAGCGGCCTGGGGCGCCACTTTCAACTGTTTGAGCTTGCCGTCCTTGTCGATGAGGTAAGCGAAGCCGTCCTGGCCTGCCTGCAGCGCTTTGATGTCCTTTTCGGTGGTCTTCTTCCATTCCTCGGTGCGCGGGTCTTGCACCAGCAGGGTGTTGTCGTGGTGGGCGATTTTGCCCCGCGGCAGCTGGATCTGTGCGGCGGCGTCAGGGGCCAGGACCGGCAAGCCGTGCTGGCGGTCCATGACCAGCGGCGCCATGGACCAGCCGGGGACGAAGTCCTGTCTTTTGTCATCCCATGCGGCGCTGTGCTCCAGGCCTTGCTGATCCTTGACCCGGGCGTGCAGGACGTTTTTATCGTCGTGAAAGAAGTCGCTGACGGTGTGGTTGCCGAAGGCCGCCTGCAGGGTGCGCGAGGGTGGCGCTTCCTGCAGCGTGAGCTCGCCCGTGACGAACCTCGTTTCCTGCCGCTCGTTCACAGTCGGCATCGTCGCCTGCAGCAGTTTGCCCGACGCCGTCGTCGTCAGCAGACGCTGCCCCGCGATGGCCACCGATTTGGGTTTCATGGCCTCGTCGTTGTCAGTGCCGGTGGGCGCGATCAAGTGATGCGCATCGTGCACGCCCGGGCCCAGGGCATTGCGCTGTACCAGCAAGTGCTGCCCTTGAGTGTCTTCGCTGAGCGCCATCAACTCGCCGTCCGGCGAGCGTCCCAGCGCCGTGACCTTGTGCTCGAAAGGCAGCGGCGTGTTCAGATCATTCAGCGAGAACACGTTGCCTTCGTCGTTGAGGCCGAACAGCTGGCCGTCCCCGATGTTGTGCAGGGTTTTCAGCGTTGCGCCCTGGGTGTTCTCCTGCCATTGACCCCCTTGCAACGCGTACAGCTTATTTTCGTGGATCCGCCAGGCCGTGTTGCTGGCGTCTTTATGCACGCCGGTGATCTGCGCGCGATGGGCATCGGTGGGCAGCGCCACATGGGAGGCACTGTACGGTCGGTTGTCACTGCTCTTGAACAGAGAAATGGCCGTATCACTGGCATGGGCGTGCAGCAGCCGGTGCTGCGAATCGACCAGCAGGTACTCGGTTTTTTCCGCGTTTTGATTGAGCTCCGCAAGACCCTGATAACGCTGGTCGTGTTTGCTCAGAATGCCTTCGAGCAGGCGCTCGGTACGATTGGTCTGGCCGGGCGCGCCAAAGACCAGTTTTTGATTGTGCAGCGCCATGCTCAGCCGGGGTGTCAAGGCCATGGCTTGCGGCTGGGCTAGCCCGGGACCTGTTGGCGCCGGGCCGTTTGGCGGCACAGGCGCGTTCGCCTGTGGCGTGGCTGTTGCAGCTGCCGATGTTGATGCCGTCGCCGCAGTGGAGGCAAGCGCGGTCTGCGGGGTGTTTGCAGCCGCCGCGCTGCGGGGAATTGATGAGGCATCGCCCGGCCGGGCCTTGAACAGACCGCCTGCGAAGTGGCGGCTTTTCTGCAGCGTTGACCGGCTGGCAGTGGCCATCCGCGCCAGCACGTTTTTGCGCTGCGTGGGGCCCGCTGCGTTTCCTGTGGCTGCGGCAGGGTTCAGGTGGGTGGTGCCGACATTGGTGGTCTGGCCACGTAAGACTGGAGGTAAAGCCATGCTGACGCCGTCCGTGCAAGTGAGTGCTTTGCAGGGTGAGTGGCATCAGGGGGCAGGTGGTTCCCGATTTCCGAAAAGATCAGGCAGGCCCGTCAGTGGGCTTGCGCCGGGGCCGGGAGATGACCGACTCGATATTCTTGCGTCCGATCAGCAACGGGCTTTTGGCTTTGCGCGAGGCCGGCATGTCGGCCAGCCATTTGTACATCACCAGACAATCCACCAGCCCGAGCCGGGCATGGCGGTAAGCGCGGGGCAGACGGCCGACGATCTCGAAACCGAGCTTCTGCCAGAGCGCGACGGCGACGTCGTTGGTGGCCACTACGGAGTTGAACTGCATGGCCGAGAAGCCGCTGTCCAGCGCCAACTGCTGGGAGTGCTCGCACATCAGGCGCGCGACGCCACGACCCCGCGCGGCCGGGGTGACCATGTAGCCGCAGTTGCTGACATGGCTGCCGGGGCCTGCGGCGTTGGCCTTGAGGTAATAGCTGCCCAGCAGCACGCCGTCTTCTTCGGCGATCAACGTGTGCAGCGGGTATTCCAGCCACAGGTGCCGGGCTTGTTCGAAGGTCAGGTCGGGGGCGTAGGCGTAGGTTTCCTGCGCCAGCACCACGGCCTGGAAGGTGGGCCAGAAGACCGCGAAGTCGTCGGCGGTCATGGGGCGGATGTGGATCATGGGGCGATTCCGGAATTCGGGGGGAGATGCAGGTCTTAAGAACAATGTGGTTCATGTGGGAGTGACCGGGTGGCGCTCCACCTTGCTCACGAAGGCGGTTTCACTACCGCCAGATATGCGTTGGCCGATCAGGCCTCTTCGCGAGCAAGCTCACTCCCACAGGGTGGTGCGGTGTGGCGCCTGAAGTATGACCACAGGCGGATACAGCGTTATGAAACCACCCGATAACACGGCACATAGGCCGCGCCGCCCGGCAGCTTCATCCGGTGCTGCTCGACGAAGGCCTGCAACAGCTTGTCCAGCGGCTGCATCACCTCGGCGTCACCGTGGATTTCATACGGGCCGTGTTCCTCGATCAGGCGAATGCCCTTGTCCTTGACGTTGCCCGCCACAATCCCGGAAAACGCCCGGCGCAGGTTCGCCGCCAGTTCGTGGGGCGGCAGGTCGCGGCGCAGTTGCAGGCTGGCCATGTTGGCGTGGGTCGGGTCGAACGGACGCTGGAAGCTCTCTTCGATCTTCAGCAGCCAGTTGAAGTGGAACGCGTCGGCGCGGTCACGGCGGAACTGGCGCACCGACGCCAGGCCAAGGGTCATCTGCCGCGCCACTTCCGACGGGTTGTCGATGATGATCTGGTAATGCTTGTGGGCTTCTTCGCCCAAGGTCGCGCTGACGAACGCGTGCAATTGCTCCAGGTACGGCGCGGTGCTTTTCGGGCCGGTCAGGATGACCGGGAACGGCAACTCCTGGTTGTCCGGGTGCATGAGGATGCCGAGCAGGTAGAGAAACTCCTCCGCGGTGCCTGCGCCACCCGGGAAAATGATGATGCCGTGGCCGACGCGCACGAAGGCTTCCAGGCGCTTTTCGATGTCCGGCAGGATCACCAGTTCGTTGACGATCGGGTTCGGCGCTTCGGCGGCGATGATGCCCGGCTCGGTCAGGCCCAGGTAACGGCCGCCGGTGATGCGCTGCTTGGCGTGGGCAATGGTCGCGCCCTTCATCGGGCCTTTCATCACGCCCGGGCCGCAACCGGTGCAGATGTCCAGCTTGCGCAGGCCCAGTTCATGGCCGACTTTCTTGGTGTATTTGTATTCTTCGGTGTTGATGGAGTGGCCGCCCCAGCACACCACCATCTTCGGTTCCACGCCGGGGCGCAGGGTGCGGGCGTTGCGCAGCAGGTGGAACACGTAATCGGTGATGCCCTGGGAGCTGCTCAGGTCGATGCGCTGGCTGTCGAGCTCGCTCTCGGTGTAGACGATGTCGCGCAGGGCGCTGAAGAGCATTTCCCGGGTGCTGGCGATCATCTCGCCGTCAACGAAGGCGTCGGCCGGGGCGTTCAGCAGTTCGAGGCGCACGCCACGGTCCTGCTGGTGAATGCGCACTTCGAAGTCCTGGTAGGCCTCTAAAATGGTTTTCGCGTTATCGACATGGGCGCCGGTGTTAAGGATGGCCAGGGCGCACTGGCGGAACAGGGTGTAAATGCTGCCGGAGCCTGCGGCGCTGAGCTGCTGGACTTCACGTTGCGACAGTGTTTCCAGGCTGCCCTTGGGGCTGACCGAAGCGTTGATGACGTGTCTTGGAGCCATTCTTGATTCCTTGAAAGCGGTGCCGGGCGCCGCGAGGGGGCAGGGCACGAATACAGTAAGCGTTCGAGACGCTCACCCATGGGGCCATTTTTTACATCGGTTGGTCAGGAAAGCAAACGTTGTGAGCGCGAATCTGGAAATTTCCCGTGACCCCGGTATGCTGCACGGCGACGTCCAGACCCATCGGCCCTCCCGACGCTATGATCTTCAACTTCACGATTTTTCTCCTCACCCTTGTCGCCATGGAAGGGGTCGGCTTTCTCGCCCACAAGTACGTGATGCACGGCTGGGGCTGGTGCCTGCACAAGTCCCACCATGAAGAACAGCTCGGCGCGTTCGAAACCAACGATGTTTATCTGCTGGCCCTGGCCATGGTGGCGATTGCGCTGATCGTCGCCGGCAACAGCGGCCATGACCCGTTGCAATGGGTGGGCGCCGGCGTTTCGGCGTTCGGCTTGATTTACGTGCTGGTTCACGACGGCATGGTCCATCGCCACTGGCCTGCGCGACCCCGGCCGCGCAGTCGCTACCTCAAACGCCTCTACCACGCGCATTTGATGCACCACGCGGTCAAAGGCCGACGCAACAGCGTGTCGTTTGGCTTCCTTTATGCGCCCTCGGCCGCCACGCTGAAAAAGCAGCTGCGCGAACATCGCTCGGCCCCCCGTGACGAGCGTTGCCGAGACATCCCCGGCGCTGCCCTGGGCACGGATCTGCAGAACGGTTGAACGGGGTCCACGCCGAACCTGTCATTAATTTCATGCGCGTCGCGCTGTTCAGCGTCGCGTTGCTGTCGTAGAACTGACGGTCAGTCGTCTCACGCTGTCAATCCAACCGAATTTCTTCTCCGGAGAACCCCATGACTCACGCATCGACACAGGCAACGGGCAAGACCATCACGTTCAAACGCCCGGACGGCAAAGAGTTGAGTGGTTACCTGGCCAGCCCGGCCAAGACCGAAGGCGCACCCGCCGTGGTAGTGATTCAGGAATGGTGGGGCCTCAATGATCAGATCCGTGGCGTGGCCGATCGTCTTGCGGCGTGCGGTTATCTGGCGCTCGTGCCTGATCTGTACCGTGGTGAAATGACGGTCGAGGAAGAAGAAGCCCACCACCTGATGGATAAACTCGACTTCGCCGACGCCGCCACCCAGGACATTCGTGGTGCCGTGCAATACCTCAAGGGCCACAGCCAGAAAGTCGGTGTCACCGGGTTTTGCATGGGCGGCGCGCTGACCCTGCTGGCACTCAACTTCATCCCCGAGCTGTCCGCCGGCGTGGTGTTCTACGGCATGCCGCCGCTGGAGTTCCTCGACCCTGCGGCGATCAAGGTGCCGGTGCAGGCGCACTGGGGCACCCAGGATGAATTCTTCCCGGCGGAGGGCGTCGATCAGCTGGAAGCCAAACTCAGCGAAGGCGGCGTCGACCTGGAATTCCACCGCTACCTGGCCCACCACGCCTTCGCCAACGAAGAAGCCGTAGGACCTGGCCGGATTCCGGGCACGCAATACGATCCGGTCTGGGCGCAGTTGGCCATGGACCGCACGCTGACCTTCTTTGGCCGCACCTTGTGGGGCTGAGCCAGGCCTTAGGCGCGGGCATCAGCCTGCGCTGAAACCGCCGTCCACGGTCAGGGTCACGCCGTTGATCATGCCGGCGTCGTCGCTGAGCAGAAAGGCGATGGTCGCGGCGATTTCCCCGGGCTGTACGAAACGGCCCAGGGGAATGCGCGACAGCATCGCGCCGGCCTTGACCGGGTCGCTCCAGGCCTTGTCCGCCATCGGCGTCAGCGTCACCACCGGATTCACGCTGTTGACCCGAATGCCGTGGGGGCCAAGTTCGACGGCCATTACCCGGGTCATGGCATCCAGCGCGGCTTTCGACGCGCAGTAGGCCAGATGGTCCGGGGTGCCGACCGCTGCGGCCAGGCTTGAGACGTTGACGATGGCGCCCGGTACGCCGCGATCAATCAGGTCGCGGGCCACGATTTGCGCCACGACCATGGGCGCCCGGGTGTTCACCGCCATCAAGTGATCGAAGGTCTCGACCGAGGTGTCGAGAAAAGACTCGAGTTCAACCACTCCAGCGCAGTTGACCAGCAGATCGATGGGCAACACCGAGGTCACGGCCGCGCGGGTCGCGTTGACGTCGGCCAGGTCCGCTAGCGCTGAGTGCGCGCAGTAGGCCAGATCTTCAGCATTGCGCCCCATGGCGATGACTTGGGCGCCGCAGCGCTCCAGCCACTGCACGGTTTCCCGGCCAATCCCTTTCCCCGCGCCGGTGACCAGAATCCGTTTGCCGTTAAAGTCATGATGGGCCATCGCGATCGCTCCAGAAGGGAAGGTAGGACCGGCTTTAGCCGGGAATCCGGCAGTCGTCATAATGGGTTGTCATCGAGCAGTTGCCGCGCCGCGCTTTCATCGATGACCAGTTCATGGACGAAATTGCGCAGCAGCACCGCGCGAATGATGTCGGCCTTGTACGGCCCGCCGGAAACCAGCACGACCTTCTTGATCCGCCGCAGGTCTTCGAGGTCCAGCGAGACCGCACGCCGATTCAGCGGGTGATTGACTTCGATGCCGTCGCGGTCCAGCCAGCGGCCGAGCAGATCGCCCACGGCACCGGCGGCACGCAGCGAGCGCGCGTCCTCATCGTTGACCAGGCCCAGTTCCAGCATGAGTGAGCGCTCGCTCAAGTCACCGACGGTGAGCAACGCCAGGTCGGCCTGCCGCGCCTTGCCGAGCACGGCTTGCACCGAGGCTTCTTCGAGGTACATGTCGCGGTATTGCTCCGAAGGTGCGAACACCGGCGCGGCGAGGTAGTACCAGGAGCCGCCGAACAGCCCGGCAAAACTCGAGGCGATCTCCACGGTGTTGTTGGCCGAGCCGTAATGCAGGCCGCCGAGCAGCGACAGCACGGTCAGGTTCGGCAGCGCCCGTGCCGAGAGTTCCCGCACCGCCTGGCGCAGTGTGCGGCCCCAGCCCACGGCGACGATGCTGCCGTCGACGAGGTATTGCTCGATGCTTGGCGCGATGCCGACGCCGAGCACACGGAAGATGCTCGACGGGTCATCCGGCGAGGGCACGACGGTCACGCGACGCAGGCCGAAGCGGTCCTGCAGACGCTCTTCCAGTTCGATGCACGCGGCCAGCGGCGAGGTGATGCGGATCTGCACCACACCGGTTTCGCGGCACGTCGCCAGGGCCTTGTTGACCCGCACGCGGGTGATGCCCAGCCGGTCGGCGATCTGCTGCTGGGTCATGTTGTTGACGTAATAGGACCAGGCGATGCGGATGTTGAACTGATCCTCGGCGTTCACCGGTTCGGTGATGGCGGTGGTGTCCGGGTGATGGTTTTGCACGGCGGTGTCCTTACTGTGGCCGGTAAAGCGGGGCGTCTATTTCACGGCGCCCATGGTCAGCCCTTGTACCAGATGCTTGGATACCATCAGCGCGAAAATAATCACCGGGAACACGATCAGTGTGCCGGTGGCCATGATCTCGCCCCAGGGCAAGTCGTAGCCGCTCATGAAGCTGGTGGCGGTCACCGGCGCGGTCCGGGCGGTATTGCGCGTCAGCACCAGGGCATAGAGCAGCTCGTTCCAGGAAAAGATGAACGAAAAGATCGCCGACACCGCCACCCCCGGCATCGCCAGGGGCAGGGCGATGCGCCAGAAGATGGTGAAGCGGGACGCTCCCGACAGCCGCGCGGCTTCGTCCAGGTCCTTCGGCACGCCGCGAAACTGGTCGGTGCAGATCCACACGACGATGGGCAGGTTGAAGGTCAGGTAGATCAGGATCAGCACCAGATGGGTGTCGATCAGGCCCATGTTGCGCGCCATCAGAAAGATCGGCAGTGCCACGACGATGGGGCTGAGCATGCGGTTGGTGATGAACCAGAACCAGAGGTCTTCCTTGCCCTTGAATTCGAACCGCGCCAGCGCGTAAGCCGCCGGTGTACCGAGGCCGACAGCGAGCACCGTGGTGCAGACCGCGACGATCAGCGAGTTGCCCAGGCTGTGCAACACGTCGCGCTCGAACAGCACTTTCACGTAGTTATCCAGGTGCGGCGTGAACGCCCAGATCGGCGGCGAGGCAAGGGCCTCTGCCTGGGTCTTGAGGCTGGTGGCGACCATCCAGTAGAACGGAAACACCGCGAACAGGAAGATGGCCAGCAGGCCGACCAGGTGCCAGCCATTGACGCTGGCCCGTGGGCGAACGAAGGCTGGGGTGGCCGGGGTTTTCGCAGTCGCAACGGTGGCCATGTCAGATCTCCCGATAAACGAATTTGATGTACAGCCGGGCCAGTACGATGGTCAGGATCAGCATGAGGATCGCCTGCGCCGACGCGACGCCCTGATCGAACACCCGAAAGCCGATACGCTGGATGTACACGCTGACCAGTTCGGTCGCCGCGCCGGGCCCGCCGCGGGTCATGGTGAACACGGTGTCGAACATCTTGAGGATGTCGGCGGTGCGCAGAATCAGAATCACCGTCGCGCTGGGCAACAGAAACGGCAGCTGCACGTAACGCACGATCTGCCAGCGGCTGCGGGTTTCCAGGCGCGCGGCCTCTTCGATTTCATTGGGGACCATGGTCAGCCCCGCCAGCAGCACCAGCGCGCAGAAGGGCGTCCACTGCCAGATGTCCATCAGCGCCACGGCAATGAACGCGTTGGTGGTGTCGCCCAGCCATTCGACCGGCCCGGCATTGACCCATGAGAGCAGGGCGTTGGCCACCCCGAAATCGCGGTTGAAGATCAGCCGGCCAATCAGCCCGGCCACGGCGGGCGCGGTGGCCAGCGGGATGACCAGGCTCATGCGCGCCAGCAGTTTGAACCCGGACAGGCCGGGCTTGTGCAGCATCAGCGCGATGATCAGCCCCAGCGCCAGCTGGATCGGCACCACGGTGATGAGAAACAGGCCGGTTCGCCCCAGTGCGGCCCAGAACGAGGCGTCATTGAGCACATTGAGGTAGTTGTCGAAGCCGATGAAGGGCGTCGCGTCTTTTGGCCGTGCCAGGTTGTACTGGCGGAACGAGTTGACCAGCGCGAACACCGTCGGAAAGATGCCGATCAGCGCCAGGGCAACGGTGGCCGGCGCGAGAAAGGCAAAGGCCGCGCGGGTGTTGTTCCACAGGGTCGGGAAGGGTGGTTTTTTCTTGTGGGTCATGGGGGTGAGTCTCGAGTCGATCAGGGACAGACGGCCGAGCCCCTGTAGGAGCGCGCTTGCCCGCGATTGCGGTATGTCAGACCTGGACATGTCGCAGACACATTGCAATCGCGGGCAAGCGCGCTCCTACAGGTGGGGTATTACTTCAATAGCTTCGCTTTGCCGTCGTAATACCCGGCCTTCTTCAGAATCTCCTCCATCCTGCTGCCAATTGCCTTGGCGCCGGCTTCCACACTGGTTTTGCCGAGCATGATCGCCGTGCCGTTTTCGCCGACCACTTCGGAAATCTCCGGCCATTGCGGGAAACGAGGGCGGTAGTCAGGCACGCCGCCTTCCCACGAGGTCACCATCGGCAGCACGAACGGGTATTTTTTCTGCACGTCGGCGTCCTTGTACACCGACATGCGCCCGCTCACGCCACCGGCATCCAGGTACGGCCGGGCCATGGCTTCGGACGTGACCCATTGAATGAACAGCCACGCTGCCGCTTTTTGCTTGTCGTCGGACTTGGCGTTCACGCCCAGAGAGAAACCACCCAGTGCCGGCTTCAGACCGGCCGGGCCTTTGGGTTCGGTGGCCACCGCGAGGCAATCGGTGATCTTTGATTTGGTCGGGTCGGCGAGAGTGCCGTAGAAAGCCGACCATTCGGTGATCATCGCCACTTTGCCCTGGGCGAGGGCGTTGACTGCTTCGTTGTGGTCGTAGTCGACGATGCCCGGCGGCATGTACTTCATCAGGTCCTGCCGGAATTGCAGGCCTTGCTGGGACGCCTTGGAATTGAGATTGGATTTGAACTTGTCGTCCAGCAGCGAGCCGCCGAACGGCCAGAGGAAGCGCACGAAGCTGTCCGCCGATTGCGTCTCACCCCGTCGCGATTGCAGGGCGTAGGCGTAGCGGTCCTTGGTCTTGTCGGTGAGCTTGGGCGCGTAGTCCTTGAGCAGTTCGTCCCACGTGGCCGGCGGCTTGTCGAAACCGGCATCCTTGAGCATGCACTTGTTGTAGAACAGCAGCCCGGAGTAGTTATCGAACGGCAGGCCGTAGGTCTGTTTGTCCCAACTGCCGAACGACTCCAGCAGAATCGGGAAGAAGCCTTCCAGCTTGAGGTCCGGGTCGGCGAGCTTCGCGTCCTGGGTAAAGGTGGTGACCGGTTCAAGCCAGCCGTTGCCGGCGAATTCGCCGATCCACACCACGTCCGTCAGCACGACGTCGAGCTGCTCACCGGAGGTGAAACTCAACACCTCGCGTTCGCGGCTATTCTCGTAAGGGACGGTTTCGTAGCTGACCTTGATACCGGTTTTCTTTTCGAACTCCGGCAGCAGTTTGATGGCGGCGGCGTAACCGGGACGGTCGAGGAAAATCGCCTTGATTTCGGTGCCTTTGTACGGTGCGGCGGCCTCTTCCAGCGTCCAGGCCTGCGCGGCGCCGGAACCCAGCGCGATCGACAGGGCGAGGGCATTCCAAACCAGCTTCTTCATTTACGTGACCTCATTATTGTTGTGGGTGAGGGTTACGCGGGGCAGATGTGTCGCAGTGTCATGGGGTGAAGCGATCGGTTCTGCGTTCAGTGCACAGGGTGGATAACCGACACGGGCGGGTTCCTTGACATTTGTAATTTCCGAATTACAAATGATCGTAGGACAAAATACATTGCTGTCAAATCACTGCACCGTTGCGGTAAAAGATGCCCAAACAACAATAATTCAGGGGATACGATTTTGACTGAGCTCAGTTTGAGTGGCGTCGAGAAAGCCTATGGCGAGATCAAGGTCTTGCATGACATCCACCTGAGCATCGAGAGCCGCGAGTTCGTGGTCTTCGTCGGGCCTTCGGGCTGCGGCAAGTCCACCTTGCTGCGCTGCATCGCGGGCCTGGAGAGCATCACCCAGGGCCAGATTCGCATTGGCGCTCGCGATGTGACCTACCTGGAGCCCGCCGATCGTGGCGTGGCCATGGTGTTCCAGTCCTACGCGCTGTACCCGCACATGTCGGTCTACGACAACATCGCCTTCGGGCTGAAAATGCAAAAGACCCCCAAAGACCAGATCGAAGCCAAGGTGCGCAATGTCGCGCGCATCTTGCAGCTCGAACCGCTGCTCGACCGCAAGCCCAAGGCCCTGTCCGGCGGGCAGCGTCAGCGCGTTGCCATCGGCCGCGCCATCGTCCATGAGCCGGAAGTGTTTCTGTTCGACGAACCGCTTTCCAACCTCGATGCCTCCCTGCGCGTGCAGATGCGCATCGAAATCGCCAAGCTGCACGCCGACCTGCAGGCGACCATGGTCTACGTGACCCATGACCAGGTCGAAGCCATGACCCTGGCTGACAAGATTGTGGTGCTCAACAAGGGCGGCATCGAGCAGGTGGGGTCGCCACTGGAGCTGTATCACCATCCATGCAACCGTTTCGTCGCGGGCTTCATCGGCTCGCCGCAGATGAGTTTTCTGCCGGTCACGGCGGTCGCCGTCAGTGCAGAAGGCGTCCAGGTCAGCCTGCCGGGCGGCGAGTTGTTATGGGTTCCGGTGACGGGCGAGCAGGTGAAGGCGGGTGAGTCATTGACCCTGGGCCTGCGTCCAGAGCACCTGTCGGATCGGGGCGACGGCGATGCGCAGATTCCGGTGAAAACCCTGGTGGTCGAGCATTTGGGCGGCGAGACGTTTACCCACGCGCAAACCGACGAGGGCCATGATCTGATGGTCAAGGGCGAGGGGATGTCGGCGGTCAAGGCGGGGCAATTGCTGCGCGTCGGTGTGCAGGGCCATCGTTGCCATCTGTTCGATGAACAGGGCCAGGCGCTGGCCCATCGACGGCATTACACGCAGGCGGACACTGAACCGCAGGAGGTGCCGGGGTCGGCGACGCTTTCGGGCTAACAAGCGTACGCCGGTGCCAGGTCCGTTAGCGAGGTGGCAGGTTTACTGCACCCCGAACATCGCCGTCCAGTAAATGCCGGCGTCGCTTTTCGGGTCGGTGGCGTAAGCCGCGCCCAGGTCATGAAACTGCGGGTTCATGAGGTTGGCGCAATGGCCGGGGCTGGCGAGCCAGCCTTCGACCACCTTGCGCGCATTGTCCTGCCCGGCGGCAATGTTCTCGCCGATCTGCTGGCCGATATACCCGGCCAGCTCCGCGCGATCCCCCGGCGTCCCGCCGTTGCGACCTTTGTGGTCAAAATAATTGTTGTTGGCCATGGAGCGCGAATGGCTTTCGGCTGCGCTCATCAGGGTGTCGTTCCACACCAGCGGCGCGGCGGCGGAAAACGACTGAGCGCCACACTGCTGCGGTTGCTTGCGCGCTTCATTGATCAGCCCCAGTAGTTTCTGGCCCTCGGCCTGGGCATTCCCCAACCCGCCTGCCAGCAGCGGGCGCGCCAGTACGATGCGCCAGTCGCGGTCGTTGCGGCTGACGCCGATGTCGACGAACTGCGGGTTGAGCACCACCTGACAAAAACTTTCCTGAATCGCCGTCATGGCCGATTGCGCGTCGCGAGGGCCCGAGAGGGTGATCGCCTGGACGCTGACCATCGGATACGACGCCCGGGCCAGCATCGGCTGCAGATCCACCGTGCCACTGGCCGGCAGGTTCAGGCGCGGGTCCATGTTGAGCGGTGGCAGCTCGGTCGACGCCACATTGGCGCAAGGCTGGGCCTGGCTGCGGTAGGTATTGATGGACTGGATCAGCTGCGTTTCTTCGCTGGCCGCGGCCGTCCCTGCCATCAGCAGCGCCAGGGGCACAACAGCGAGACACTGGATGAATGATCTGAAACGCATGGAAATCTCCCTCGAACTGACGCGCCCACGGTGCGCGATTTTACCTGTCGCGAAATAGTCTGAGCCGCACAAACCGTGGAGGTTGCAGCGATGAGCAGTGTTTTTGCAATAGCCGGCGTGAAAACCCGGTATTTCACCGCGTGCTGCGCGCCGATGCGTGACCGAACGTGTGCCAACGGAGAGGGTGTCTGTTTATTCCGGGCGCGGGCGGTAGTCGTCACGCGGGCTGACACACATAATCAGCCCTCAACCCTGCAGCGTGACTTCGATGACCACCACCATTCAGCGACTGACCCCGGAATATGCCTCCGCTTACCGAGCCCTGATGCTCGAAGCGTACGCCCTTCATCCTGATGCGTTTACCTCCGACGTCGGCGAGCGTGAGGCCTTGCCGATCAGTTGGTGGGAGAAGCGGCTCGTGGTTGGGCCTGACGCGACGGAGGTGGTGTTCGGCGCCGTTGAAGACGGGAACGTGCTGGGGGTTGCCGGCCTTTCCGTTGAAAGCAGGAAGAAAGCTCGCCATAAATCCACGTTGTTCGGGATGTACGTTCCCCACGCGCATCGGGGGAAAGGTGTCGGGCATGAACTGGTCAGCAGCGTATTGGCCTATGCCCGCAGCCAGCCACAGCTGCTGCTTGTCCAGTTGACCGTGACCGAAGGCAATCGCGGCGCGCAGGACTTGTATGAGCGGATGGGGTTTGTCCCTTTTGGTGTCGAGCCGTACGCGGTGGCGGTGGGAGATCAGTACGTGTCGAAGGTGCACATGTGGTGTGATTTGCGACGCTCCGGGTCAGAGACCGGCTAAAGCCGGTCCCACTGTTGGATCGCGGTCGGTTAGTGGGACCGCGGTCCCACAGGCTCCGACGCTTTGCCGGCCAAGCGGTCCAACTTAAATCACTCCTATCGCTCGATCGAGCGGCTCCAGCGGGCGTTCCATTCCGGGCGGACCTGGTTGACCTGATCCCAGTCGATGGTCACGGCGGTTTCCAGGTAATTGTTCATCGCTTCCACCTGACCGCGGGTCTTGTCGGTGGTCGGGGTTTTCGGGTTGGACGGGATCTGGTCGCCCATCTCCAGGGCCGGGGCCTGGGCTTCCGGGGTCAGGAGGAAGGCCGCGAGCTTCTGGGCCAGTTCCGGCTGGTCGTTGTTGGCAATGGTGCATTCGGCCACGTTCAACACCACACCGCCTTCCTTCGGCGGCGCGTATTCCACCGGTACGCCCTTGAGCTTGAGCGCGGTCACCTGGGTCGGCGTCAGCGGGAACAGCGCTGCTTCGCCGGTCTGCACCATCTCCGAGATCTTCGCCGAGCTGGCGATGTACTCAAGCACGTTCGGCCCCACGGTCTTCGGCCACGCCTTGAAACCCGGCTCGACGTTGGTTTCGTTGCCGCCCTGCAACCGGTTGAACATCAGAAAACCGTGCAGCCCGAAGGTGGAGGAGGCCAGCGACTGAAACACCAGCTTCTCCTTGTACTTGGGGTCCGCCATGTCGGCCCAGGACGTCGGCGCGCTCCAGCCATTGTCTTTGAACATCTTGGTGTTGTAGGCAAGCCCCGTGACACCGAGGCTCACGGCCACCGCTTCTTCCTTGATCTTGCCCTTGGCCGGAATGTCCGCCAGGCTCGCGCTCGGACTCAGCTTGCCGCACAGGCCCATGGAAATGGCCCGGTACATGATCCCGTCGTCGAGGAACATCACGTGCATCTGCGGATTGTCCTTGCTGGCCTGGGCCTTGGCGAGGATGTCCGAGGACGTACCCGGCACGATCACCACCTTGACGTTGTTGGCCTTCTCGAATGCCGGCAACACGTTGTCGGCGTACAAGCGCTCCATGGTGCCGCCGTTCATGCCCAGGTACAGCGTCGGTTCGGCCTGTGCGGGCATCGACGCAAGAACAGCAGCGAGCGGCAGGCAATACAAGCCGGTCACGGCAACACGTTTCATGTGAGTCATGGGTTTGACCTTCCTCTGAGCAATGGAATGACGTTATCGGTGCCGGACGGCACGACGATGGCGGGCGATGAAGTGTGCGGTTGCGAGTGAAAGCGGGTGATCGAGAACGGGCTCAGATCGATGTTCGACGCCCCGACGCAGACCCTCTGCGCCAACGCCTCGCCCGCCGCCGGACCGATCTGAAAGCCCGATCCGGCAAAGCCGAAGCCGTGCAGCAAGCCGGGTTGGGTGGAACTGGCCCCCAGCACCGGCTCGCGGTCGGGCAGATAACCTTCGGTGCCGCTCCAGGTGCGAATGGCCTGGGCACCGGCCAGCGGCGGGTACAGTTCAACGGCGTTGCGCAGGATCTCCAGAATCGCCGCCTGACCGGGACGCGCGGTGGCCGGGTCCAGCGGGAAACCCTGGCCGCCGCCCAGCACGCAATTGCCCCGCGCCACCTGCCGCGCATAAATGCCGCCGCCCTCCACGCCGGTGCTGACGTCCATGAACATCGGCAGCGGTTCGGTCACCAGCATCGCCGGGTGACCGGCGCGCATCGGCACCGGCTCACCGAACTGCTGGGCCAGTTGAGCGGCCCAGGCGCCGGCGCAATTGAGCAGCCAGGGCGCGCGGAAGCTCAGGCCGCTGGCGGTTCTCACCCGAAAAGACTGCCCGTCGTGGGCGACGTCGCTGACGTGGGCCTGCTCGAACGTCTGCGCACCGGCGCGGCGTGCGGCAGCGGCAAACGCGGGGGAGACAAGGCGCGGATTGGCATGGCCGTCGTCGGCGCATAGCGAAGCGCCCACCGCCACATCACCTGCCCAAGGGAAGCGGGCACGCAACTGAGCGTGATCAAGCAGTTGCAATTCCATGCCGAACCCGCGCGACGCCTCCTCATACGCGGCCAGCGCTGCCATGTCCTTGTCGCTGCGGGCCAGCTTGAGATGCCCGGAGCGCACGTATTCACCGTCGGTGCCGATGAACGCGCGCAGGTCCCCCCAGATTTCATGGGCGCGGCGGGACAGCGGCAGCTGCGACAGCGGACGGCCCTGACGCCGCACGCCGCCGTAGTTCACACCACTCGAATGCGAACCGAAGAAGTCCCGCTCCAGCAACGCCACCCGTTTGCCGCTCAGGGCGAGAAACAGCGCCGCCGACGCACCGACAATCCCGCCGCCAATCACCACCGCGTCCACTTCTACGGGCAGGCTCATTGTTCTGCCTCCACGCCAAACGGCAGCGGCTTGATCGGCGCCTGCCCGCGCAAACGACCGACGCTGGCGATGTCCCGCCCCGACGCCTGAGCGACGATTTCCGTGGCGGCCAGGCCGCACATGCGCCCCTGACAGCGGCCCATGCCGACCCGGCACATGGCCTTGACCCGGTTGATCTCCCAATGACCGTCGGCCACGGTTTGACGGATGTCGCCGGCGGTTACTTCCTCGCAGCGGCACACCGTAAGGCTGTCCGGCGCCTTGGCTGCCCAGTCCTCGGGGAAAGGGAACGCGGTTTCCAGTCCCTGGCGAAACCGCTGGATGGCTTCCAGTTGTCGTTGCAATTCGATGCTGCGGGCGCGGTCGATGCGGTAGCCGATGTCGCCGAGCAAGGTCAGCGCCGCCAGTTCGCCAGCCATTTCGGCGGCATCGGCGCCCATGATCCCGGCGCCATCGCCGGCCAGATAAACCCCCTCGACGCTGCTGCGGCCGGCGGTATCGCGGGTGGGCAGCCAGGCGCGATTCAATGGGCTCCAGGCAAATTCGCAGCCGAGCAGATCGGCCAGTTGGGTTTCACTGCGCAGGGCGTGGGCGAAGGCGACGGCGTCACAGGCGAGGTTTTTCCGTTGTTGGCCCTGTTGCCAACTGACCCCGCTGACCCGCCGCTCGCCCTGAATGTCATGCAGATGAACGCCCTGGTGCACCGGTACACCGTGGGCCGTCAGCCAGGCGCGGTAATAAAGTCCTTTGACCAGCGTCGACGGCTGCCCGAGCAGCGCGGGCAGGGCGCGGGTCTGGGCGGAGAAGGGCGAGCTGTCGAGCACCGCCGCCACCGTCGCGCCGGCCTTGGCGTATTGATACGCCACCAGATACAGCAGCGGTCCGCTGCCGGCGAAGACCACCCGCTGACCGATGGCGCAGCCCTGAAACTTCAGCGCGATCTGTGCCGCGCCGAGGCTGTAGACGCCGGGCAACGTCCAGCCCGGCACCGGCAGGATGCGGTCGGTGGCGCCGGTGGCCACGATCAGGTGCTTGAAAGGCACCTGCGCGGCGCGGCCATTGCGCAGGGTGTCGAGGGTGCGTGCTTCGGCGTTCCACACCAGCGTCTCGGGGCGGTAGTCGATCTCGCTCTGTAACTGATCGAGGGTGGCGTGAACCGACTCGGCTTTGCCTGCTTCGAAACCGTAGAGGGCCTTGGCCGAGCGCTTGAAGTTCTCCGGCTGGCGACGATAGACCTGACCGCCGCCGCGCAGGCTTTCATCCAGCAGACAAGGGCGCAGGCCATGGGCAAGCAGCGTCTGCGCCGCACGAATCCCGGCCGGTCCAGCGCCAACGATGACGGTACTCATGGCTTGAAGAGGCGGCGCGGTCATAGGCTGCGCCCCGGCTCGCGACTCACACAAACATCGGCTTCCAGCAGCGTCGAGCAGGCGCGGACCCGGCGACCGTCGCCCAGTTTCACCCAGCAGTCCTGGCACGCGCCCATCAGGCAGAAACCCGCACGGGGTTCGCCGCTGAAGTCGCTGCCGCGCAAGGAGTCCTCAGCGGTCAGCACCGCCGTCAGCAAGGTATCGCCCTGCAAACCGCTGGTCGGCTGACCGTCGAGGGTGAAGGGGATGACGGCGCGGTCGCGTTCGGCGAGTCGTCTCAGCAACGCCATGGCGCGCCCTCCATGAAGCAAAGGTGGGTGAACTGAACAGTCATCAATGCCTCCCCACCAGCACACGGTCCAGGCCATACACCCGGTCGAGAATGATCATGGTCGCCGCCGTCAGGGCGATGACCAGCGCCGATACCGCCGCCATCATCGGGTCGATGGATTCGGTGGCGTACACGTACATGCGCACCGGCAGGGTCTGGGTCGAGGGCGAGGTGACGAAGATCGACAGCGTGACTTCGTCGAAGCTGTTGATGAACGCCAGCAGCCAGCCACCGGCCACGCCGGGCAGGATCATTGGCAAGGTGATCAGGCGAAACAGCGTGAAGCGGCTGGCACCCAGGGATTCAGCCGCTTGCTCGGCGCTTCGGTCCATGCCGATGGAAGCAGCGATCACTAGGCGCAATACGTAGGGAGTGATTACTACCACGTGGGCGAACATCAGCCAGACGAAACTGCCGTTCACCCCCATGAGCGCGAACAGGCGCAGCATCGCCACCCCCAGCACCAGATGGGGAATGATGATCGGCGACAGGAACAGGCCGTTGAGAAAATCCCGGCCAGGAAAGCGGTAGCGGGTAATTGCCAGCGCCGCCGGCACCGCGATCAACGTCGCCAGGGTCGCCGCGACCACCGCCAGAATCAGGCTGTTGTAGAAGGACTGAATGAAGTCGGCGCGCTCGAACACCGCCCTGAACCAGCGCAGGGAAAACCCGTGCCACGGCAGGCTGAGGGTGTTTTCCGGGGTGAAGGCCACCAGGCACACCACCACCAGCGGCGCCAGCATGAAGATCACCACCAGGGCATGAAACGACAGGGCCAGAGGACCGTTCTTGGACATGGCTCATTCCCCCAGGGATTTTTTGTAGCGGCCTTCGACCAGCCGGTTCCACGACAGCATGACCAACAGGTTGATCAGCAGCAGCGCCACGGCAATCGCCGCGCCCATGGGCCAGTTGAGTTCCGAGAGGTATTGGTCGTAGACGACGGTGGCGACCATCTTCAGCCGCCTCCCGCCGAGCAGTCCGGGGATGGCAAACGAGCTCGCGGACAGGCCGAAAACGATCAACGTGCCCGACAGCACGCCCGGCATCACCTGGGGCAACACCACCATCCTCATCACTTGCGCCTGGGTCGCACCGAGGGACAGCGCGGCCTGCTCGGCGGAGGCGTCGAGCTTCTGCAGCGAGGTCCACACCGGGATGATCATGAACGGCAGCATCACGTGGACCAGCGCCAGAATCACCGCGAACGGCGTGTAGAGCATCTTGATCGGACGCCCGCCGAGGGCCTGGATCGCCTGATTGATCAGACCGTCGGCGCCCAGCAACAGGCTCCAGCCGAACGCCCGCACCACCACCGAAATCAGCAGCGGCGTGAGGATCAGGATCAGGAAAATCGAACGCCACGGGGTGCCCATGCGGCTGAGGATGTAGGCCTCGGGCACGCCGATCACCACACAGAGCAGGGTCACCAGGGCGCTGATCCAGAAGGTCCGCAGGAATATTTCGTAAAAGTACGAATCGGTGAGCAGATTGGCGTACTGGGCCAGCGTCCATTCACCGCTTTTGACTCCGACTTCGTAGTCGAACACGTTGAATGACAGCACCAGCGTCAACGCCAATGGCAGCAACAGCAGTCCGAAAAACAGCGCCAGTGCCGGGGCCGACAGCAAGTAGCCGCGTCCGGTGTCGCGCAGCACACTCATGCCCGCACCTCATCGACGCTCAATACGCGCAGCAGCTCCGACGGCCAGTCCAGCCCCACCGCGAAGCCTTCGTTCATCGGCGCGTCACCATCGTTGCGGCGCACCACGGTGATTTCGCCGATGGGCGTTTCGATGCGGTACAGCCACTGGCTGCCGAGGAAGTAGCGCATGACCACGCGCCCCTGCAGGCGGCCGGTCCCTGCAGGCACCAGGTCGATTTTCTCGGGGCGCAGGCTCAGCACCAGCTCGCCGTCGCCGGGCTCATGACGCACCTGAGCTGCGCCGCTGGCATCGACGTCGCCGCGCAGCAGATTGGCCTTGCCGACGAAGCCTGAGATGAAGCGCGTGCGCGGGTGTTCGTAGAGGTGGTACGGCTCGTCGATCTGGGTGATGCGCCCGGCCTGCATGACCACGACGCGATCGCTGATGGACAGCGCTTCGGCCTGGTCGTGGGTGACCATCAACGTGGTGATGCCGACTTCGCGCTGGATGCGGCGGATTTCGAATTGCATCTCTTCGCGCAGGTTGGCGTCGAGGTTGGACAGCGGCTCGTCCAGCAGCAGCACCGGCGGCTCGATCACCAGCGCGCGGGCCAGGGCCACCCGCTGACGCTGTCCGCCGGACAGCTCGCGGGGGTAACGCTCGGCATGGGGCGTGAGGCGCACCAGCTCCAGCACGCGGGAGACGCGGCGCTCGATGTCGGCGGCGGAGACTTTGCGCATTTTCAGGCCAAAGGCGACGTTGTCGCGCACGGTCATGTGCGGGAACAGCGCGTACGACTGAAAGACCACGCCGAGGCCGCGACTGGCCGGTTTGGCGTGGGTGATGTCGCGGCCGTCCAGCAGGATGCGGCCGGCGCTGACATCAACGAAGCCGGCAATCATTTGCAGGGTGGTGGTTTTGCCGCAGCCGGAGGGGCCGAGCAGGGAGACGAATTCGCCTTGCTCCACGGAAAGGTCAGTGGCCACGACCGCATCGACGGGGCCGTAGCGCTTGCACAGTGCCTGGAGTTGAAGAAAAGCCATGGCTGCGTTCCACCTTTTTTCGTGCACACCGAAGGCGTGCGTTTTTTATGGGCAGATGCGAAGAGAAGTGCTGCGTGTGGCCGTGGACGCTGGCGCTCGATCGGTGTCGGCTGCCGCTGTTATTCAAATCGCCCTGTGGACCGATCCTAGGCCCAAGACTAGGATGCGCTCAACGAGCAATTTCATTGAGTGAGTAGTTTTTTCCGATTCATTCATTCAGCGAAAAGAAATAGGGGCTGGTGCTAAATGGATTCCACTGAGCGGAAGACGGGTAAGAAAGAAACGGGCGTTGGCGCAGTCTCTCGCCTGTTCGCAGTGCTGCGGGCGCTGGGCGATTGTCCGGACGGTAGCGAACGGGTGACGCAACTGGCGCAGCAGGTCGGGCTGTCGCAGCCGACCACCCACCGCCTCCTGCGCAGCCTGATGGATGAGGGCATGGTCGAGCAGGATGTGCGCAGCAAACGCTATCGACTGAGCCTGGAGTTCTTCGCCCTGGCAGCGCGCGCCGGGCAGTCCGGCAACTTGCGGGACGTGGTGCGGCCGAGCCTGTTGCGCCTGTCGGCCTCGTTGGGGGACTCGTTGTTTCTGCTGGCCCGCAGCGGTTTCGATGCGGTGTGCCTTGACCGCAGCGAAGGGCCGTACCCGATCCGCACCTTCACCGGCGACATTGGCGGCCGCGTGGCGCTGGGCGTCGGGCAGGGCAGTCTGGCGATCCTGGCGTTTCTGCCGGAAGAAGAGCGTGAAACGGTGATCCGCTACAACCTGCCGCGCCTGCGGGATTTTCACCTCTATGACGAAGTGATGCTGCGTTCGGAAATCGACACCGTCCGGCGTACCGGCTACGCCGCGCGCAACACCGGCGTGCTGGAAGGCATGGCAGGGCTGGCGGTGCCGATTCTCGACCGTGATGGCCGGGCGGTGGCGGCGTTGAGCGTGGCGACCATCAGTGACCGCCTCAGTGCAGACCGCATGCCCACCGTGGTGGACATGCTCAAGCGCGAGGCCACGGCGATCAGCCAGAAGATCAATCCATTCGATCCGGTGTTGCGCAGGCCCTCCCAGGTGTTCGGTCAGCGGGAATGATCACTGCGTTATGCCTATTCATCCGAATGCTGCTCGACACGTTTAGACAGCCGTTTGATTGGGCTGAAGGCCTCGCCGCTGGTGCTGTTCAGCCGTCCGTCGGATCCGCCGGGCCGCCCTTCAAGAAGCCCTGCGCGGGGTCGAATCACTCTGTGCAGGCGCCTCGTTTTCGGACCGCTCCGACGCGATGGCACAGGGATGTGGCAAGCCGCAAAAAAACTCCGGGTGATCCTCGGAGCAGGTTGTCCTCCCTTTTGAGATCCTCGTATGTCGAAATCCCTGAGATCGCAGATCCTCGCGCTGCTCAGCGGCAGCCTTGTGCTGGTCGTGCTGATTGCCCTCGCGTGTTTCCAGTTCCTGTCCAGCAACGTTCACGCCTATCGCGGGCTGCTTGAAGGGCCGTTGCACGCCTCGCAACTGGTCGATCAGGCCAACCTGCAATTCAAGGTTCAGGTGCAGGAGTGGAAGAACGTGCTGTTGCGGGGCAAGCAGCCAGCCGATCGCGACAAGTTCTGGGCGCAGTTCGAAGACCAGGAACGTCAGGTGCAGGACACCCTCGGCAGCCTGAGTGCAATGGACGGGCTGGACTCGGCGACCAAAACCCAGGTTGATGCGCTGCGCAATGAGCACCGCACCCTCGGCGTGGCCTACCGCAAAGGTCGTGACGCTTACATCGCCTCCGGCGGTGACCCGGTCGCCGGTGACATGGCCGTCAAAGGCGTTGACCGTGCCGCCAGCGAGCAGATGACCGGCCTGGTCGCCGGCCTGCGCAAACAGAGTGACGAGCAATCGAAAATCCTCAGCAGCACGGCTGACCGGACCATTCTCATCGGCACGCTGGTCATGCTCGCCTCGGCGTTGCTGGTGGGCGTGCTGACCCTGTGGGTGGTCAACCGCAACATCGTCGCCCCGATCCGTATGCTGATCGAATACGTCGCGCAATTGAGTCAGGGCAAGTTCAGTGACCGCGTCAGCATCACCCGCCAGGACGAGCTGGGCCGTCTGGCCGTCGCGGCGAATACGCTGCGGGATTTCCTCGCCGACACCTTTACGCGCCTCAAGCGCAGCACCACCGACCTGGACAGTGCCGGCGGCGAGTTGAAAGCGATTGCCGCGCTGATGGCCCAGGGCACCCACGAGCAGTTCGAGCGCACCGACCAGGTGGCGACGGCTATGACCGAAATGTCCGCCACCGCCCAGGAGGTCGCCCGCCATGCGGCTCAGGCCGCCCAGGCTGCTGACGAAGCGGATCGCAGTTCCCAGGAAGGCAGCAAGGTGATGGGCGCAACGATCACAGCGATCACCCAGATGCGCACCGAGATCAGCAACACCGCCAACGTCATTCGTCGTCTGGAAACCGACAGCGGGCGGATCGGGAAGGTGCTCGAAGTGATTCGCGGCATCGCCGAGCAGACCAACCTGCTGGCGCTGAACGCGGCCATCGAAGCGGCCCGTGCCGGCGATGCCGGGCGCGGTTTTGCGGTGGTCGCCGACGAAGTGCGCACGCTGGCCCAGCGCACGGCGGCCTCGACGGCGGAAATCAACCAGATCATCAACTCGGTGCAAACCGGTGCCGTGGATGCGGCCCAGGCGATTGAAAGCGGGCAGGCACGCAGCCAGGAAAGCGTTGATCAGGTGGCGCTGGCAGGCTCTTCGCTGGAACGCATTACCAGCGCCGTGGAAGCCATCCGCGACATGAACCGCCAGATTGCTACGGCGGCGGAAGAGCAGACGTCAGTGGCCGAAGACATCTCCCGCAACCTGACTGAAATCACCGCCATCGCCACCACCAACCAGGACAACGTCAAGCGCACCCAGACCGCGAGTCAGGACCTGAGTGTGTTGTCGGCGGGGTTGAATGATGTGATTTCGCGGTTGAGTGCGTAGCGCTCAACCACGTTGTCACTGCTGAAGCGCGCTCTTACAGGTTCGTGCGGGTTCTCACCATCCGGGTCGGACGCAGATCAACTGTAGGAGCAATCGGAGGTTACGACGGTCGCGAATGCGGTGGGTCTGTCACACCACCATTGCCTGACCCAACGCATTCGCCAGCAAGCCGGCTCCTACTGAGATCGCGTCGTGCGGTCACCTTTCAGCCCTGGCGAAACACCAACGCCTTCAACCCACCCCCTTCCTCGGCATCGGCAAATTCCGGCGGGTTTTCCAGGCGCTGTTCAAACCTCAACCCCGGCGCTTCGCGGGTCACGCCTTCGATGAGGAAGTCTGCGCCCAGCAGCGGGTCGTTCATGCACGCCAGCACCGTGCCATCCGGGGTCAACAGCTCCGGCAACTTGCGCAGCACCCGCTGATAATCCTTGGTCAGCAAAAAACTGCCTTTCTGAAAGGACGGCGGGTCGATGATCACCAGATCATACGGCCCGGTGCTTTTCACCTTGCCCCAGGACTTGAACAGCTCATGGCCAAGAAAAGTGACCTTGCTCAGGTCGTGGCCATTCAAGCGATGGTTGTCGCGGCCGCGACTCAACGCCGCCCGGGACATGTCCAGATTGACCACACACTCCGCGCCACCCTCGATCGCCGCCACCGAAAAGCCGCAGGTGTAGGCGAACAGATTCAGAACCCGCTTGCCCGCCGCGTTGGCCCGCACCCAGTCACGGCCGTAGCGCATGTCGAGGAACAGCCCGGTGTTCTGTTTTTTGCCGAAATCCACGAGATAGCGCAGGCCGCCCTCGGTCAGGGTCCATTCCTCCAGCACCTCGCCCAGCAACGCTTCGGTGTGGCTGTCCGGCAGATAGCGGTGCTGCAACAACAGTGTATGGGCGCGGGATTGCTGCCACGCCGGTGACTCGACCAGTCGGGACAGCCGCTGCTTCAGCACGTCCAGCTCGTCGGCGGCCGGCGCCTTGAACAACGACACCAGCACCACGCCCTGCATCCAGTCGACGGTCAGTTGTTCCAGCCCCGGCCAGCGTCGGCCACGGCCATGAAACAGCCGGCGGGTTTCGGCGGGCGCGTCGGCGAGGGCGGTCTGAAGGTGGGCGTCGAGCAGGTCGAGGGCGTCGGCATTCATCGGTGGGCGGCAGGTCGGCAGTGGGAAAGGGGCGGCATTCTAAACCCATTTCCCGCCGCACGACGGCGTGAAGCCGTCGAACGTCGATGCACGCGACCTTTACCCCGGCAGGTCAGGTGGCCGGCGCGCCCTCGGGTTGATCATGGGCCACGCTTTCGCCGGTTTCTGGCACCGCCAGCCACAGCAGCACGAACGCCACCGCGGCAATGGCCGCCAACGTCAAAAACGCTGCGCTGTAACCCGCCTCGCGTACGACCAGCCCGGCCAGACCGTTGCTCAGCGCCGCGCCCAGGCCAAACACCGTCGAGATGGCGCCCAGGCTGACGTTGAAGCGCCCGGTGCCGCGCGTCAGGTCCTTGACCACCAGCGGCAGCAGCGCGCCGAAAGCCCCGGCGCCGATGCCGTCGAGCAATTGCACACCGACCAGCCAGTAGGGGTTGTCGGACATGACATACAGCACGCCCCGCAGCGGCAGAAAAATGAAGCCCGCCAGCAACAAGGGTTTGCGTCCCCACACGTCGGCCTTGGCGCCCACCAGCCACGCCACCGGCACCATCACCAGTTGTGCTGCGACGATGCAGGCGGAGGTCAGGGGCGTGGCGAGGTTGACGTCGATCTGCGAGAGCTTCTGGCTCACCAGCGGCAGCATCGCCGCATTGGCCAGGTGAAACAGCCCGCAGCAGATGGCGAACACCAGCAACGGCCGGTTGTGCAGCAAGACTGCCCAGCCACTGGGCTGGTCCTTACCCTGGTCATGGTTGGGGTCGAAGCCACGCGCGACATCGTGGTCGATCGCCGAGGGGTCGACAAACGCCACCGCGACAATGCTTGCCAGCGCCATGAACGCCATCAGGTAGAACACCGCAATCGGCCCGAACATCCAGGAAAAGATCCCGGCCAACAGGGCTGCGCAGGCGTTGCCGGCATGGTTCCAGGTTTCGTTGCGTCCGGTCCGGCGAGTAAAGGCTTTCGGCCCGGTAATGCCCAGGGAGATGGCGGCAATGGCCGGGGCGAACACGGAGCCGGCGATGGCGCTGATGCTCTGGGTGATCGCCACCCAGGTGAACGAGTGAATGAACGGCAGCACCAGGCAACCGGCGGTCACCAGCAGAGCGGCCACGATGACCACCAGCCGCTTGCTCCGGGTGCGGTCAATCAGCGCACCCGCCGGGGTTTGTGTGATCAGCGCGGCGATGCCGGCGAGGGTCATGACCAGCCCGATGCCCGCCGGATCCCACTTGTGCACCGCCAGCAGATAGATCGCGAGATAGGGCCCAAGGCCGTCGCGCACATCCGCCAGAAAGAAGTTAAGGCCGTCCAGAGAACGGTTGTTGCGCTGATCGGATGGGTTGCTCAAGGTTGGCCTCACTCTGGCGATGCGCAAGCGAAACGGCTGCGGCATTGCTAAATGACCCGGCGCCATTGTTTTGGTTCTCCACACTGTTGCGGCTAACGTAATGGACTTTCTTGTCAGGACGTTTGAATCGAAACCGGCGCAGGCATAAGCTTCGCGCCATTGATATCGCCGGAGGTGTTGGCTCCGGCGATCTTCCGGATATTCTTGACTCAGGAACCGCCATGTCCAGCCTGTTTCCCGCTGCCCGTCCGCGCCGTCTGCGCAGTAACGAACACTTCCGCTCGCTGTTTCAGGAAAGCGAATTCACCCTGAATGATCTCGTGCTGCCGATCTTCGTCGAAGAAGAAATCGACGACTTCGTGCCGATCAACAGCATGCCCGGCGTGCAGCGCATTCCCGAGTCGAAGCTGGCGCAAGAGGTGGAGCGTTATGCCCGCGCCGGCATCAAGTCGGTGATGACCTTCGGCGTCTCCCATCATCTTGACGCCACCGGCAGCGACACCTGGCAGGAAAACGGCCTGGTCTCGCGGATCTCGCGGACCATCAAGTCCGCTGTGCCGGAAATGATCGTGATGTCCGACACCTGCTTCTGCGAGTACACCGACCACGGCCACTGCGGCGTGATGCATGGCGGCCATGTCGACAACGACGCGACCATCGAGAACCTCGGCAAACAGGCCGTCATGGCGGCGCGTGCCGGTGCTGACGTGATTGCCCCGTCGGCGGCGATGGACGGGCAGGTGAAAGCGATTCGTGCGGCGCTGGACGCCGCCGGGTTCACCCAGACGCCGATCATGGCGTACTCGACCAAGTTCGCCTCTGCGCTGTATGGCCCGTTCCGCGAAGCCGGCGGCTCGGCCCTCAAGGGCGACCGCAAAACCTATCAGATGAACCCGATGAACCGCCGTGAAGCCCTGCGCGAATCGCTGCTGGACGAGGCCGAAGGCGCCGATGCGCTGATGGTCAAGCCGGCCGGCGCGTACCTGGACATCATCCGCGACATCCGCGAAGCCTCGAACCTGCCACTGGCGGCGTATCAGGTCAGCGGCGAGTACGCGATGATCAAGTTCGGCGCCCAGGCCGGGGCCATCGACGAACACCGTGTCGTGCGTGAAACCCTGGGCGCGATCAAGCGCGCGGGTGCGGATCTGATCTTCACGTACTTTGCGATGGACTTGGCGCTGAGCGGGATCTGATTGACGGCTTCTTCAGCTCGAGGGGGGGATTGCCCGATCCTCTGAGGGTGCGAAATCCGCAGGAACCGGCCTGCTGTGGCATTGACCCGCGATGTGGCTCAGTAATCGCGGTCGTCTGTAGGAGCCGGCTTGAACTGGCGAACCCAGTGTGTCAGTCGCCGAATTCGGTGCTGATCGACCAGGATTCGCCAGCAAGCCGGCTCCTACGGATCTGTCTCCAACCAGATTCAGGTGGGTGTTACTGGCGCCGCGGTCACGCCGCCGTTCTGTCCAGCACTTCAGGTTGCACATGCGCTGCCTGCCAGGCATCCAGCCCACCGATCAGCGCCTTGCCCCGGGTCAGGCCGTGGGCGTGTAGCTTTTCCGCCAGCAATGCCGCCGACAGCTCGTTGGGGCAGGCGCAATAGAGCACCATGTCGACATCCCCCAAGCGCTCGATCCACGGCGCAATCGGCTCCTCAAGACTGATCGACACGGCACCCGGAATGCCCTCAACGATGGCCGTGTGAAAGCTCGGCCGCACATCGATGACCACCGGCGCATCGTCGGTGTCTCGCAGGGCCAGCAGCTCGGGAACGGTGATGCGCGGCACTTTTGCCGTACGCACCTTGAGGCGACGCCGCTTGGCGTACTTCCAGCCAATGAACAGCCCCAGTGCCGCCAGCACGCTGACGATGGCGAGCGGTAGGTAGCCGCTCAGCCAGTCGAGCATGGGAATCAGCGCATCGCTGAAAAGCATGCCCAGCAGCAGCGCCGAGCCCGCCCAGATAAACGATCCCGCCAGGGAATAGCGCACGAACAGCCAGATCGGCGTGGCGTTCATGCCGGCCACGGTGGTAACCAGTGCCCCGGCGCCGGGCAGGAATTTGGACAGCAGCATCGCCCGCGGACCGACGCGCTCGTAAACCGTCAGCCCCTGACGAACGCAGGAGTCCTGGGAGAGAGAAATCTTGCAGAGGGTCTTCAGCAGCACGCCGCCATAACGTTTGCCGGCCCAGTACCACAGCGCATCGGCGATCAGGCAGGCGACCATCGCCACCAGCACCCCGGCGCCCAGCAACGGTTTGCTTTGCATGGCCAGCGCGCCGGTGACGATCAGCGTCGGGTACGCCGGCACCGGCAAGCCGATCTGCTCCAGCAGCACATTGACGAACACCAGCAACAGCCCATGGCTTTCATTCAGCTGCTGCAGTTCGTTCATGGCGGTGCCTTTTCGGGAATGGAGGAAGCAAAAAAAGGGTGCCCGTACCGTCGCCGAACAGCTCTTTTGTGTCAACGCTGAATGTTTTTGGCCGAGGACGTTTCATAGGCATCGTCGATGGCCACGATTGGCAGCCCTGATTTCAATTGGTGGACCGTGCTCTCTAGAATCGACCCCTCAGCAATCAACAGACCTTAGGGAGCAACTCATGGCTATTGAAATCGGAATCAACGAGCAGGACCGCGCAGAGATCGTTGAAGGACTGTCGCGACTGCTTTCCGATACCTACGTGCTGTACCTGAAAACCCATAACTTCCACTGGAACGTCACCGGCCCGATGTTCCGCACGCTGCACCTGCTGTTCGAAGAGCAATACACCGAGCTGGCGACGGCGGTGGACTCCATTGCCGAGCGCATCCGGGCCCTGGGCTTCCCGGCACCGGGCACCTATTCGACCTACGCCCGTTTGTCGTCGATCAAGGAAGAGCCGGGCGTGCCCGCTGCTACCGACATGATCCAGCAACTGGTTGAAGGGCAGGAAGCAGTGGTACGCACCGCCCGCGAACTGTTCCCGTTGCTGGAGAAAGTCAGCGATGAGCCCACTGCCGACCTGCTGACCCAGCGCATGCAAGTCCACGAAAAAGCCGCCTGGATGCTGCGCTCACTGCTGGAAGGTGACGGGTTCGTGGGTTAAAAACTGCGTCGCAACTGAAGGCCAATTCCCCGTTAAAGCCGGTCCCATAGAAACACCGCGATCAATGGTCGGACAGCGATCAATGTAGGACCGGCTTTAGCCGGGGAGGCGTCAGGGCTTACACCGCTAGATTCATGGTGTTTGATCGGGCCTCTTCCCGGCTAAAGCCGGTCCCACTAAGACACCGCGATCCATCGTCGGACCGCGGTCAATTGTGGGACCGGCTTCAGCCGGGAAGGCGTCGGCGGTCACACCGCAAGATTTCGGGCGTTCACACGGGCCTCTTCCCGGCTAGAGCCGGTCCCACTGAATTCGCCATTCACTCAGCGCTTCTGCAACCACCCTAGAAAATTATTCTTCTTGATCACCACAGGCTTGCGCATCAGCACGTGCTGGGTCCCCTGCTGGCGAACCGCTTGCAGTTTGTTCAACGCCGTGACGATCTCGACGCGCTGCTCCATGGCCTGGCGGGTGGCGGCTTTGTCGATACGGTAAACGACGCAGGAGGTGAGGGCGGTGAAGCGCGCCTGGGACGGTGTGTCGGCCAGCACACTCTGCTCACCCATGACCTCGCCCGGGCCCATGCGTCCGGCCTCCACCATCTCGTTGCCGTCCTTGACGCTCGCTGACACCACGCCCGTGGCAATCACCAGCAAGCCTTCGGTGATCTCATCAACCTCGATAATCGTCTGCCCGGCGGTGTATTCCCGCGCGACCATGCTCTGGGCCAGGTGGTCCTTTTCGTCGGCGGTGCTGGTGCGGAACACCTTGACCTCATCGAGCAGCGCCCGGGGCCGGGACATGGCTTCGGCGGTGGTTTCCGACTGCCACGCGATGCCAGCTGCTTCGAGGTGTCGATACGCCAGATCGAACAGCAGATTGCGCACGTCGCTCTTGTTGTTCAGGTCGCTGATGAACCCGGTGACCGCGTATTCGATGGTGGTCGGGCTCGTCTCCTTGACCACTGCCCGGGGTTTGGGCGTCTGCAACAGGGCGCTGCAACCCTGCAGCGCACGCTCCAGGGCATCGAGCACCCGGCGCGGGCGAATGTGCGGTGACATCATGATATTGATCGACACCCCATGAATATGGACCGGTCGGCTCAAATTCACGATCTTGGCCTTCGCCGCCACGGAATTGGGGATCACCACCATGGTGCCAACCCCCGTCAGCAGGTGCGTGGCGCGCCAGTCGATGTCCATCACTTTGCCTTCCATGCCGTCGATGGAGATCGAGTCGTCGACCTGATACGGCTTGGTGGTGTTGAGGATGATCCCGGAGAACACGTCGCTCAGCGTGCTCTGCAGGGCCAGGCCGACGATGATCGCCATCGCCCCGGACGTCGCCAGCAAGCCCTTGACCGGCAGCTGCAGGACATAGCCCGCCGCCGCGACGATGGCGATCAGGAAAATCACCGCGCCGATGACTTCCTGCAACAGCCGACCGCTGTGGCCGACGCGACTGGTCAGCGCCAGCCCGAGCACCACGGTGAGGGTGCGTGCGGCGTAGAGCCACCAGATGATCGCCAGCACGGTGGCACCGAATTGCAGGGCGCTGTTGTCGGGCCAGGCCGGCGCTTCCAGCGGGCTCACGCCGGCATTGATAATTACCAGGCTGTAGGCGACGAATGCCCCCAGCCGCGTGGCGATGCGCGCCAGCCGGTTACGGTCGGCCAGCAAGTGCCAGGCCAGCGCGTCGGCGAGCAGCAGGAGCAGGCTCCACGCCAGCGAGTAATGGGGAACGACGGTCGACATGGAAGATATCCGCAGGAAAAGTGCAGGGCTGAAGTGGCCCGCGCGAAGGCGCGCGGACAATGTAGGCAGGGCCATTATCGCTGTCTATAACCGATGGGGCTTTGTGATTCTTCAAAAAAACAAATGGCTTCAAGCACATTGCTTCAAGACCAGTGCCCCTGAGCAGCGCAGTATCGGACACCTCACTGTTTGGATTCGAGGCATCCCCATGCGCACATCCGTCATCCCGCTCGCCTGTTCCCTTGCTCTCGGAGTCGCCTTGTGCTCCGGCGTCGCCCTGGCCCAGGCGCCGGCCCAGCAGAAAACCCAGGTGCCCGGGTATTTCCGGCTGGCCGTCGGCGACTACGAAGTCACGGCGCTGTTCGACGGCTACAACGACCTGTCGCCCAAGCTGCTCAAAGGCATGAAGCCCGACGCCATCCGCGCCTTGCTGGCCCGCCGTGCCATCGAAACGCCGGGTGTGCAGACGGCGTTCAACGCATTCCTGGTCAACACTGGCGAGCACTTGATTCTCGTCGACACCGGCGCCGGCCAGTGCATCGGCGAGACCGCCGGCATGCTCTCGCAGAACATCAAGGCCGCCGGGTATCAGCCGGATCAGGTCGACACCATTCTCCTGACCCACATGCACCTGGATCACGTTTGCGGCCTGGTCGACGCCGACAAGAAACCGGTGTTTGCCAACGCGACGGTCTATGCCGCCAAGCCGGAGGCCGATTACTGGCTGGACCCCACCGCCATCGGCCGGGTGCCGGAGCAGGCCAAGGCCTACTTCAGGATCGCCCAGGACTCCACCGCACCCTACGTCGCCGCTGGCCGGTTCAAGACCTTCGCCCCGGGCCAGTCGCCGGTGCCGGAAGTCAGCACGGCGCTGGAAGCGGGGCACACGCCGGGCAGCACGACGTACCAATTCAGCTCCAGGGGCCAGACCATTCTCTTCATCGGCGACCTGATCCACAGCCTGGCCGTGCAGTTCGATCACCCGGCAGTGAGCATCGCTTTCGACGAGAACAGCCAGAAGGCCATCGCCAGCCGTGATCAGGTCTTCACTCAAGCCGCCAGCAAGAAGATATGGGTCGCCGCCGCGCACCTGCCATTCCCCGGCACCGGTCACATCGTCGCCATCGACAAGCACTTCCAGTGGGTGCCGGTCGAGTACGGCCCGTATCAGCGCGCGGCCCATGTGCCGTTGCTGGAATAGCTCGCCGACGCAATAAAAACGCCCCGGTCTAAAAGCCGGGGCGTTTTTTATTGTGCGTTTTCGTCGAAGCCAGGCATCGGCCGTGGCGCTCATCCCTCATCTTCAATCATCACCGCTTGCAGATTGCAGCTTGCCGCTCACCCAATAACCTCAAGGTCACTATCCCTACAGCTAATATCGGCGATTGTTTTTAGCTGATTAGATGAGCACTCGTTAAAAATGGATAGCTGCGCTGAACGTCTCCCGGATAAATCCCCACCCGGACGCCGGTCAGCGAATCAGGGTCTGCGACTCCACTTCCAAGGACTGCATGAAATGATAAGTCTCGGTCAGACGATGATTTCCCGCGAGCACAGAGACGTGTTCAAGGACGGCGTCGCCATGCGCATTGGCACCCGCGCCTTCGACATTCTCGACCTATTGCTGCGTCATCAAGGTCAGTTGGTGAGCAAGGAGCTGATCCTTCAGAGTGTCTGGCCGGACACCGTAGTTGAAGAGAACAACCTGCAAGTGCACATCTCCGCGCTGCGCAAGGCGTTGGGCACCGACCGCGAGCAGATCCGCACCGTGCCGGGCCGTGGCTATGTGCTGCTGGGCGGGGAAAGCCTCGGGCACGAGACCCGCCCGCCCGCCATGCTGCATGGCGTCAGTTGCCATCACCGGCTGCCGGCCCGCGTCGCCTTGCTCGGGCGTCAGACGCTGCTCGATGAGGTGAGCAACACCCTGGCTGAGGGCTGCGGGCTGGTCACGCTGATCGGCCCGGGCGGTGTCGGTAAAACCGCGCTCGCCGCAGAACTGGGGCAGACGCTGCTGGACGCCGGCGGCACCCCGGTGTATTTCGTGCCGCTGGCGCAACTGCAATGCGCCGAGCTGCTGCTGGAAGCGTTTTCCAGCGCGGTCGGTGTGGACTGCAGCGGCGGCGACCCTGACCTGCAAGGGCTGATTCGCTTCCTTCAGCAGCAGCCGGGCCTGATCATCCTGGACAACTGCGAGCATCTGGTCGAAAGCGTCGCCAGTCTGCTGGAGGTGATCCTGCGTGGCGCGCCTGCTGTGCGCGCGGTGGCCACCAGTCGCGAGCCGTTGCGCATTGCCGGCGAGCGCAGCCTGCAAGTACCGCCCCTTGAGATTCCTCAACTAAACGCCTCCCGAGACATTGTTCTGCGCAGTGCGTCGGCGCAATTGTTCCTGCGTCAGTGGCGTGCGCTGGACAGCCATCTGGCGGCTGACGGCAATGCCGAGCTGGACGATTACAGCGTTGAGCTGGTGGGGGAAATCTGCCGCCGGCTCGAAGGCATGCCGCTGGCATTGGAAATGGCCGCCGCCCGGGCCTGCGCCCTTGGTCTGTATCAATTGGTGGCGAGCCTCGACGGCAGCCTGCACATGCTCTCGGCGTCGTTGCGCACCGCGCCGCCGCGTCAGCAAACGCTGCAGGCTTCCCTGGCGTGGAGCCTGCGCTTGCTCGGTCGCGAAGAGCGCACGGTGCTGCGGCGGCTGGCCGAGCTGGAGGGTCGCTTCACCCTGGAGCGCGCGTGTGATGCCTTGCAGCGCACCCGTTTGCCGCGCGCCTGCATCATGGACTGCATCGTGCGGCTGGCGACCAAGTCCTTGCTCATGGTCAGCGCTCAGGGCCCTTTCCGTTTCTACCAGATGCTCGGCACCACCCGCGCCTGCCTGTTGACGGCGAGCGCACACGACACCTTTGCGACAACGGAGGTCAGCGCGCCCCGTGCGCAGGATTGCGACGCACCGTCTGCACTCGCGACGCTGCAAAGCATCAGGGCTGTGCCGGCCGGGCCCGACGGGTATCATGCCCGGCATCAGAGAGCACTGGCCGTTAGCCGTTGATCAGCCCGTTGACGCGCCTGCTGCGGCAGTTGCTGCGGCAGTTGCCGCAACCGTCGATGCGAAAAAACCCTTCATGAGCCTGTTATGAGCGTGAATCCCAAGGTCTATGTGGTGGACGATGACGCCGCCATCCGCACCTCCTTGCAGCGCCTGCTGAACTCGGCGGACATCGTCTGTGAGGTGTTCGACAGCGCCCAGGCGTTTCTTGACCGGCCGCTGAGCCAGGGGCCCGTCTGCCTGTTGCTGGACGTCAATCTGGCCCAGGGCACCGGCTTCGATCTGCAGCAGACCTTGCTGGATCGGGGCCAGACTTTCCCGATCATTTTCATGACCGGCTACGGCACCATCGCCATGTCGGTCCGCGCCATCAAAGCCGGCGCCCGCGAGTTTCTGACCAAACCCTTCGAGCCGGAGCAATTGCTGGATCTGGTGCGTGAAGCACTGACCAGCGACGCGACCCGCCTGGACGAGCGCTGCCTGACCGCCTGCGTCAAGACGCGCTTCGACAGCCTCACGCCGAGGGAGCGGCAAGTCATGGCGCTGCTGATCACCGGCAAGATGAATAAACAGATTGCTGCGCAACTGGGCACCAGCGAAGTCACCGCCAAAGTGCATAAAAGGCACGTATTGACCAAGATGAATGCGCGTAACGTCATTGAGCTGTTGAAGATGAGCGACCGGCTGGGTTGTCTCGTGAACTGACCTCGGGGGATACGCGGTGTTTTTAGTAGAACTGGTTTTAACAGGGAATAGGCCGGTCTGGGCGCCCTCAGATGTGCGGTGTGATGTCCGGCGCTTTCCCGGCTGAAGCCGGTCCCACAGAGGTACGCGGTGGTGAGTAGGACCGGCTTTAGCCGGGAATGAGCGGGACGGCGCCAGCCGCAGGATTCCAGTAAAGGGGCTTCATGAGCAGCATTTTCAACGGGCCTTACACGGCTATCTCCAATGCCGGGGCATTCGGGCCCCAGTGGCTGGAGCAGCTCGTCTGGCAGTTGCTGTTTGTCGATGGAGCACTCGCTCATTACCGGGTCACGCTGACGCCGGAAGATCGCCGCTGGCGCATCGTTCGTCCTGCACCCGACGCCTCGATCGCTGCCGTCCGCCGCCTGGAACACGAGTTTTCACTGGCCCCCCGGCTGATGCCGCAATGGGCCGTGCCGCCGGTTGCGTTGCTGTCGGGCCCGGAAGGCACGCTGCTGGTGCTGGAGGATGCCAGCGGCGTGGCATTGCATGATCAGCCCGACGCGCCGCTGTCCATCGGGGGCTTTTTGCAGCGGGCCATGGCTGCCGCTGCTGCCGTAACAGGCGCTCACCAGGCAGGCCTGCTGCACCGCGACATCAAGCCCTGCAACCTGATCGAAGACGCAAACGGCGTGGTGCGGCTCAGCGGCTTCGGCCTGAGCGTTGAGGTGCTATCGGCACCGCAACTGCCGGTGTCCGACGCCATGTGTGGGTCGCTCGGCTACATGGCGCCCGAGCAGTCGCGGCGGGTACAGCGCCAGGCTGATCAACGCAGCGACCTCTATGCGCTGGGCATGACTTTTTATGAATGGCTGGTCGGCCGATTGCCGTTCGAGGCCGCCGATGCAGTGGAATGGGTGTATTGCCACGTGGCGCGTATCCCGCCGCCGCTGAGCCAGCATCGCGGTGATATCCCTGCGCCGTTGGCCGGTCTCGTGCATCGGCTGATCGCCAAAAACCCGGATGACCGTTATCAGAGCGCTGCCGATCTGCATAAGCACCTGGGCGAGATGCTCCAGCAATGGCAGCAACTCCGGGACATTCCGGATGTGCAGTCCGATCTCCCCGACGGCCGACACGACGCGTACGCCATCCCGCTCGGTCCCGGTCCGAACCCTGCGCCGGGGCTGGAAAACGTGTTATCGGCGCACACATCGATCACCCTGGCCGGACGCGAGGCTCTCGATCTGTCATCCGTCATGAAATCCGCCCATGCCCTGCGCGACGAAAGCGAGCAGGACCGGCTGATCGAGACCCTGCTGCGCAACACCATCGTCCATGCCGGCGCGCAACGGGCCTTGCTGTTGCTTGTTAAGGACGAAGCCCCGGTGATCTGCGCAGTCGGCCAGAGCGGCGACGATGGCTTGCGCATCGAACTGACGGACACGGTCCCCGACAAACACCACCTGCCGCTGTCGATCCTGTACCGGGTGATGCGCACTCGCCAGCGCCTGGTGCTGGACGATGTCTGCACGGACGCCTACTTTGGCGCCGACGAATACCTGCGCCAGCATCCGGTGCGTTCGGCGCTGTGCGTGCCGCTGGTCAAACAGGGCAGGGTGCTCGGCGTGCTGTACCTGGAAAACAACCTCGCCCCGGGCGTGTTCACGATCTGCCGCACCGAAGTGCTGGAACTGCTCGCCAGCCAGGCGGCGATTTCCCTGGAAACCGCGCGCCTGCACCAGGCGTTGGAGCAGGAGAACGCGCGGCGTCGGGATGTGGAGATCGCCCTGCGCGGCGCCCGGGCCCGGCTGGCCAGCGTTGCCCAGGCCACGGTCATGGGTGAACTGGCGGCGTCCATTGCCCACGAAATCAATCAGCCCCTGGCGTCGATGGTGTCCAACGCTGCCGCCGGGATCCGCTGGCTCAATCGCGAAAACCCGCAGGTGGAGGAAGCCTTGTCCGGGCTGCGCGACATCGTTGCCGAAGGCCGGCGCGCCGGGGAAATCGTCAACGCGCTGCAGAGCCTGGCGCGGCAAGGCCCGCATCACCGGCACCGGCTGCTGGTCAACGACGTGATTCGCCATGTGGTGGCGCTGACCGGCGTCGAGGTTGAACAACAGCGGGTCTTGATGACGACCCACCTGACCTGCTCACCGTTGCGGGTCTGCGCCTCCAGCGTGCAATTGCAGCAAGTGGTGCTGAACCTGATCCTCAACGCGCTGGACGCCATGAGCGCGGGGGACCACGTGCTGCGGCGGCTGTCGATCACCAGCGAAGTGGTGGGACGCGACTACGCGGTGGTCAGCGTTGAAGACAGCGGGCGCGGCATTGAGCCGGGGGACATGAATCAGCTGTTCAATGCGTTCTTTACCACCAAGGACAAAGGAATGGGCATGGGGCTGGCGATCTGTCAGTCAATCATCAGCGCTCACGGCGGCCACCTTTACGCGATGCCCGCGCGCTACGGCGGC
Source organism: Pseudomonas sp. NPDC078416 (assembly GCF_050268485.1). Taxonomy (NCBI): domain Bacteria; kingdom Pseudomonadati; phylum Pseudomonadota; class Gammaproteobacteria; order Pseudomonadales; family Pseudomonadaceae; genus Pseudomonas; species Pseudomonas sp. NPDC078416. Next base: position 110,761 of record NZ_JBNNGV010000010.1, on the reverse strand, counting down.
GCAACCTTCGTGTTTATGTTGCCCATTGTCGAGTAACGCCCACGGCTCATCGAGGTGCGCGCCATTCAATAAGGCCACGTCGAAGCCAGCAGTCGTTCGCAAAAGCCGCCAGCGCTCAGGCGATGGGCGTGAAACGACAGCACGTCGGCGTTGGTCGTGCCCAGGGTGGTCTGCGGGCGATGCACCTGGCCCAGTGCCATGGCATGCAGAAACTTGAACTTGAAACCGGGTTCGCGCGGGTAGGCGGCCAACACCCGTGCCTGGGCGGCGGGGCTGAAGTACTGGCAGTGCGCGCCGGTCAGGTCGGTTTCGACCGCGGCGCAGAGCAGGGCGGTCAACGGCGGTTTGTGCTGCGCAATGCCCGGCGTGGTGTGCAGCGCGATGGCGTCCCAGACCTGGGCGATGTCATCCCATGAGCGCCCGTGCCCGCGCAGGAATTGAGCGGCGGCGTTGGCACTGTCGACTTCGAATCGTAGTTGCGACCGGGCGTACAGCCGGGTGATGCCGATGCGCAGAAACAGTGCGGCGGTGTAGAGCAGATCGGCATCGAAACGCAGCCTGCGGCCGTGCCCCAGCAGGCTGGCAAAAACGAACGTGCGCCAGGCCGCGTTCAGCAGCAGGTCGGACTGGTGATCGCGCATCAGGTCGGTCGCCGCGCGGGCCATCGCGCCGTCGGGAATCACAATTCCAGCCACGTATCGGATGCTCACATGCCGTCCCTCGCCGCGAACCGAACCTTTGGAGTGAACACGGTAATACGCTGGCCAATGGCCGTCCTTGGTGTGGCCTGAAATGTTCTGAACAGTGGCTCGGCGCACCGCAGCGAGGCACGTCGTCGTACCACTTTTCAGAACGTTTAATACCCCGAGAAGGACTTTAAGAACCGCGCTGTAGAGACTTCACTCACCGCTGACTGTGAAGCTGGAGCGCCTGGCATGACTGCATTCAACCCCTCGCTGAACCATGAATCCGTTCTCGAACGCGTCGCACTGTCGCCGTGGCAGGAGCGCCGGGCCAAGGACTTGATGTCCAGCCAGATGGACAAAGGCCTGTCCATCGCCCGCATTGCCGCCGAGTGTTCGTTGTCGCGCAGTCATTTCTCCCGCGCCTTCAAGAAGAACACCGGGCTGTCGCCCCGCGACTGGTTCTTGCAGATGCGCCTGGAAAAAGCCCGAGCCCTGCTCGGCGAGTCAATGCTGACCATCTCGCAGATTAGCCTGGATTGTGGCTTCGCCGATCAGTCCCATTTCACCCGGGTGTTCACCCGAGTCGTGGGGCTGACCCCGTTCAGCTGGCGTCGGACCATGACCTTGTTGCCGTCCAAAGGATGTGTGGCGCAGAACGTGCGTGCCCGTTGAGGACGGCTATCCTTGCAACTGCGTTCGACGGGTGACAGCACCGATGTTCAAGACACGCCTTCAGCGGTTGTGTATACCTGCGCCGGTCTGGCATCGTCAGGCCTCCCGAAAACGCCCCACTGAAATCGCCCAACGGAATCGCTGAATGAACCGCAACGACCTGCGCCGCGTCGACATGAACCTGTTGGTGATCTTCGAAGCGTTGATGTTCGAGCGCAACCTGACGCGGGTGGCGGAAAAGCTGTTCATGGGCCAACCGGCGATCAGTGCGGCACTGGCGCGGCTGCGCGACCTGTTCGATGATCCCTTGCTGCTGCGCAACGGCCGCGCCATGGAGCCGACCGCCCGGGCGCTGGCGATTCTGAAAGAACTGCAGCCAGCGCTGGACACCATTTCCGGGGCGGTGAGCCGGGCCAAGGAGTTCGATCCGGCGACCAGTTGCGACATCTTCCGCATCGGCTTGTCGGACGACGCCGAGTTCGGTCTGTTCCCGCCCTTGCTCAACCGCCTGCGTGAAGAAGCGCCGGGCATTATCGTGGTGGTGCGCCGTGCCAACTTCCTGCTGATGCCGGCATTGCTGGCGTCCGGGGAGATTTCCGTGGGCATCAGCTACACCACCGAACTGCCGGCCAACGCCAAGCGCAAGAAGCTGCGGGACATCGGCGTGAAGGTATTACGCGGCGACAAACGCCCCGAGCCGTTGACGCTGGACGAGTTCTGCGAGCGGCCGCACACCATGGTGTCGTTCTCCGGTGATTTGACCGGCAACATCGACATTGACCTGGCGAAGGTCGGGCGGGCGAGGAGGGTGGTGGTGGCGGTGCCGCAATTCAGCGGGTTGCGGGCGTTGCTGGCGGGCACCGAGCTGATCGCAACCGTCCCCGATTACGCGGCCTGCGCTTTGATTGAAGGCTGCGCGTTGCGGGCCGAAGATCCGCCATTTCCGATTGCGCCTGCGGAGTTGTCGATGGTCTGGGCCGGGGTTCACGATAACGATCCGGCGGAGCGGTGGCTGCGCTCGCGGATTACGGAGTTTATGTCTCAGGAGACGCGGCCTTTGCCGTGATCGCGATTTTTAAGATTAAGATCAAGATCAAGATCTTTAAGATCAAGGGCGTCTGCCTGGGGGCAGACTGTTTCGCCTTCGGCGAGTTACTTGGAAAAGCACCCCAAGTAACCAAGGGTGCTTGCTCCTGGTTGGGCCCGACTTCGTCGGGTTCCTTCACTCCGGTCTCGCTCCGTTGACCCGCGCCGAACGGACATCCCTGTCCTGACGGCGCTTTCGCCGCATCCATGCGGCTCGGCCCACTGCGCGAGACCTGCGTTCAGCCTGCACCCAAGTCGCGATTGGCGGTGACTGGGCTTTTTGCGTATGAAGATCAAGAGCGCTACGCAGAGCAAAAGCTTCCCGGCTGAAGCTGATCCTACAGTCGGAGTCGCCGCCACTTTTTCTGATCGTCCCCACGCGGAGCGTGGGCACGATCACCATCATGCTTCGGTAGCTGTGCCTACATTCTCATGGATCGGATGCAATTCCCCTGTAGGAGCCGGCTTGCTGGCGAATGCATCCGGCCAGACACCACAGCAGTGAATGCTCAACCGCGTTCGCCAGCAAGCCGGCTCCTACAGACAATCGCGTGCAGTCAGTGGGACCGGCTTTAGCCGGGAAGCCCTTGATCTGCTTTTGATCTGCTTTTGATCTTTAAACACAAAACTCCCAGACGACACAAAACGCGACCTGGGTGCAGGCTGAACGGAGGTCTCGTGGAGTGGGCAGAGCGGCATGGATGCCGCGAGAGCCGCCCCCCGCCATGGATGGCGGATGGCGGCGGGCCCACGGAGCGAGACCGGAGTGAAGGAACCCTGAGGAACGAAGGGCCCAACCGAGAGCAGGCACTTTTGCTTACTTTTGGTGCTTTTCAAAAGTAACTCGCCGAAGGCGAAACAGTCTGCCCCCAGGCAGACGCCTTTGACCTTGGGGAACGCACGATCCCCCTGGCTTGTCGATTAAAGCGAGACCGCGACGCGTCGCTCAATCGAACGATGCCACCCAGGAGCATTGCCTATGTGCAAGAACCACACGCGTAACCCCATTCAATGCCTCATCCCGCCATACCTGCTGGACCAGATCGCCCGCAACGGCAACAAAGCCCAACGCGAAGCCGCCCTGCGCACCCGGGCCAAGGACAACACCTTTCGCTCCCTGCGCCTCAGCGCCCAACCCGATCGACGCCTCGTGCACCTGGCCGCTGCGCCACTCACCGGCAAACGCCGTTCCATCTACACCGCCAACGGCGGCGAAACCCTGCCCGGCACCCTGGTCCGCGGCGAAGGCCAGCCCGTCAGTGGCGACGTGGCCGTCGACGAAGCCTACGACGGCCTGGGCGCCACCTTCGATTTCTTCTTCGACGTCTTCGACCGCAACTCCATCGACGATGCCGGCATGGCCCTCGACGCCACCGTGCACTTCGGCCAGGGCTACAACAACGCCTTCTGGAACTCCGCGCAGATGGTCTTTGGCGACGGCGACCAGTCGCTGTTCAACCGCTTCACCATTGCGCTGGACGTGATCGGCCACGAACTGGCCCACGGCGTCACCGAAGACGAAGCCGGCCTGGTCTACTTCAACCAGGCCGGCGCGCTGAACGAATCCATGTCCGACGTGTTCGGCTCGCTGATCAAGCAGTACGCCCTGAAACAAACCGCCGAGCAGGCCAGCTGGCTGATCGGTGAAGGGCTGTTCACCGACAAGATCACCGGCAGCGCCTTGCGCTCGATGAAGGCCCCCGGCACCGCGTTCGATGACAAAGTGCTCGGCAAGGACCCGCAACCCGGTCATATGGACGACTTCGTCCACACCTACGACGACAACGGCGGCGTGCACATCAACTCGGGCATCCCCAACCATGCGTTTTATCAAGTGGCGACGCGCATTGGCGGTCATGCCTGGGAGAAAGCCGGGCGCATCTGGTACGACGCGCTGCGCGATTCGCGTCTGCGCCCCAATGCCGGCTTCGTAAGGTTTGCGCGAATCACTCACGATGTGGCCGGTCGGCTGTACGGTGTAGGCGAAGAAGCCCAAATCGCGGTACAAGAAGGCTGGGCAGCCGTGGGCATCAACGCGCAATGATCCGCCATGGCCATCTGGCAAGAGAAGGAGCCACCCACATGCGTATCTCATTCAGCGAAAGCGGCGGGGTCGCCTTTTTTCCCGGGCTGAACAAGCCCAACACCATTGAAGTGGACGCCCTGCCTGAACCCGACCAGAAGGAGCTGCGGCAACTGGTCGACGCCTCCGAGTTCTTCGCATTGCCGGAAGGTCGGCACCCGGCCCGTGCGCTGCGCGGCATGCAGCATTACACGCTGACCATCAGCGAAGGCGACCGGGAGCGCACGGTGTGCGTCCCCGCGCCGGTGGAATCCGGCCCGTTGCAGGGCCTGATGCAGTGCGTCAGGCGCCACGTATCCAGCTAGCCCCATCACCGTGCGCCGGGCAAACCGCTATGCTCGGCGCCATCATTCCCTGCCCATCAGGAATCCCGTGCCCAACCTTCTCTCATCTGTCCTCCGTCGAGTCACGCTAACCGTCCCCATTGCCGACGCGTCACAGGGTGCTGATCGATGATGCCCGTGCGCCGCCTGTGCCTGGTCCTCGGCGACCAGTTGTCCTTCGACCTGGCCTGCCTTGCCGAACTCGACCCCGAACGTGACGCCGTGCTGATGGTGGAGGTCATGGAAGAAGCTACCCACGTGCCCCATCACCCGCAGAAGATCGCCCTGATCTTCAGCGCCATGCGCCATTTCGCCCAGGCGCTGCAGGAGCGCGGCATCATCGTCCAGTACGTGACGCTGGACGACCCGCTGAACACCGGCTCGGTGCCCACTGAATTGCAGCGCTGGCACGCGTCGTTGAAGGCCGAAGAAGTCCACGCCACCGAGTGCGGCGACTGGCGTCTGGAGCACTCGGTCAGGGAATGCGGCCTGCCGCTGGTCTGGCACAGCGACACGCGCTTTCTCTGCTCCCGCGAAGACTTTGCCAAATGGGCCAGCGGCAAGGTTCAGCTGCGCATGGAATTCTTCTACCGCGAGATGCGCCGCAAGCAGCGCCTGCTGCTCAACAGCGACGGCACGCCGGTAGGCGGCGCCTGGAACTTCGATGCGGAAAACCGCAAGGCGCTGCCGAAGAAAGTCTCGGCGCCCTACCCCGCGCGTTTTGCCCCGGACGCCATCACCCGCGACGTGCTGACGCTGGTGCGTGAGCGGTTCTCCGGGCACTACGGTGCGCTGGACAATTTTGACTACCCGGTGACCCACGCCGACGCCAAGGCCCTCTGGCAGTATTTTCTCGATTACGGACTGGCCGCCTTCGGTGACTATCAGGACGCCATGGCCATGGATGAGCCCTTCCTCTTCCATGCGCGCATCAGTGCGGCCTTGAACATTGGCCTGCTGGATCTGCGCCAGCTGTGCAGCGACGTGGAATCGGCGTACTGGTCGGGCAGCGTCGCGCTGAACGCGGCGGAGGGCTTCATCCGCCAGCTGATCGGCTGGCGGGAATACGTGCGCGGTGTTTACTGGCTGAAGATGCCGGAATACGCCGAAGGCAACGCATTGGGCAACACCCGCGCGCTGCCGGCGTTCTACTGGACCGGGCAGACCAAAATGAACTGCATGAGCCAGGCCATCGGTCAGAGCCTTGAACACGCCTACGCCCATCACATTCAACGGCTGATGGTCACCGGCAACTTCGCCCTGCTGGCCGGCATCGCCCCGAAGCAAATCTGCGAGTGGTACCTGGCGATCTACATGGACGCCTTCGAGTGGGTCGAGCTGCCCAACACCTTGGGCATGGTCATGCACGCCGACGGCGGCTACCTCGGTTCCAAGCCCTATTGCGCCAGCGGCCAGTACATCAAGCGCATGTCCGACTATTGCGGCAGCTGCGCCTATAAGGTCAAGGAGAGCACGACCGAAGACGCCTGCCCGTTCAATTCGCTGTACTGGCATTTCGTGATGCGCCACAGCAACCTGCTGCGGGCCAATCAACGAATGGGCATGGTCTACAAGAATCTTGATCGGATGACCGAGGCGAAACAGGACGCGCTGTGGCAAAGGGGCGAGTCTTTGCTGGGCAAACTCGACGCCGGAGAGGCCATTTGAAGAAGAGCGAGCTGCCGGTGAAGACCTGCGCAGTGTGCGGGCTGCCGTTCACCTGGCGGAAAAAGTGGGCGCGCTGCTGGGACGAGGTGCGTTACTGCTCGGAGCGTTGCCGGCGGGGCAAGCGCTCCGAATCCTGAGGGGCGCAGTCATGCGGGGCGTGCGCTGAAGGCTCAGGCAAGTGGCCTGCTTAATGAACCTGGGCGCGACTGGCTCTGCCGATCAGCCTGATTAATAACTGCTGCTTGGGGCCTGCCGTCGTTTCGCGCGCCACCTTGATCAAATATTCCTGAGGTATAAGCCCGCCTGCCTCGGCCAGCGCTTCATAAATGGCAAACAGCCGCGAATCAATATTCGTCTCCTCTGCGCATTCGATCAGATAGGCAATTCCGGGACTGGCTTGTTCGTTCACAGTGGATCCTCCTTGTTTGTCAGTTACTTCAAAGGAGAGGCACACGCGGCGGGAGTTCCCATTTTCTGGACGGGGTTCACCCGAACGGTGGCACTCGCCTGCCGACAGTCCTGAATATCAGTTTTCGCTTGCCAAAATCCGGTTGCCCCCTTAAACAGAGCGTGCCGTTTCAGCACCCGCGACGACTTGCCGCGCCCTTTCTGCCCGTTGCGTCCTCGCAACCCGGCATCGGGACAGGTCTGCCGAAGCGCCCAGACACCTGCAAATCATGGAGACGCCAGGTAAACCCGATGACAGGAAATACGTCAGACACACTCCCCCGCACCCGTCGCGCCCCCAAGGGTGAAAAGCGCCGTGAAGAGCTGCTCGACGCTGCGCTGCAATTGTTTTCGCTGGAGGGCTACACCGGCGCCTCCATTGCCCGCATCGCCGACATCGTCGGCATTTCGGTGGCGGGCGTGCTGCATCACTTCCCCAACAAGGTTGCGTTGCTGATGGGCGTGCTCGCCCGTCGCGACGAGGTCAATCACAAAGTGGTCAGCAGCTTGCACAGCGAGCCGACGCTGCAGGGCTTCGTCAGCGGCCTGCGGCAGATCAACCGTTCCAACGCGACGGCGCCCGGCGTGATTCGCGCGTTCAGCATGCTGAACGCTGAAAGCCTGGTGGACAGCCATCCGGGGTGGGAATGGTTTCAGTCGCGCTACGTGACGATTCACGGGCGCATGCGCGCACGGCTTGACCATCTGGTGGCCACCGGTGAAGTGCGTGGGGATGTGGATCTGGACGCGATCGTTCACCAGATTCTGGCGATGATGGACGGGTTGCAGCTGCAATGGCTGCGTTTCCCCGAGAAAGTGGATCTGGTGCAGCGTTTCGACAGTTACATGGCCCAGGTGGAACGCGATATCCGCGCATAAAAAATGAGGCGATCCGGGCTGGCCGGATCGCCTCATTCTCTGTTTCTCAAGCTCGGGTTGTCACTCGGGTTCAGGCCTCAGCCGGCGCCGGGATCAGATCCCGACGCAGGCCTGCGTTTCAGCCCTCTCCCGTTGCGATCAATCAGTACTCGGTGTTGCCGTCGTAGTCCGTGTTGCCATTGGCTGCGTCGGTGTCTTCGGTCTGATCAAGCACACCGCCGGTCTTCACCGCTGGCAGGGTCACCTTGACCGAGTTCAGCGCCGAACGTGGCAGCGGGTTGCTGGTGGTGGTCGACAGTTCCTGGCGGAACGGGTTGACCAGCTTGGCGTTCAGACGGATGTCGTCGGAGGCCGCGCCCAGGCTGATGTTGAAGGTGTCGGCATCGATCACCCACTGCTTGCTCGCCTCGTCGAAGTACGCCAGCGAACGGTCGTTGAGTTCGATGGTGACGTGACGGGTTTCGCCCGGCTGCAGGAAGACCTTCTTGTAGCCTTTCAGCTCTTTGACGGCGCGCTCGACTTTCGGGTTCTGCTGGCCGACGTACAGCTCGGCGACTTCGGAACCGGCACGCTTGCCGCTGTTGGTCAGGTCGAACGAGACCTTGATCGGCGTGTTGCCCACTGCAACGCCCGGGGTGACCGAGATGTTGTTGTAAGTGAACTGGGTGTACGACAGGCCGTGACCGAACGCGAACAGCGGTTTGGTGTTGGTCTTGTCGTAGCCACGGTAGCCGAGCATGGTCAGGTCGTTGGCGTAGGTAATTTCCTTGACCTTGGTGCGGGTGTTGTCGAAGGCCGGGAAATCCTTATACAGCGGATTGTCTTCGATGTTGCGCTCGATACTGATCGGCAGCTTGCCCGACGGGTTGACCTTGCCGAACAGGATCTCGGCCAAGGCCTGACCACCGTTCTGGCCCGGGTAGAACGCGTGCAGCGCAGCCGGGACCTGATCGATCCAGTCGCTCATTTTCAGCGCGGTACCGCCGTGCATGGTCACCACGGTGTTCGGGTTGGCCTTGGCGATGTTCTGGATCAGCTCGTTCTGGTACTCAGGCAGATCGAAGCTGTGGTCGAAACCTTCACCTTCGTATTCAGCGCTGTTACCCACGGCAACCACGACCGCGTCGTATTGCGACAGGTCGGAAGGCGCGGTCAGCGAAGCGGTCGACATCTGCACGCCCACCAGGCCGCCCATGGTCGACAGGTAACCGTCACGGCGCGAGTACTCAAGCTTCACGTCGTAAGCCTTGCCGGCTTCCAGCTTGATCTTGCCGGAAACAGGGATGGTCGGCGGAATGCTCTTGTTGGTGATGTTCTCACCGTCGCCGTTGTCGATGATCTTCTCGCCGTTGACCCACAGACGCACCGCGCCGTCGGCACGGACCTTGAAGACCTGGTCGCCGCTGATGGTCGGGGTGACCTGACCGCTCCAGCGGATCGAGGTGTTGGCGGTGTCGCCGTTGCTCGGCACGGTGTCTTTGGACCAGTCCAGATTGACGTAGGTGTCGATCTGGGTGGACGACGGGTCGCCGGACCAGGTGGCGTTGGTGAAGTACTCGGTCTTCATGCCGGCAACGCTGTTGCCTTTGCTGTCGGTGGTGGTCCAGTGCATCGCTGTCGGGTCGAGGGACAGGGTGTCGAGGAACTCGACCTGAGCACCCGGGGCGATCTGGCGCAGACCGCTCAGCTCGCTGATGTAACGGGTGGCATCAACGTGCGCACTGCCGAAACCGGTCGGCGGCGCGTACTTGGCCAGGTCGCCAACGACGGCGATGCGCTTGACCTTGTTCTTGTCCAGTGGCAGCACGTCGCCCTGGTTTTTCAGCAGCACGATGCCTTCGCGAGCGATGTTCAGGGCGACCTTGTTGCTGGTGGCGCTGTTCATGTTGTGCGTGGTCAGCGGTGCAAACTTGTCGAACTGGTACAGGTAGATGTTCTTCAGGATGCGGCGGACCTTGTCGTCGATGGTCGCCATGTCCAGCTCGCCGCTGTCCAGGTACGGCTTGAGCACCGAACTGTTCATCTGGCCGCCCATCATGTCCAGGTCGGTGCCGGCTTGTGCCGCTGGCAGACCGTGGACGACGGCGTTGTAGTCACTCTGTACCAGGCCCTTGAAGCCCCATTCCTTTTTCAGGATGTCGGCGATCAGGTGCTTGTTCTCGCACGCGTACTCGCCGTTCACTTTCTGGAACGAGCACATCATCATCGCCACGGTGCTGTTCTTGGTGGCGGATTCGAACGGCGGCAAGGTCATCTCGCGCAGGACGCGCTCAGGCATGACCTGATTGAGGATGAAACGGTTGGTTTCCTGGTCGTTACCGGCGTAGTGCTTGGCTTCCGCCCAGACGCGACGCTGCTGGATACCGTTGATCACCGCAGGACCCAGGCTGGCGCCGAGGAACGGGTCTTCACCGGAGAGGTATTCGAAAGCACGGCCGCTCCACGGCATGCGGTACAGGTTCATGCCCGGGCCGGTAACGAACTGATAGCCGCCGCTGGCGGTGTCGTAGCCCAGCGCGCGACCGAAGTCGATGGCGCGACGCGGGTTGAAGGTGGCCGCCAGGTTCGGGCCGGACGGATAGACCACGCCCGGATCGTTGCCTTCGCTGGTGTAACGGATGCCTGCGCCGCCGTCGGCGCCGTGGATCTGTGGCACGCCGTATTGGGTCAGCGGCTTGACGTCCCAACCACCGATGCCGCCGATATAGGCCAGCTTTTCTTCCTGAGTCATCTTCGCCAGGGTTTTTTCTGCCGCTTTGTCAGCGCGCAGTTCCTTGGCCGCCAGTTGCTCTTGGGTCGTGGTGTCGGCTGCATTGGCATGGCAGATAGCCAGGCTCAACAAAGCCAGTGCCGAGTGGGCACCGAAAGTTTTACGGTTTCGCATAGGGGACGCTCTCCAAGTATCACCCGCGCTCATTTGTCGCAGTTGACACGCCACACGCCTTTGTTTCAGGCATGACTCGGCCTATACCGAAGTTCTCGAAAGAACATCGGTGGATGGGAAAGTGGCGTTACAACGTGACGATGAGTGTGGGCAATTTGATCTTCTGTAACTAACGTTAATGGCGATGAGCCACCGAACTGCACGAGCGTTGCCCGAGACGTTTAAATTAAGGCAATTGTTTTAAAGGGATGTCAAACAAAAAAATCAATCTTGAACAAACTCGACATTTTTTGATACATCATCTGAACTCTTGCTAAACCTACAGGTCTGTAGGTTTAGCAATTTTCACCGCTCAACCCCCGAAACCCCTTAAACACTGGGTTTCACCCCTGGGGCGAGCGGTGAGCCCACGCTGAAGCCAGCGTTGCGATCATTTCAAACACATGACAAACATTGGAGAAACATCACATGAAACTGCCAGTACTGAGCGCCATCGCCGCACTGACCCTGTCGTTTGCAACTGCAACAATGGCCGCTGATTCCGACACTCAGGAAAACGTTTCCGGCGCAGCAGATTCCACTGTCATGACGCAAACACAAAAAGATGCCACCACCGTGAAAGCCACCAAACAAAATCAGGCTGATGAAAACAAGCGGGGTCGTCCGACCGCCAACACTTCGTCCGCGACAAACTAACGCACACCGTTAGTTGCTGTTTTATTACGGCTGTTTATTTATCACCCCGAGGTCTCGTCAGAGGCCTCACTTATTTGAATCCCCGTTGTGCCCATGAAACTGTCCCCTATCAATAGCCAACAATTGACCGCGCATTCGGCGGAAGCGCTGTGTGCGTGGCTGTTGGCCAATGCCGGGCTGAAGACAGGTGATCTGGAACGGGCACAGCGGCTGGCCCAGGAATCCGAAGGCAGCTCGCTGACGGAATTGCTGACCCGGTTGGGGCTGGTGTCCGAACTGGACTTGGCCAAGGCGTGGGCCTCCACGCTGCAGGCGCCGTTGCTGCTGGCGGAAAACGTGACGCTGTCGGGTGAACCGCTGCCGGAGCTGAGCGAACGTTTCCTGCGCCACTATCGCCTGCTGCCCATCGGCGCCCATGCCGATGGCGTGCATGTGTTGGCGGCCAACCCGGGCAATGCCTACGGGCTGGACGCCGTGGCCTACGCCTGCCAGGCGCCGGTGTACGTGTCGGTCGGTGCCGGCAGCGAGGTCGACGGGCTGATCGAGCGCTATTACGGCCAGGGCCGTTCGGCCATGGGCTCGCTGATCGAGACCCTCGACGAGCACGGCGGCGCCGAAGAAGACATCGAGCACCTCAAGGACCTCGCGTCCGAGGCGCCGGTCATTCGACTGGTCAATCTGATCCTGCAACGTGCCGTCGAGCAACGCGCCTCCGACATTCATATAGAGCCGTTTGAAAGCCAGCTAAAAGTGCGTTACCGCATCGACGGCGTGCTCCACGAAGCCGAAGCACCGCCCTCCAGTTCTTCGGCGGCAATCATTTCGCGACTGAAGATCATGGCGCGGCTGGACATCGCCGAGCGTCGCCTACCCCAGGATGGCCGCATCATGCTGCGCATTCAGGGTAAGGAGCTCGACCTGCGGGTGAGCACGGTGCCCACCAGCTTCGGCGAGTCGGTGGTGATGCGTCTGCTGGATCGGCAGACCGTCAGCTTCGACTTCCCCAGCCTGGGCATGGACGGCGAGCGCCTGCAGAACTTTCTCGACGTGCTGGAAAACCCCCACGGCATTCTGCTGGTCACCGGCCCCACCGGTTCCGGCAAAACCACCACGCTGTACACCGCGCTGTCACGGCTCAACACGGCCGAGCGCAAGATCATCACGGTTGAAGACCCAGTCGAGTATCAGCTTGAGGGCATCAACCAGATTCAGGTCAAGCCGGCCATTGGCCTGGACTTCGCCGGCGCCCTGCGCTCCATCGTCCGCCAAGACCCGGACGTGATCATGATCGGCGAGATGCGCGACCTGGAAACCTGCCGCATCGCCATTCAATCGTCCCTGACCGGTCACCTCGTGCTCTCGACTCTGCACACCAACAGTGCGGCGGCGAGTATCACGCGGCTGCTGGACATGGGCGTCGAAAGTTACCTGATCGCTTCCACTGTTAAAGGCATTCTGGCCCAGCGGCTGGTGCGCCGGCTTGATCCGCTCACGCGCATCGCCTTCGAAGCACCGCCGGAACTGGTCGCCGAGCACGGCCTGGATCGCTTCACCGATCAACGCCCAATCACCCTGTATCGCCCCGCCAGCGAATTGCCCGGAGGCGGTTACCACGGTCGCAGCGCCATCACCGAATTGCTGGTGATGAATGAAGAACTGCGCGGCCTGCTGATGCGTCAGGCCGACGCTGCCACGCTGGAACAGGCGGCCCGCCGTGGTGGCCTGCGCACCTTATATGAAGAAGGCCTGCGCCAGGCCGTGGCCGGCGTGACCTCCCTTGAAGAGGTGCTGCGCGTTACGCGTGGCGACTGACCATGGCCCATTTCAAATACCGCGCACTGGATGCCGACGGCGTCGCCCAACACGGCACCCTTGAAGCGGCCGATCAAAACGCCGCGACAGCGACGCTGCACAAGCGCGGCCTGTTGCTGCTCAGCCTTGAAGCCAGCACCAACAGCGGCCTGCGCGCGGCCATGCGCCGGGGCGCAATGAACGGCGCGGCGCTGGTGAGTTTCACCCAGCAACTGGCGACTCTGCTCGGTGCCGGCCAGCCGCTGGAACGCGCCCTGACCATCCTCCTCAAGCAGACCCACGAGCCCAAGCGCCAGGCGCTGCTCGAACGAATTCGTGAACAGGTCAAGGCCGGTAAGCCGTTGAGTCAGGCGCTGGAAGAAGAGCACGGCCAGTTTTCCAGCCTGTACATCAGCATGGTCCGCGCAGGCGAAGCCGGCGGGTCCCTGGAAAACACCCTGCGTCAGCTCAGCGAATACCTGGAGCGCAGCCAGATGCTGCGCGGCGAAGTGATCAATGCGCTGATCTACCCGATCTTTCTGGTGGTCGGCGTGCTCGGTTCGCTGGCCCTGCTGCTGGCCTACGTGGTGCCGCAGTTCGTGCCGATCTTTCGCGACCTGGGCGTACCGATCCCTTTCATCACCCAGGCGATCCTGTGGCTGGGTGAATTTCTCAGCGCCTACGGATTGCTGCTGCTCGGCGCCATCGTCGGGCTGATCTGGACCGTCGCCGTGCTGCGCCGCGATCCGCAACGGCGCCAGCGTCATGACCGGCGCCTGCTCTTTATCAAAGTCATCGGGCCGCTGCTGCAACGGATCGAGGCCGCGCGTCTGGCACGCACCCTCGGCACCCTGCTGAGCAACGGCGTCGCGCTGTTGCAGGCGATGACCATCGTCCGTCAGGTGTGCGGCAACTACGCCCTCCGCGCGCAGGTCGAGCAGGCCACCGAGTGGGTCAAGGGTGGCGGCACGCTGGCCCAGGCGTTCGGCGAACAACCGCTGCTGCCGGAACTGGCCCTGCAGATGATCGAAGTCGGCGAACAGGCCGGCAACCTCGACGGCATGCTGCTCAAGGTCGCCGACGTGTTCGACGTCGAGGCCAAGCGCGGCATCGACCGTCTGCTCGCCGCGCTGGTGCCGAGCCTGACCGTTGTCATGGCGGTGATGGTGGCGGTGATCATGCTCGCCATCATGCTGCCGCTGATGAGCCTTACCAGTAACATTTGAGGAAATACACATGTCCCGATTCAACGCTGCCCGAGGCCGTCGCCAGGGCGGTTTCACCCTGCTGGAAATGCTCGCCGTGATCGTGCTGCTGGGCATTGTCGCCACCATCGTCGTGCGTCAGGTCGGCGGCAACGTCGACAAGGGCAAGTACGGCGCAGGCAAGGCGCAACTCGCCAGCCTTGGCATGAAAGTCGAAAGCTACGGCCTGGACGTCGGCACGCCGCCGGCCAATCTGCAGCAACTGGTGACCAAGCCGGCGAACGCCACTGGCTGGGCCGGCCCGTACGCCAAGCCTTCGGACCTGAAAGACCCGTTCGGCCACGCGTTTGGCTATCGCTACCCGGGCGAGCACGGCAGCTTCGACCTGATCTTCTTTGGTCAGGACGGCCAGCCTGGCGGTGACGGCTACAAGGCCGACATCGGTAACTGGGAATAACATGCGCGCCCTGCCCCGCGCCCGCGGCTTCACCCTGTTCGAATTGCTGGTGGTGATCGTGTTGATCGGCATCAGCGTCGGCCTGGTGAGCTTTGGCGTGGGTCGGGGTTTGCACGCGGCCAGTGAGCGCCGGGCGTTGAGCGAGGTGGTGCAATCGCTGCGGGCGGCGCGGGTACAGGCGATCGTCACCGGGCAACCGGCGCAGACGCGCTTTGACCTGCGCAACGGGCGCCTTCAAGGCCCGCACCTGAAGCTGGTGCAACTGCCCACCGACATGCGCGTGCAATTGCAGACCGCCGACGGCCTGGGCCCGGCGTTCGAGTTCTACCCGGACGGCGGTTCCAGCGGAGGCCATCTGCTGCTGGCCCGGGGCGACAAACACTGGCGCGTCGACATCAACTGGCTGACCGGCAACGTTCAGTTGCGCACGCTCAATTGACGCGTCAGCGCGGTTTCACACTGCTGGAAATGCTCGCTGCCCTTGCCGTGCTGGCGGTGTGCAGCAGCGTGCTGGTGGTGGCGTTTGGGCAGAGCGCGCGGGCCTTGCAGCAGGCGCAACGCAGTGACCGGCTGAGTCTGGCCGCGCGTTCGTTGATGGATGAAACCAGCGCCGGCCGCTTGCAGCCGGGTCGGACCGAGGGCAAGTGGAGCGGCGTGACCTGGCAGATGGAGGTGAGCGCACTGCCCCGGGGCAACAGCCCGGCCACGGCCTGGCGGCTGGACCTTGAGGTGAGCGACGGAGCGCGCCGCGCCCACTACAGCAGCCTGCAAGTGCGCAGCGCGGGCTCCGGAGCCGGGCAATGAAGCGCCGCGCTCAGGGTTTTACCCTGCTCGAAGTGCTGGTGGTGTTGAGCCTGCTCGGCGTGCTACTGACCATGGTCGGCGCGGCGATTACCGGGGCCAACCGCGCCATGGCCAAGGCCGAGCGCTACAGCGCGCGGCTGGACGAAATACGTTCGACCCAGAATTTTCTGCGCAGCGCCATCGGTCAGGCCCTGCCCCTGGCGGCCGGCGGCTCCGAGCCCGGCCAGGCACCGGTGTTCGAGGGCGACGCCCAGGCCATGCGTTTCTATGCGCCGCTGCCCGCCACATTGGGCGGCGGTTTGTACCGGCACAGCGTGACGCTGGCGGCGGATCAGCGTTTGCAGATCAGCCTGGAGCGGCTGCGCGGTCAGGCCTTGCTGCCGGCCGAAGAGCCCCAGGTGTTGTTGCATGAGGTGCGATCGCTGCACCTGAGCTACCGCGGCGTGTCGCCTACCGGGGAGTCCACGGCGTGGCTGGATCACTGGCCGTGGCCGGGACGACTGCCCATCAGCGTGCGCATCGACGCGCAACTGGCCGGTCCCGTGCCATGGCCGTTGCAAAGCATCAATCTGCGCCTGGACCTGTCCGGCGAGGCGCACACGTTATGAACGAACGTCGGCAAAAGGGCGTGGCATTGCTGCTGGTGTTGTGGGTACTGGCGCTGCTGAGCACGTTGCTGGCCGGTTTGCTCGGCTGGGTGCACCTGCAGAATCGCCAGGCCCTGTGGCAACGCCAGCACACCCAGGCGGTGTTCGCCGCAGAAGCCGGGATCGGCATGGCGGTGCTGGCGCAGCTGGACCGCGACCCGGTGCGGCATTGGAAAGCCGACAACCAGCCCCACGCGTTGCGCTTCGATGAGGCCGCGCTGGCAGTGAGTCTCGGCAGCGAGACCGGCAAGCTCGACCTCAACGCGGCGCCGGCCGAATCCTTCGCCCGCCTTTTAATGGCGTGCGGGGCGAATCCGGACCTGGCGCGGCAAGTGGCCCAGGGCCTGGAGCAGCGTCGCGGCGGCGGTCGGGCACCGCTGCGCATGGTCGAGGAAGTGCGTGAACTGCCGGGCATCGGCCAGCCGCTGTACCAGTGCGCCAGCCCGAACGTCACGTTGTGGAGCGGCCTGAGCGCGCCGGATCCGCGCATGACTTCGCCCTGGCTGCGGCAAGCGCTGGGGCTGCCGCAAGCGGGCCCCGCGACCGAAGACGCAGGCCCGGTCATCAGTATTCGAAGCCAGGCGACATTGCCCGGCGGTTACACCACGACGCTCAACGTCACGTTGTTATTGAACCCATCGAAGGAGGGAGCGCGACCGTATCGCGTTCTGCGTTGGCAAGAATGAAGCAATCACTTTTACAGCAGTTGGCGCCCTTGCAGGCCCGGGTGCGCAGTCAGTGGCGTGACAGCCCGGCGCAGCACCTGTGGCAGGCCTGGCTCGAAGAGTTGCAGGCGCTGCTGCCGGCCGACGTCCGCGCCCGGCTGATGCCCCAAGTGCGCGAGCGGGTGATCGACTGGCCCTTGCCCGAGCACATTGCCCACGAGACCGGCGAGCGGCTGATCCTGATGCTCCCCGCCGGCATGGTTCTGGCGCAGCCGTTGCAACTGCCGCTGGCGGCGCTGCGGGATCTGCACAGCGTGGTCGGTTTTGAACTGGACAAGTACACGCCCTACCCCCGCGAGCAGATGCAGTACGTCGCGCGCGTCACCGCCAAGGGCAAGACCCTGGCGCAGGTGCTGCTGGTGGCGGTGCTGCGCGAGCGTTTGCAGCCGATCATCGACACCTGCAAGGCGCGTGGCCTGTCGCTGTATGCCGTGGATGCGCGCAACACAAACGGCGAACGGCTGAATGTCGATCTGCTGCCGGCCGAGCTGAAACCAGCGACCGCAGGTTCCGCACGCTTGCCGCGTTTCCTCGCCGTGATCTGTGGCGCCTTGCTGCTGACCTGCATGGTGCTCTGGCTGGACGCGCGCACGGCCCAGGTCGAAGCGATGCAACAGCACGTCGACGAGCAACGCAGCCAGGTGCAAGCGGTGCAGAACCTGCGCCGCGAACTGATCAACACCCAGGGCGCCGCGCGCTACCTGGCCCAGCAGAAAGCCGCGCAACCGACTACCTCCAGCGTCCTCGCCGACCTCACCGGTTGCCTGGGCGTCGACACCTGGGTCGAGCAGCTGGAGATTGCCGACGGCGGCAGCGTGTCGATCACCGGCCAGAGCGCCAAGGCCAGTGCCCTCATCAGCCGCATGAAAGACTGCCGCACCCTGACCGACGCGCAGTTCCAAGGGATTATTCAGCCCGACGCGCAAACCGGCAAAGAGCGTTTTTCCCTGCGCGCCCAGTTGCGCAAGGAGGCCGCCGATGCGCCGTGAACTGACCCCCCGTGAACGTCGCGGCGCCGCGCTGATCGCCCTGGCCCTGGTGCTGTGGGCGGCCTGGTGGTTGCTGGTACAAAGCTGGTTTCTCGACCCGTTGAGCGACCTGCAGGAACAGGCGGACACATTACGCCAACAGGAACAACGCTATGCCGGCGCGCTCGCTCAACGGGAGAGCCTTGAGCAGCAGTTGCAGGCCGCCCGCCGCGACCCGTCGAGCCGCAGCAGCCTGTTGCCGGGCGAAGACCCCAGCGCCGTGGCCGCCGACCTGATGCAACGCAGCCTGGATCTGGTCAAGGCCCACGCCGATCAGGGCCCCGGTTGCCAGGTCACCCAGCGCATGCCGATCACCCCCGAGCGCGACAGTGCCGAGCCGTATCGTCAGGTCAAAGTCAGCCTGACCCTGGACTGCGCCATGGAGCCGCTGGTGGGTTTGCTGCACGAGCTGGAATACGGCCAGCCGTTTCTGTTCATCGACAACCTGAGCATTCGCCGCGCCACGTCGGCACCGGCCAGTGGTGGCGCCGGACGTTTGCAAGTGCATCTGCTGTTGCGCGGTTATTTGCAGCAAGCGGCGCCGCACAAGGCGTTGCCGTCCAAAGCCCCAGACGCCGAGCCAATGCCTGAAAGGCAGCAGCCCGATCCCTCCGAGCAGTCCACCGAGGAGCCTGACGCATGAAGTTCGACTCCCTTACCCTCGCCCTCGGCGCTGCCACGGTTGTCCTCGCTGCCGTCGCCGTCAGCCTGAGCATGGGCGCCGGTCAGGACATCGACTGGTTGCCGGCCGGCGAAGCGCGCGAAGCCGCGCCAACGGCCGGGCCTGCGGCATTGCCTGCGCTGCCGGCCCAGGCCCTCACACTGACGTGGCAGCAGTCGATGTTCAGCCCGGACCGCAAGCCTGATCTGGTCACTGGCAAATCCCAGGCCTCGTCCCTGGACGGCATCAGCCTCAGCGGCGTGGTCATTGATGGCGCCTCACAGTGGGTGCTGCTGCAACTGCCGCAGAAGCGCCGCATCAAGCTGGCCGTCGGCAGCACGCTGGACAACGGCTGGACCCTGGATTCGGTCACGCCGCAACACGCCACGTTCAGTCATCAGGGCCAGACCCGCGAACTGCGACTGCCCATGCTGCGCCTTCCGCCGCCGTCGAAAGTCCCCCCTATTACTCTTCCAAACGTACCCACACCATGAACAATCGCACCCCTGAGTTTTTCCGTTTACGCAGCCCGTTGTTGTGCCTGGCCACCGCCGTGGCCCTGGCCGGATGCGCGTCCACTCCGGAACGTTTTGAAAACGATCCGGCCCTGATGCAGGAAGCACTCAATGGCACCGGCTCGCAGCGAGGCCCGGTCAGCGATCCGGTCGAAGCGCCGAGCCCGAACAATCCCGGCGCCAGGCCTGCGCCCGCGCGCCAGCAGATCATTCGTGGCAACCAGACGTTCGTGCGCGGTGCGGGCCCGGCCCAGACCGGCGCGGGTGGAAAAGGCGCGTCGGCGGCCGCCGGTGACATCACCTTCAACTTCGCCAATCAGCCCATCGAGGCGGTGATCAACACCGTGCTGGGCGATTTGCTGCACGAGAACTACAGCATCAATCAGGGTGTGAAAGGCGATGTCAGCTTTTCCACCTCGCAGCCGGTGAACAAACAGCAGGCGCTGTCGATTCTCGAAACGCTGCTGTCGTGGACCGACAACGCCATGATCCGCCAGGGCGACCGTTACGTGATCCTCCCGGCCAACCAGGCCGTGGCCGGCAAGCTGGTGCCGGAGATGCCGGTGGCGCGGCCGTCTACAGGGCTCTCGGCGCGGTTGTTCCCGCTGCGCTTTATCTCGGCCACCGAGATGCAGAAGCTGCTCAAGCCTTTCGCCCGGGACAACGCGTTCCTGCTGGTCGATCCGGCGCGCAACGTGTTGAGCCTGGCCGGTACGCCGGATGAACTGGCCAACTATCAGGACACCATCGACACCTTCGACGTCGACTGGCTCAAGGGCATGTCCATCGCCGTCTATGGTTTGCAACGCGCCAGCGTCGGCGAGCTGATGCCGGAGCTGCAGAAGATGTTCGGCCCGGACAGCGGCATGCCGTTGGCCGGCATGGTCAAGTTTCTGCCCATCGAGCGGACCAATTCGGTGGTGGCGATTTCTCCGCAGCCGCGTTACCTGAGCGAAGTCGGTGACTGGATTCACACCATTGACGAAGGCGGCGGCAACGAGCCGCAGATGTACGTTTACGACGTGCGCAACATGAAAGCCTCGGACCTGGCCAAATACCTGCGGCAGATCTACGGCAACGGTCAGATCAAGGACGACAGCGCGGCCAAGGTCGCACCGGGTCTGCGCACGCGTTCGCTGTCGTCGCTGAACGGCAGTGGCACCGGCAGCAGCGGCGGCTTGAGCGGCAGCGGTCAGGGCCTGAACAGCAGCTCTTCCGGGATCGGTGGCGGGATGGGCTCGGGCATGGGTGGGGCCAATGCTGGTTTGCAGAACGGCGCTCAGCAAGGTGATGAAGAGCAGGACGGCGAAACCTCCGAAGACAGCGCCGACAGCAGCAGTCAGGGCGACAGTTCCGACGCCGCAGCCAGCGGCTCCGGCGCCAGCAAGCGTCTGGACGACAGCACCCGCATCACCGCCCAGCAGAGCAGCAACCAATTGCTGATCCGCACGCGCCCGGCGCAATGGGCCGAGATCGAATCCGCCATCAAGCGGCTGGACAACGCACCGATGCAGGTGCAGATCGAGACGCGGATTCTTGAAGTGAACCTGTCCGGCGAACTGGACCTTGGCGTGCAGTGGTACCTCGGCCGGCTGGCCGGCAATTCCACCAGCACCACCGTGGCGAACACCGCCGGCAGTCAGGGCGCTTTGGGCGGCGGCGGTGCTGGGCTCGGCGCGACCGATTCGCTGTTTTATTCCTTCGTCAGCAATAACCTTCAGATCGCCCTTCACGCGCTGGAACAGAGCGGCCGCACCCAAGTGCTGTCGGCGCCCTCGCTGGTGGTGATGAACAATCAGCAGGCGCAGATCCAGGTCGGTGACAACATCCCGATCAGCCAGACCACGGTCAACACCTCGGCCACTACCGCCACCCTGAGCAGCGTTGAGTACGTGCAGACCGGCGTCATCCTCGACGTCGTGCCGCGCATCAATCCGGGCGGCCTGGTGTACATGGACATCCAGCAGCAGGTCAGCGACGCCAACGACACCTCCACTGACGCCAACGGCAACCCGCGGATCTCGACCCGTTCGGTGTCGACCCAAGTGGCGGTGCAGAGTGGCCAGACCGTGTTGCTCGGCGGCCTGATCAAACAGGACAACGCCGACACCGTATCCGCCGTGCCGTATCTGGGCCGCATCCCGGGCCTGCGCTGGCTGTTCGGCAACACCAGCAAGAGCAAGAAACGCACCGAGCTGGTCGTGCTGATCACCCCGCGGGTCATCACCAGCAACAGCCAGGCGCGGCAAGTGACCGATGACTATCGTCAGCAGTTGCAGTTGATCAAACCGACGCCGCCGATGAGTACTCGGTAGATTGATCGTCTGTGCACGATAAAGAGTGTGTGCCACGCCGAGATCAGTATAGGAGCGCGCTTGCCCGCGAAAGCAGTGTGCCTGTGACGAATCGATTGGCTGACACACCGCCTTCGCGGGCAAGCGCGCGCCTACAGGTGGGCGGCCGGCGAGGCGAGAATGCATTCGCCAGCAAGCCGGCTCCTACGGATTTTGCGTAGGCCAGAGATTGTGCGGAATGCCGAGATCAGTGTAGGAGCGCGCTTGCCCGCGAAAGCAGTGTGCCTGTGACGAATCGGTTGGCTGACACACCGCCTTCGTGGGCAAGCGCGCGCCTACGGGTGGGAGGCCGGCGAGGCGTGTGCGGGGTTTGACGGGATGGGCCGTGCCGGAGAATTGCCCTCTTTCTTACCGCGAGGCCGTGGTAAAACAGGTTTTCAAACGACCCTCCCACCGCGACCTTAAAGGACCAAGGCCCATGCCCTCCGATTTCCATCACCTTCTGCTGGTGTACACCGCCTACATCGTCGGCGCGGCGAGTCCGGGGCCGAGCAACATGCGCATCATGGGCGTGGCCATGCACCGGGGCCGACGCCCGGCGTTGATACTCGCGGCGGGCGTCATCAGCGGGTCATTTTTCTGGGGGTCTATGGCCGCCACCGGTGTTTCCGCTGTGATGACCCAATACGCCGAGGCGCTGACGCTGCTGAAAATCCTCGGCGGCGCCTACCTGCTGTTTCTCGCCTTCAAAGCGGCGCGTTCCGCGCTGACGTCCACCGAAAAGGTCGAGCGAGAAATCGCTGACGCACCTTCCCTCTCAGGCTGGCGCCTCTATCAGCGTGGCCTGCTCATGCACCTCACCAACCCCAAGGCGCTGCTGGGCTGGGTGGCGACGATGACGCTGGGGTTGGGCGCAGAAGCGACGCCACAGACCGTCGCAACTATCCTCGCCGGTTGCGCTGTGCTCAGCGTCACCATCTTCTGCGGTTACGCCATGGTCTTTTCGACCGCGCCGATGATCCGTGCCTACCGCAGGGCGCGGCGCTGGATCGAAGGCACCCTCACCCTTGTTTACGCCACGGCCGGCCTCAAATTGCTTTACTCGCGCACGTGAAACTCTGAGCCGCCCGCGCACACCAAGACAGTACCCAACACTGGCGGGTGTGAGCCCGAGAGAGAGCACACAATTGGACAGCAACGACGGTCTGCATTTTCCCGACGACGAACTGGCGCAGGCGCGGCGCTTCAACAAGAAGCTGGCCTGGCTGCCTCGGTTTCGTATCCGCAACCGCATCACGCCTCTTTTGATTCAGTCGCTGCTGCGCGTCGGCCAAATAAATGGCGCGGCCAGGCTGGCCCGCCATGGCCTGCACGCTGAAACCACCACGGCGAGTGTCGACGGTCATCGCGTGCCGGTGCGGATCATCCGGCCCAAGGGCAAGGCCAAAGGCGTGGTGCTGGACATTCATGGCGGCGGCTGGGTGATCGGCAACGCGCAGATGAACGACGACCTCAACATGGCGATGGTGCGGGCGTGCGATGTGGCGGTGGTCTCGGTCGATTACCGGCTCGCCGGGTCAACGCCGGTGGAAGGGCTGATGGAGGATTGTCTGGTGGCTGCGCGCTGGTTGCTGGGTGACGGTTGCCCGGAATTCGCGGGGCTGCCGGTGATAGTCGTCGGCGAATCCGCCGGCGGGCATCTGGCCGGGGTGACCCTGCTGCAGCTCAAGGCCTGGCCCGAGCTGTTCAAACGGGTGTGCGGCGCCCTGCTCTATTACGGCGTTTACGACCTGACCGGCACGCCGAGCGTGCGCACGGCAGGCAAGGACACGCTGGTACTGGACGGCCCGGGCATGGTTGCCGCCCTGCGCCTGCTGACGCCCGGCATCAGCGATGCACAGCGCCAGGCGCCGCCGCTGTCGCCGTTGTATGGGGATTTCACAGGCTTTCCGCCGGCCCTGATGTGGGTGGGCGATCTGGACCCGCTGCGCGACGACACCCTGCAAATGGCCGATCGCTGGGCCAAAACCGCCGGGGTCGAAGTGCACCTGCTGCCGGAAGCGCCCCACGGCTTCATCCACTTCCCGACCATGATGGCCGACCGCGTGCTGGAGCACAGCCGCGCCTGGATTCGTCGGCGCATTCAGTCCGCTGCGGATTGACCGAATTCGACTGACTGTACCCGGATGCCCTTAGTGGGACCGGCTTCAGCCGGGAAGGCGCCGGCAGCCACACCGCATAATGATCGTCCACATGCCCCGGGTGGGGACGCCGCCCGGGACGGTCCGCGTCCACCGCTTCGACGCAGAGCGTCGGCGGATGCATTACCACGCGGAGCGTGGGAACGATCATGGTATATGCACCAGCCTCTTCCCGGCTAAAGCCGGTCCCACTGAAAGCATCGCGTGAATCCAGTGGAATCCGGCCGTGACGCGGACCTGTGGGACCGGCTTCAGCCGAGCAGGTTTCAGCAGCCACACCGCATGATGATCGTCCCCACGCTCCCCGTGGGGATGCCGCCCGGGACGCTCCGCGTCCATCGCCTTGACGCGGAGCGTCGGCGGATGCATTACCACGCGGAGCGTGGGAACGATCATGGTGTATGCAAAAGCCTCTTCCCGGCCAAAGCCGGTCCCACTAAAAAGCATCGCGTGAATCCAGTGGAATCCGGCCGTAAAGCGGACCTGTGGGACCGGCTTCAGCCGGGAACGCGCCGGCAGCCACACCGCAATGATCGTCCCCACGCTCCGCGTGGGGACGCCGCCCGGGACGCTCCGCGTCCATCGCTTTGACGCAGAGCGTCGGCGGATGCATTACCACGCAGAGCGTGGGAACGATCATGGTGTATGCACCGGCCTCTTCCCGGCTAAAGCCGGTCCCACTAAAAAGCATCGCGTGAATCCAGTGGAATCCGGCCGTAAAGCGGACCTGTGGGACCGGCTTCAGCCGGGAAGACGTCGGCAGCCACACCGCAAAATGGATTGATGATCGTCCCCACGCTCCGCGTGGGGACGCCGCCCGTGACGCTCCGCGTCCATCGCTTTGACGCGGAGCGTCGGCGGATGCATTGCCACGCGGAGCGTAGGAACGATCATGGTGCATGCACCGGCCTCTTCCCGGCTAAAGCCGGTCCCACTAAAAAGCGTCGCGTGCACCCATTGGGATTCCCGGTGATGCCGGTCCTGCAAAAAGCAACCCGATCGAACCCCTCGCGCGCTACCGGGTCTGCTGATCTATTGCTTAACCGGAGAACACTCGATGTCGCCGCACCACACCCTTGTCCTGCTCGCCCGATCGGGTTACGCCGCCCGCGGCGTTCTGTATCTGATCATCGGCATTTTTGCCCTGCTAGCCGCCCGCGATTCATCCCGCCCCAAAGACAGCCACAGCAGCCTCGAAGCGCTGTTCAGCCAGCCCTTCGGCCACATTCTGGTCGGGCTGGTGGTCGCCGGTCTGCTCGCATTCGCGGCCTGGCGGGTGTTGCAAGCCACTCGCGACGTCGACCATCACGGGAGCGAATTCAAGGGCCTGGTCATACGCGGCGGTCTGCTCGCCGGCGGACTGGTCAACGGTGCGCTGGCGTTCTTTGCCCTGGGCCTGCTGATCGACGGCCTGCGCAGTTCCGGCGGTGGCGGCGGCGGTCAGACCCAAGACCTGCTCGCCACCCTGCTGTCGTGGAAACACTCCAATCTGATGGTCTACCTAGTCGCACTGGTGCCGCTGGGCGTCGGCATCGCGCATTTCTTCAAGGGCTGGAAAGCCTCGTTCGAGAAGTACTTCGAGGCTGACGATGAGGTCATGAAGTACGTGACCCCGGTATCACGCTTCGGCCTGATCGCCCGCGGCGTGGCGTTCGTTGAAATAGGCGTGCTGCTGGCCATCAGCGGGTCGAGCTATCAGGCGATGCACCCGCCCGGGCTGAAGGATGCGCTCAACGCGCTGCAAAACCTGCCGGCCGGTGGCGTGGTGTTGATGGTCATGGCGCTGGGGCTGATCGCGTTTTCGGTGTACAGCTTTGCCGAAGCCGCCTGGCGACGGATCAACATGGACGTGCCCGGCATGGCCCACGTCTGAGTTTCAGTTCAATGCGCCCTCTTCAGGGCGCTGCTGCTGAATGGGCAGCTCGATGCGGAACGTCGTGCCGACCCCTTCCACGCTGCGCACGCTGATCGTTCCGCGGTGCTTTTGCACAATCCCGTACGACAATGACAACCCCAGCCCGGTCCCTTGGCCCACCGGTTTGGTGGTGAAGAACGGGTCGAAAATCTTCGGCAGCACCTCCGGGGCAATGCCGCTCCCGGTGTCGCTGATCTCAAGCCACACGCTGTTCCCCTGCACGCCGTTGCGCAAAGTAATGGTGCCGCGCTCCGGGCCGATGGCCTGGGCGGCATTCACCACCAGATTCATGATCACCTGATTGAGCTGCGCCGGGAGGCATTCGATGTCCGGCAACGGCACATAGTGTTTGACGATGTCGGCCTTGTATTTGACCGCATAGGCGGCAATGTTCAGCGTCGAATCGATACCCCGCTGCAAGCTCGCCCACTGCCATTGCGGGTTGGTGTCGGCCCGGGAAAACTCCTTGAGGTCCTTGATGATCTGCGCGGCGCGGGCCACCCCGTCGCGCGATTCCTGAATCAGCAAGGGGATTTCCGCCTCGACGAAGGCCAGGTCCAGACGGGTTTTCAAGGCCGTGAGCGATTGGAGAACCTCAGCCGATCCGAACTGCTCCTCGGCGGCTTTGTAGGCCTCCAGTATCTCCTCAAGCTTGCCGAAATAGACCGCCAGGGTGCCAAGGTTCGACGAGATGAATCCGATGGGGTTGTTGATCTCGTGGGCAATGCCCGCCGCCATCTGCCCCAGGGACGCGAGCTTTTCAGCGCCGATCAACTGGCTCTCCAGCTGCTTGCGCTCGTCGATTTCGACCTGCAACGCATGACTGGCCTGCTTGAACGCCCGGGTGCGTTCTTCGACGCGCTGTTCCAGGCTTTCGTTGGCCGCCTGCAGGTCCTCGTTGACCCGGTTGATCACCTGATAGCTGTGCAGCAGCCAGCGACCCAGCAGCACCAGCAGGCAGACGGAAATGATCGAGAATATCTGCAGGAGCAACATGATCGACCGAGTGCCTCACTCCATGGACTTATGCCTTTGTGTCGGCGCGCCGAAGATGAAGTTGAGGGGGCGATTTATATTGCTCGAACCCCGCGAGTTCTTGCCATATCTCAACTAATCTTGCGGCATCCAGCCGTCCGTGTCGGTCCACAAGACCGGACACGGACACGATGTCGGTACGAGTGAGGGTCAATCATGGAAGCCTCAGCCAGTGTTTCAGTGCAGTCACGCCCCACCCTCCTCTTGGTGGACGACGAAGAATCAATTCTGAACAGCCTGCGCCGCCTGCTCCGCGAGCAGCCTTATGACGTGCTGCTGGCCACCAGTGGTGAACACGCCCTGGCGATCATGGCCGAACGGCCGGTCGACCTGATCGTCAGCGACGCGCGCATGCCGGGCATGGACGGCGCGGCGCTGCTGGCGCGGGTCTACAGCCTTTACCCGGACACCACGCGCATCCTGCTGACCGGATACGCCGATCTCGAAACCATCGTCAAAGCCATCAACCAGGGCCATGTGCATCGCTACATCGCCAAGCCCTGGACCGACGAAGAGCTGGTGCTGACCCTGCGTCAGTCGCTGGCATTCCAGTTTTCCGAACGCGAAAGACAGCGCCTTGAACAGCTCACCCAGCGGCAGAACGATGAGCTGAAAAGCCTCAACGCCACCCTGGAAAAACGCGTGCTGGCGCGCACCGCCGAATTGCAGCAGACCGCCGACATGCTCGACCTGGCCTACGAAGAGCTCAAGCACAGCTACGCCACCGGCACGGAAGTGTTTTCAATGCTGGTCAATCAGCGCCTGCCCGTGGACAAGCAGACCAACCGCGACGTCATCGACCTGATCAATGCCTGCAGCAACCACCTCAATCTGGACGAGCCCACCCGCCGCGACCTGTGCATGGCCGCCGCGCTGTACAACATCGGCAAACTGGGCTGGAGCGACGCGCTGATCAATACCCCGTCGGACATGGTCAGCCACGCCGACCGGGACACCTGGCGCAGCTACCCGCGCCAGAGCGAGTCGTTGCTGATGACCCTCGAACCGATTCAGGACGCCGCCAGCCTGATCCTGCATCACCAGGAGCGCTGGGACGGCAGCGGCTTTCCGGCGCACCTCAAGGGTGAAGCGATTCCCTACGGCGCACGTTTGCTCAAGCTGGCGGTGGATTTCATCGAACTGCAGCGCGGGCTGATTCTGGAACGGCACCTGAGCAGCGGCGAGGCTTTGCTGTTCATCCGCCGCTACGCCGGCAAGCTCTACGACCCCGGGCTGATCGAGGACTTTGCCGAGGCCTGCGCGGCGTACCTGGACGATGCCGTGCTCAACGACCCGACCGTCAAGGCCGTCAACACCCGCGAGCTGGTGCCGGGGATGATTCTGGTGCGCAACCTGAACGCCGACAACGGCATGCTGTTGCTCAACGCGGGGAAAGTGGTCAACGCCGCGCTGATCGACAAACTCGCGGCCTTCGAGGCAATCGAGAACAAGACCCGCTACAGCATCTTCGTGCGCCTGCCCGAACACGTCCCCGGTTCAGAGCCGCCGAAAACCCACTGGACTCAAGTCGGGTGACGCCCCGGCCATTTCCTTGATTGCGGAGTCATCGATCCGCAGTGATCGGAACCTCAGCCTGTTTTTCCCCGCGCGCCCGCTCCCTAGCATGGCTCCACTCATTACGGTGGAGCTTTGCCCATGCACGATTCGCACGTTGTTTCGACCCCCGCGGCGCCCGCACCTGCGGCGTCCTCTTCCTGGCGCGACTGGCTCTCGGTGTATTCCGTCGCCCTGGGCGCGTTTGCCTTCGTCACCTCCGAGTACCTGCCCGTCGGCGTTCTGCCGCAGATCGCCGACAGCCTCGACGTCACCGATGGCGTGGCCGGGCTGATGGTTACGGTGCCGGGCATCGTCGCGGCCATCTCGGCGCCGGCGATCATGCTCGGTGCCGGGCGCATGAACCGCCGGCTTCTGCTGTTGCTGTTGAGCCTGCTGCTGGTGCTGTCGAACCTGATCTGCGCGGTGTCGCCGTCGCTGGCGATCATGCTGCTGGGGCGCGGACTATTGGGGATATCCCTGGGCGGCTTCTGGGCCGTGGCGATTGCAGCGGCCGGGCGTCTGGTCAGCGAGTCGAGGGCAGCGAAAGCCACGGCGCTGATCTTCGCCGGCATCACCCTGGCGACGGTGTTCGGGGTGCCGTTCGGCACGTTCGTCAGCACGGCCTTTTCGTGGCGCATGTCTTTCGTCGTCACCGCCGGCCTGGGCCTGATCGCTCTGGCGGCGCAGGCGTACACCCTGCCCTCGCTGCCTTCCAGTGAAGGGCTCAACGCCCGCGCGCTAAGGGCATTTCTGTCCCGGGGCACGGCGCGGCGCAGCATGCTGTTGCTCGGTACTGTGGTGGCCGCGCACTTCACCGCCTACACCTACGTCGCGCCGTTTCTTGGCCAGTACGCCGGGTTCTCGCCGAACGCGATCACCGGAGTGCTGCTGGGTTTCGGGCTGGTGGGCATGCTGGCGAACTTCGCCATGGCCGGGACTCTCACCACCCATTTGCGCGCGTCGCTGGGCGCCGTAATTGTGCTGATGGTGCTGGCGCAACTGGCGTTGCCCCATCTGCAAGGTCTCGGCGTGATGCTGGCGGTGCTGGTATGGGGCGTGGCCTATGGCGCGATTCCCCTGGGTGTCAGCAGCTGGATGCAACTCACCTCGCCGCAGTTGCCGGAAGCCAGTTCGGCGATGCTGGTGACCATGTTTCAGGTGGCGATCGCGTCGGGCTCACTGTTCGGCGGGCTGATGGTCGATCACCAGGGCGTGTCGGCGGCGCTGTGGCTGGGCGCGGGGTTGGGGCTGCTCGGCCTGGCGGTGATGCTCAGCTTCGGTGTCGCCCGGGCACCCATCGCTCAGGCGTTGCAGCGCTGAGTCAGCCCTTGAGAATGTTGTCCTTGAAATAGTCGATCAACACCCGCAACCGGGGTGCCATCTGCTTCGATGCAGGCCAGAGCATCCACAGGTTGCCGGTGTGATCGGTGTAGTCGCCGAGCACCACCTTCAGCCTGCCGTCGGCCAAGGGCGTGCGGATGGAAAAATCCGGCAGGCAGGCAATCCCGACCCCGTCGATCGCCAGGTGCGCCAGCGGGTCCGTGGTCGTGCACGTCAACGCCCGCGAAAGGTTCGGCTGAATGTGCGTGTCCCCGACGCGCAACGGCCAGCGTTCGATCATCCCCGTGGCCGGAAACTTGTGCAGCAGGCAGGTGTGGCGGACCAACTCGTCGGGGTGCACCGGCTCTCCACAGCGCTCCAGGTACGCGGGCGATGCCACCAGTTGCAGCTGGAAGCCGCCGAGCTTGCGCGCGGTCAGCCGCGAATCCTGCGGCGCGCCGGTGCGGATCACGGCGTCGAAACCCTCCTCGATCACGTCCACCATGCGGTCGGACATGTCCACTTCCAGCTCGATGTCCGGGTAGGCACGCATGAACCCGGCCAGCACCGGCATGATCAGCACGTTCTGAATCGGCACGCTGATGCGCACTTTGCCGCGCGGGGTGGCGGACAGTTCATGCAGCTCCAGCTCAGCGGCTTCGACTTCGCTGACGATGCGCTTGCAGCGATCTAGAAACAGCTCGCCTTCGGTGGTCAGGGTCACGCTGCGGGTGCTGCGATGGAACAAGCGCACGCCGAGCCTCTCCTCCATGCGCGCCACGCTCTTGCCCACGGCGGACGACGAGATTTCCAGCAGACGTCCCGCTTCGGTGAAGCTGCGGGTTTCCGCCACGGTGATGAACGCCGTGATGCCGCTGAGACTGTCCATCATGGGGGGTGTGCTCTTGGGTGGATGGGGTGAATGCATCGTTGACTGGGACGGGTTGTAGCACTGACTGTAGGGGTGACTCCAGACAGGATTGCGGGACGGGCGATGATCACAACTATGGATTCCGATTGTGACCTCGACTGTGGGACCGGCTTTAGCCGGGAAAGCGTCGGCAGCTACACCTTCGATCGTCCCCTCGCTCCGCGTGGGGATGCCGCCCGGGACGCTCTGCGTCCATCGCCGCGACGCCGAGCGTCGCAGGATGCATTACCACGCGGAGCGTGGGAACGATCAATTGAGGGTGAATGTACTGGCCTCTTCCCGGCTGAAGCCGGTCCCACTAAAAGCACTGCATGCATCCAATGAAATTGGATTGAAAACAGAAACGCCGCCAACGTGGTGCTCACGATGGCGGCGTTTTCAGTGGGAGGCGCGGTGCGGATTCGCGTCAGGCGCTTTGCGAGTAGAACGGGTAGTCGGTGAACCCCGCCGCCGTGCCGCCGTAGAACGTGTCGCGGTCGTAGGCATTCAGCGGCAGGCCGCGGCGGATGCGTTCCGGCAGGTCGGGGTTGGCGATGAAGTCGCGGCCGAAGGCGACCAGGTCCGCATCCCCTGCCTGAAGAATCGCCTCGGCGGACTGCCCATCGAAGCCACCGGCGGCCATGATCAGGCCGTCGTAATGCTTGCGGATCAACTGCGCCGCCACCGGATTCTGGTCTTTGCTGACGTCGATGGCGTTACCCAGCACCCGTGGTTCGATGAGGTGCAGATACGCCAGCTTCAAGGTCGCCAACTGCTCTGCCACATAGACAAACAACGCCTGTGGGTCGCTGTCTTTCATGTCGCCGAACGAACCACTCGGACCCAGCCGCACCGCCACCCGCTCGCTGCCCCAGACCGAACTCACCGCGCGGGTGATGTCCAGCAGAAACCGCGCGCGCCGGGGAATGCTGCCGCCATACGCATCCGTGCGCAGGTTGCTGCCGTCCTGGAGAAACTGGTCGATCAGGTAACCGTTGGCGCCGTGGATCTCCACGCCGTCGAATCCCGCCATCAGACCCCGTTCAGCGGCGCGGCGGAAGTCTTCCACCAGCGCCTGGACTTCGGTTTCGCCAAGGGCTCGGTGGGACGTGCTCGGCACCCAGCCGTTGGCGGTGTAAGCGACACCGTCGTAATCAACCGCCGACGGCGCCACCGGTTGCGCGCCGCCGGGCTGCATGTCGCTGTGGGACTGACGCCCGGCATGGAACAGCTGCAGGAAGATTCTTCCGCCTTTGGCATGCACGGCGTCGGTGACGGTTTTCCAGCCGGGAATCTGCGCGTCGTCATACAGGCCGGGCGAGCCGAGATAGCCGTTGCCCGTTTCCGACACCACCGTGGCTTCGGAAATGATCAGCCCACCTTGGGTGGCGCGTTGCGAGTAGTACTCGGCCATCAGTGCGCCAGGCCGGTCGCCGGGCTCGGAACGCATGCGCGTCAGCGGCGCCATGACCACGCGGTGGGACAGTGAATGAGGACCGATGTGAAGAGGGGAAAACAGCATTGGGTGCTTCATGTTCAGCTCCGATTAAGTATCTGGGCGCTACGTTAAGGCAACGGCCATCAGTGAAAAACGGGGCCTGACTCCGCTCTATTCGGACGTCGGTGTCCGCAATCGTTTTATATGAGGTGCCGAGAGGTCGGAACACTTGCTGTAAACAAGACGGCGACTGCCCAACACGTCAGGCCGTGAACGCGCGCGGCACACTTTTTGATAGAGGGGTTAAACAAGCGGCGCTGACTCGACGTATTACAACTCACTCCCGTCGAATACCAACAGGCTGAACGCACGCTGTCTGCACATGAGATAACAGCGGACTTTTTGAATACTTCACCCCTGACGACGGCAGTGCCCTAACAACTGTCACATGCCGCTGATAGGCCCGTATTTACAGGCGATCGCGCCCTGACGAACACACGGAAAACTGACGCCCCACGAACGTTATTTTCATATTCGCGAGATTAATCTCCGGATAACGCAGTACCCGAAAAACTTAATCAGACCTCGTTATCTGATGATTCAGCCCTATCGATGACACGACGCCGGCAACGGCGCCGCGCTGAATACGTGCACGTGATTTAAAAGACTTTCCCGTTGACGCAAGTGTTCGCCAGTGGACAGGTGTATTCAAACAATGAACTTCAGTGGGGCTTACTTTTTATGAATGAGGCATTTCTTCCTTTTTCGCGACCGAGCCTCGGCGATGAAGAAGTGGCAGCCGTCACCCGCGTGCTGCGCTCAGGCTGGATCACCACGGGCCCGGAGTGTCAGCAGCTCGAGGCGCAGTTCGCCGAACGGGTCGGTGCCCGGCATGCCATCGCTGTTTCGTCCGCGACAGGCGCCATGCACATCGCCTTGCTCGCGTTGGGCGTCGGCCCCGGCGATGAAGTGATCACGCCCTCGCAGACCTGGGTCTCGACGGCCAACATGATCTGCCTGCTGGGCGCCACCCCGGTGTTTGTCGACGTCGACCGCGACACGCTGATGACCGATGCCGATTTGATCGAACAGGCCATCACCCCGCGCACCAAAGCCATTGTTCCGGTGCATTACGCCGGCGCCGCCTGCGACCTCGACCCGATTTACGCGCTGGCCGAGCGCCACGGCATCGCCGTCATCGAGGACGCCGCCCACGCAGCGGGCACCGGCTACAAGGGCCGTCCAGTGGGCAGCCATGGCACGGCGATCTTTTCCTTCCATGCGATCAAGAACATGACCTGCGCAGAAGGCGCGATGTTCGTCACCGATGACGCGAAACTGGCTGATCGGGTGCGCCAGCTGAAATTTCACGGCCTCGGCGTCGATGCCTATGACCGCCTGACCCTGGGCCGCAAACCCCAGGCCGAAGTCATCGAGCCCGGCTTCAAATACAACCTGGCGGACATCAACGCCAGCATCGCCCTCGTGCAATTGCACCGGCTCGATCACATCAACGAGCAACGCCGCCGGCTGGCCAGCCACTACCTGGACCGACTGGCAGACAGCCCGGTCATGCCGCTGGAGCAACCCGCCTACCCGCAACAGCACGCCTGGCATCTGTTCATTTTGCGCATCGACCCCGAGCGCTGCGGTCTGGACCGCGACGGTTTCATGAAGGCGCTGCAAGAACACCGCATCGGCACCGGCATTCACTTCATCGCCACCCATCTGCACCGCTATTACCGCCAGCGCTTCCCGGACGTGCACCTGCCGAACACCGAGTGGAATTCGTCGCGGCTGTGTTCGATCCCGCTGTTCCCGGACATGACCCGCGACGACGTCGAGCGGGTGGTCCGCGCCATTGAATCCATTGTGGAAGCGCGCCCTTGAAAGCCTATCCCGTCCGCTGTGTGTCCATCGTCATCCCGGTCTACAACGAGGAACAAAGCCTGCCCGAACTGCTGCGCCGCACCGAGGCCGCCTGCGCCCTGCTCGGCCATGCCTTTGAAATCGTGCTGGTGGACGATGGCAGCCGTGATGACTCGGCCGAACTGCTTCAGCAGGCGGCGGAGCGTGAGGGCAGCCATGTGGTAGCGGTCATTCTCAACCGCAATTACGGCCAGCACGCGGCGATCATGGCCGGCTTT
Organism: Pseudomonas sp. NPDC078416; assembly: GCF_050268485.1. Classification (NCBI taxonomy): domain Bacteria; kingdom Pseudomonadati; phylum Pseudomonadota; class Gammaproteobacteria; order Pseudomonadales; family Pseudomonadaceae; genus Pseudomonas; species Pseudomonas sp. NPDC078416. Next base: position 76,687 of record NZ_JBNNGV010000010.1, on the reverse strand, counting down.
GAGCAGTGCAAGGGCGACGTGGTGATCACCCTGGACGCCGACCTGCAGAACCCGCCCGAAGAGATCCCCCGTCTGGTGAAGCTGGCCGAACAGGGCTACGACGTGGTCGGCACGGTGCGCAACCATCGGCAGGATTCCGCCTGGCGGCGCTGGCCGTCGAAACTCATCAACCTGGCCGTGCAGCGTTCCACCGGCGTGGCGATGAACGACTACGGCTGCATGCTGCGCGCGTACCGGCGCACCATCGTCGACGCCATGCTCGCCTGCCGGGAACGCAGCACCTTCATCCCGATTCTGGCCAACAGCTTCGCCCGGCACACCACGGAAATCCTGGTCGAGCACGCCGAGCGCGAGCACGGCGACTCCAAGTACAGCCCCATGCGCCTGATCAACCTGATGTTCGACCTGATCACCTGCATGACCACCACGCCCCTGCGTCTGCTGAGCATCGTCGGTGTCGGCATGGCACTGCTCGGCGTGCTGTTCGCGCTGGCGCTGGTGGTCCTGCGCCTGATCTTCGGCGCGCCGTGGGCCGGGCACGGCACCTTCGTCCTGTTTGCGGTGCTGTTCGTGTTCACCGGCGGACAGTTCATCGGCATGGGCCTGCTCGGCGAATACCTCGGCCGCATGTACAGCGACGTGCGCGCACGGCCGCGTTTCTTCATTGAAAAAGTCGTGCGCGGGTCCCCCGTAACAGCGCTCGATGCTGCCCATTCTGCAGCCCCCTCTTCTGCCCCTGCTTACGCCAACAAGGTTGCACCATGAACAAGAAAGCTGTCGTCTTTGCTTACCACGATATTGGCTGCGTTGGCCTGCAGGCACTGCTTGACGCGGGATATGAGATCGCTGCGGTGTTCACCCATGCCGATGATCCCAAGGAAAAAACCTTCTTCGGCTCGGTGGCCCAGCTGTGCGCGCAGCACGGGATCGCCGTGCACGCGCCGGAAGACCCCAACCACCCGCTGTGGCTTGAGCGCATCGCCCGGCTTGCGCCCGATTTCATCTTCTCGCTCTACTACCGCCAACTGCTCAGCGAACCATTGCTGGCCTGCGCGAAGGATGGCGCGTTCAACCTGCACGGCTCGCTGCTGCCGAGGTATCGCGGCCGGGCGCCGGCCAATTGGGTGCTGGTAAACGGTGAAAGCGAAACCGGCGTGACCTTGCACCAGATGGTCAAGCGCGCCGACGCAGGGCCGATCGTGGCGCAACAGCGGATCTCGATCAGCCCGACTGAAACGGCCCTGACCCTGCACGGCAAGTTGCGTGAAACCGCTGCGGATCTGCTCTCGGAAACCCTGCCATTGCTTGCCCGGGGTCAGTTGTCGGGGACACCCCAGGATGAATCTGCCGCCACCTGTTACGGCCGGCGCACCGCTGCCGACGGCTTGATCGACTGGTCGCTGCCGGCAACCCGTCTGGGCAATCTGGTGCGGGCAGTGACCCAGCCCTACCCCGGCGCCTTTTGCCCGGTGGGTGAGCACAAACTGATTGTCTGGGCCGCGCGAGCGGAGGTCGGTAACAGCGGCGAAGCGCCCGGCACCGTGCTCGGTTGCGAGCCGTTGCGCATTGCCTGTGGCGAAGGCTCGCTGGTGATCAAGGCCGGTCAGCGTGGCGACGACGGCCTGTACCTGAGCGGCGCGCAACTGGCCCGCGAGTTCGGTCTGGTGGAGGGTTCGCGCTTGCAGGGCAAGGACCCGCGCCGCCCGGTCCGGCGCACCCGCGTGCTGATCCTCGGGGTCAACGGTTTCATCGGCAATCACCTCTCGGAGCGTTTGCTGCAGGACGACCGTTACGAAATCTACGGCATGGACATCGGCTCGGACGCCATCGAACGCCTGCGCGCCAGGCCGAATTTCCACTTCATCGAAGGTGACATCAGCATCCACTCCGAGTGGATCGAGTACCACATCAAGAAGTGCGACGTGGTGCTGCCGCTGGTGGCCATCGCCACGCCCATCGAATACACGCGCAACCCGCTGCGGGTGTTCGAGCTGGACTTCGAAGAAAACCTGAAAATCGTCCGCTACTGCGTCAAGTACAACAAACGGGTGATCTTCCCGTCGACCTCGGAGGTCTACGGCATGTGCCAGGACGCCAATTTCGACGAGGACAGCTCGAATCTAGTGGTTGGCCCGATCAACAAACAACGCTGGATCTACTCGGTGTCCAAGCAGTTGCTGGACCGGGTGATCTGGGCCTACGGCCAGAAAGGCTTGCAGTTCACCCTGTTTCGCCCGTTCAACTGGATGGGGCCACGGCTGGACCGTCTGGACTCTGCGCGCATCGGCAGCTCCCGGGCCATCACCCAACTGATTCTGCATCTGGTGGAGGGCACGCCGATCCGGCTGGTGGACGGCGGCGCGCAGAAGCGCTGCTTCACCGACGTCGTGGACGGCATCGAAGCCTTGGCGCGGATCATCGAAAACAAGGGCGGGCTCTGCAACGGCCAGATCATCAACATCGGCAACCCCGACAACGAAGCCAGCATTCGCCAGTTGGGTACCGAGTTGCTGCGTCAGTTCGAAGCCCATCCGCTGCGCCACAACTTCCCGCCATTCGCCGGGTTCCGTGAGGTTGAAAGCCAATCGTTCTACGGCAAGGGCTATCAGGATGTCAGCCACCGCAAGCCGAGCATCGACAACGCCAAGCGCCTGATCGGCTGGACACCGACCATCGAGCTGAGCGAAACCATCGGCAAGACTCTGGACTTCTTCCTCCGCGAAGCCATGGCCGAACAGGCAGAACTGACCGTTACCCCCGGCGCACGCGGCTGATGAAGGCCGGGTTGCGCATCGACGTCGACACCTGGCGCGGCACCCGCGACGGCGTGCCGCGACTGCTGGACCTGCTCGACGAAGCGCAGGTCAAGGCGACGTTTTTCTTCAGCGTCGGCCCGGACAACATGGGCCGCCATCTGTGGCGCCTGGCGCGGCCGCAATTCCTCTGGAAAATGCTGCGTTCGCGGGCGGCCAGTCTGTATGGCTGGGACATTCTCCTGGCGGGCACCGCGTGGCCCGGCAAACCCATCGGTCGCGACCTCGGGCCACTGATGCGCCGGGCCCGGGACGCCGGTCATGAAGTGGGCCTGCACGCCTGGGACCACCATGCCTGGCAGGCCCATGCCGGGCGCTGGAGCGAGGCGCAACTGACCGGTCAGATCCAGCGCGGCGTTGACGTGTTGAACGACATCCTCGGCCACCCGGTGACCTGCTCCGCCGCCGCCGGCTGGCGCGCCGATGAACGCGTGGTCCAGGCGAAAGAGGCATTCGGTTTTCGCTACAACAGCGACTGCCGGGGCACCTCGATATTCAGGCCGGTGCTGGCCGACGGGACCCTGGGCACGCCGCAGATTCCGGTGGACCTGCCGACTTACGACGAACTGGTGTCGCCACAGCTCGACGCCCAGTCTTTCAACGACGACATCCTCGAGCGGTTTGCGGCATCGAAGCTGAACGTCTACACCGTTCACGCCGAGGTCGAAGGCATCGTCATGGCCCCGGCTTTTCGCGCGCTGTTGAGTGAAGCGAAAACCCGTGGCATCCACTTTCAACCCCTTGGCGCACTGCTGCCGGATTCACTGGATCACGTGCCTTCAGGCCAGTTGGTTCGCGGCGTTTTGCGCGGCCGCGAAGGCTGGCTGGGGGTGCAGCGATGATCAAAGCCGAACACCGCAACGTCGCCCTGCTGGTGCTGGCCTTCGTCGTGTTCTATCTGCTGCCGTTGGGGTCCCACGGGTTGTGGATTCCCGATGAGACCCGCTACGCCCAGATCAGTCAGGAGATGCTGAACAGCGGGCACTGGGCGGTGCCGCACTTCATGGGCGTGCGTTACTTCGAAAAACCCGCTGCGGGCTACTGGCTGATTGCCGTGGGCCAGGCGATTTTTGGTGAAAACCTGTTTGGCGTGCGCATCGTGTCGGCGCTGAGCACTGGCATGAGCGTGGTGCTCGCTTACTGGCTCGCCGCGCGGATGTGGAACGACCCGCGCAAAAGCTTCGCCAGCGCGCTGCTGTTCATGAGCTTTGCGTTCATTGCCGGGCAAGCCGGTTACACCAACCTCGATCCTCAGTTCACCCTGTGGGCCAACCTGACGCTGGTGGGGTTCTGGTGCGCTGTCCACAGCAGCGGGCGTGCTCGACTGGGTGCCTGGGCGCTGATCGGCCTGGCCTGCGGCATCGGCTTCATGACCAAGGGATTTCTGGCCTGGGCGCTGCCGGTGATGGTCACCCTGCCCTACATGCTCTGGCAGCGGCGCCTCGGCGAACTGCTGCGCTACGGGCCGCTGGCGGTGTTGATTGCCATCCTGGTGAGCCTGCCGTGGGTGCTGGCGGTGCACGAGCAGGAACCTGACTTCTGGCGTTTCTTCTTCTGGCACGAGCATGTGCGGCGCTTCGCCGGGGCCGATGCCCAACACGCCGAGCCCTGGTGGTTCTACCTGCCGCTGCTGGTGGTGTCCTGCCTGCCGTGGGCGGCGTTGTTGCCGGTCACGTTCCGCCAGGCCTGGCAGCGCAAACGTCGCGCTGAAACCGGCTTTCTCCTGATCTGGCTGCTGGTGCCGCTGGCGTTTCTCAGCCTCAGCAATGGCAAGCTGCCGACCTACATTCTGCCGTGTCTGCTGCCGGTGGCGCTGTTGATGGCCGATGCGCTGATCGAGCGGCTCCAGCAGGGTCGGCTCACTGCCTTGCGCATCAACGGCTGGCTGAACGCGACGGCCGGATTGATCGGGCTGTTGGCGCTGGTGTACCTGCAACTCAAACAGCCGGTGTACGACCACGAGCCGGTGAGCCTGCTGCTGGCGATCATCGTGCTGGGCGGCTGGTGTGCGAGCAATGCGCTGCAAGGCATTCGCCCCTGGAAGTATTGGGCCGCACCGGCACTGGGCAGCTGGTTGCTGGTCGCGCTGTTGCCCGCGGCCCTTCCCTATGACGTCGTGCATAACAAGACACCCGACCAGTTTGTGCTTGCCCATCAAGCGCAACTGGCGGCCAGCACGCACCTGTTGAGCAATGACCTGGGGGCCGCCTCGGCACTGGTCTGGCGACTGAACAGGACCGATGTGTCGTTTTTCAACACTTGGAACGAGCTGGAATACGGCCTGGCGTATCCCGACGCGACAGGCCGCGAAGTGACCCTGAAAAGGATCAACACCTGGATGACCAAAGCCCGCAGCGAGGGTCAGGTCGGGGTGGTCATGCGCGGCAGAACCGACGAGGAACTGCGCGAACTCGAGTTGCTGCCCAAGGACGCCGAGCGCTACGACGAAGGCAATTTGATCATCCTCATTTACGAGAAGTCAGCGCCATGACCTGGCTGCTGCTGTTGGGCACATGCGGGCTGACGTGCCTGGGCCAGGTCGCGCAGAAGTGTGCGGTGGAGCGCTGGCGCGGCACGTTTCCCGGCGTGCTCGCGGCAGCTCGCTCGTTCTGGTTGTGGCTGGCCGTGGGCTGTCTGGGATTGGGCCTCGTCGGCTGGCTGCTGGTGTTGCAGCGCCTCGAGGTCGGCATCGCCTACCCGATGCTGGGCCTTAATGTGGTGCTGATCACCCTGGCCAGCCGCTTTGTTTTCAAGGAGTCCATCGACGCCGTCCACTGGTTGGGCGTCGCGTTGATTCTGGCCGGCGTTCTTTTGTTGGGGCGTCAGGCATGAGCCGCTCAAGCATTTACCCGTCGGGCAGCAGACGCGGGGCGACCGCGTGGGCGATGGGCAGCGTGGCGCTGGTGAGCGCAGCGCAGTTGGGTATGCGCTGGGGCATGAGTCGTCTGCCTTCGCCTGCGCTCTGGCTCGAGCCGGGGGGGCTGGTGCGATTCGAGCCCGGTGCGGTGGCGGTGATCGGTGCCGCGATCCTCGCTTACGCCCTGTCGATGCTCGCCTGGCTGCTGGCGCTGCGTGATCTTCCGCTGAGTCGCGCCTATTCCCTGCTCAGCGTCAGCTACGTGCTGGTCTATGCGCTGGCCGCGGCGCTGCCATTTTTCCATGAGACGTTCACGGTATCGAAAACTTTGGGCGTCATGCTGATCGTGATGGGCGTGCTGACCATCAACCTTCGGCGCATTTCCAGCACTCCTCCACAGGGCTTTTCTTCATGAAAATCAGCGTTTTCGGTAGTGGGTATGTCGGGCTGGTGCAAGCCACCGTGCTTGCTGAAGTTGGCCACGACGTGGTCTGCATGGACATCGATCAGGCCAAGGTCGAGCAGTTGCGCCAGGGCCAGGTGCACATTTTCGAACCGGGGCTGGCCGGACTGGTGAGGGAGAATCTGGAGAACAAGCGCCTGCAGTTCACCACCGACACCCAATTGGCCGTCGAGCACGCCGAGGTGTTGTTCATCGCCGTCGGCACCCCGTCCCGCGATGACGGTTCGGCCGACCTGAGGGGCTTTTTCGCGGTCGGCGAGGCCATCGCGATGTACCGGTCCGAGCCGCTGATCATTGTTGAAAAGTCCACGGTGCCCGTCGGCAGTGGCGACGCCCTGCGCGGGCACATCGACAAAGCCCTGCGCCAGGCCGGTCGCTTGCTGCAGTTCGATATCGTCTCCAACCCGGAGTTTCTCAAAGAGGGGTCGGCGGTCAACGACTGCCGGCGTCCGGACCGTATCGTCATCGGCTGCGACAACGACGCCGTGCGCAAAGTGATGCGCGAGCTGTACGCGCCGTTCAATCGCAACCATGACCGGATCATGTTCATGGACCTGCGCAGCGCTGAGCTGACCAAGTACGCGGCCAATTGCATGCTGGCGACCAAGATCAGCTTCATCAACCAGATCGCCGAACTGGCCGAGCACCTGGGGGCGGACGTTGAGTCGGTCCGGCTGGGCATCGGCGCCGATTCACGCATCGGCTACGACTTCATCTACCCCGGCTGCGGTTATGGCGGCTCGTGCTTCGGCAAGGACATTCGCGCCTTGATCCACAGCGCCCGGGAAGCCCATTGCTCCAACGACCTGCTGGCGGTGGTCGAGGCCATCAACGAGCGGCAGAAGAACAAACTGTTTGAGCGGGTCAAAGCCTTTTACGAAGGGGATCTGCGCGGCAAGACGTTTGCCTTGTGGGGCCTGGCGTTCAAGCCGAACACCGACGACATGCGCGACGCGCCGAGCCGGGTGCTGATGGAAGCCTTGTGGGATGCCGGCGCCACGGTGCGGGCGTTTGACCCCGAGGCCATGCAAGAGACGCAGCGCCTCTACGGCAACCGCAAGGACCTGATTCTGATGGGCACGCCGGAGTCGACGTTAAACGATGCAGACGCGCTGATCATCTGCACCGAGTGGCAACAGTTCAAGGCCCCGGATTTCGAGCTGATCCAGCAACGCCTCGCCGCGCCGGTGATCTTCGACGGCCGCAACCTGTACGACACCGAACGGCTGGCGCGCAGCGGGTTTCACTACTTTCCGATCGGGCGCGGGGAGTCCTGCGAATTGCCGATCCCGCAGAAGCAGTGGCTGCCATTCAAAAACGTCGCGGGTGGTTCGATGGTGTAGCCGCCGACGCCTTCCCGGCTGAAGCCGGTCCCACAACAAGGGCCCGGCGCCGGCCCCACTGGATGCGCACGATGCTTTTTAGTGGGACCGGCTTCAGCCGGGAAGAGGCCCGCGTGTGCGCCACAAGATTTGCGGTGTGACGCCTGACGCCTTCCCGGCTGAAGCCGGTCCCACAAGGGGTTCAGTGCCTGTCCCACAATTGAGTACGGCGCCAGTCCCGAATTGATTGCGGCGTCAGTCCCACGAGTTCTTCACACACCTCAAACCAATTTTTGACAATCGCGGCCCTACTATCCCGCCACTGTCGCGAGGGTGGAATCACTAATATGCTGGTCGTTGAAGATCTGGTGCTGGATACGGAGAAATACCGGGCATCTCGCGCCGATAAACACCTGAAACTCAATCCAACCAACATCGACATTCTGGCGCTGCTGATGTTGAGAAGTCCCGCCATCGTCAGCAAAGCAGAAATCGCCGAAATGCTCTGGGGCGAACTAGGCACCCATAAAAGCACTGGCCTCGGAACTCGAGTGCATCAAATACGGAAAGTGGTCGACGATGGTTTTGCCTTCCCGCTGGTACATACGGTGTATGGCGTCGGCTATCAACTGTGTAAATAGCCGCCCATCCTCACGTTATATTACTGAGTTCCCTTAATCGCCAGTTGCTTCCAGTCTTCAGGATTAAGCACACCCCTGATAACAGGCCGGCTGTGTTTATCCGGCGAGATAAATACCGCACTGTCGTATTCGCTCATATCGGCATGGGGATAACCCTGCTGACTTTCTATCTGGCCGATGCAACCGCTGTGGGTGACCACCACTAGATTACGGTCGCTTGCCTTGTGGGCCATGACCTGGCCTAGGTTCATCTTCTCGCAGTCAAACAGCCAGTCCTGGGACGCAACCGGATGGCCGAACAAGGCTGCGGCGGTTTGCGCCGTGCGCGTGGAGGGGCTGGCGATGACATCGGTCTGGCCCAAACCCAGTCGGCTCAATGAATTCCCGACCTCGGCCGATATCTGGCTGCCATTGCGGGTGATCCCGTCCTCGGGTCCCAGGCATTCATTATCGGAGCGGTCGCAGCGCTCGCCGTGGCGTACCAGCACGACGACTTCGCCTTTCTTCCAGCTCTCGTAAAGACCCGCCCTGCTCATGTTTTGCCCGCTGGCGAGTTCAATGGGCGAACGGGGCCAGTAGGTGTAACCCGTCAACAGCAGCAGCGACACGACGATCGCGGCGGCGCTCAGCAGAACACGGAATCTATTGGCGCCTTTAAATAACTTACCCGCGCTGCGTGCGGGCGGGGCATTAATGTGTTCGCGCATCGTGTAGCTCCGACTGTTCAGTCCATCGGCAGACGTAAGTCTGCGTCATTGAATGACAACAAGCGTAAACAGCGATGCATGACTGTTTGGTTAACGGCACGTGAAAAAAACAGTGGCGGCGAGCTGTTATTCATTCCCGACAAGTCGATCGGCATCAAGGCTGTAACGCGCGACTGACACTCACCGCTAACTAAATTTTTAAAGCCGAGGTTGCGTGAACTGAATAGAGTTTTCACATGGCCTTCACTGCCGTTTGACCTGCGTCTGTCTATATTTCGTCAGCGGCCGGCAATAGTCGGACGACGTTAATCATTCATGCTTATCGGGACATTCCAACGTGCGAAGCGAACGATCACGATTTTATGCCTGGAACCTGGGTTTACCGATCGCCATTGCGCTGGCGATATTCGTGGTCTTCGACCTGACTTCCCTGGACGAGGTCATCAGCAACTGGCTGTATTACCCGAACCACGAATTCCCGTTTGGCCACAATCGCCTGTTCGAAAACCTGACCCACCGCTGGCCGCGGATCATCCCCGATCTCACGGGTGAAGCCGCGATCATCGGCTCGGTCCTGTCATTCCTCTGGCCGCTGTTGAAACCCGGGCGAGACGATCGGCTAATGCGCTCGCTGGAATCCCTGCGCATCGCCCCGGTATTGCGCTTTACCGCTCGCCACCGTCGGGACTTCCTGTTCATCGTCGTGTCGTTTGCAATCATCACCGGCATGATCCATTTCTTCAAAAGCCATACCAGCATCTACTGCCCGGTGGAGACCACGCTGTACGGCGGGACGATGGAGAAAAGGGAGTGGTTCGAGAATTTCAGCCTGTTCCATGAAGCCGGCGCCGGTCGCTGCTGGCCGGGTGGCCATGCCTCCGGCGGCTTCACCATGGTCGCGCTGTACTTCGTTGCGCGCCGCTATCAATGGCGCCATGCCCGGGCAATCCTTTACGCATCGATGGTTCTGGGCGCGATCTACGGCACCACGCGCGTGCTGCAGGGCTGGCATTTCATGTCGCACACCTTCTGGGCCGGGGTGATCGTGTGGATCGGTGCATTGCTCACCGCCCTCGCCTTTTATGGCTGGCGCCAACTGGCACCCTCGCCTGTCAGCGGGCGCTCGCCCAGCGTTACAGACGCGAGCGAGGTTCAGGCCCAACGGAGTCACTGATCTATTGCCGTCGGATCAGCGGGTTAGCCATCCACTCGTCGATCCAGGCACGCATCTGCGTGGCAGGCATCGGTTCGGCGATGCCGAAACCCTGACCCTTTTCGCAGCCCAACTGGAGCAGGCGTTGCGCCTGTTCCAGGTTATTGACGCCCTCAGCGATAACCTCCCGACCGAACGCGTTGGCCAGCCCGAGGATCGCCTGCAGGATCGAGATATCCCCGGGCGCATCGAGCATGCCGTGAATGAACGTCTGATCGATCTTCAACTGCGCCACCGGCAGCCGCTTCAAGTAGCTGAGGGACGAATACCCCGTGCCGAAGTCATCGAGGGCAAAGCGCACACCCAACTGCCCGGAGTTGCTCAGCGTGTGCGAGATCCCTTCAACGTCTTCCAGCGCGCTGGTTTCAAGGATTTCAATCATCAGCATCTCGGGGTTGACGGCGGGATGCGCCGCGAGCCGCTCGGTCAGGTTCGCAACGAAATCGGCATGCTGAAGCTGCCGCGCCCCGACGTTGATGCTCACCGCCAAATGCAATCCCTCGTGCTGCCATCGTTCGATTTGCAGCAGGGCACTTTCCAGCACCCACTCACCCACCACTTCCGACAGCGCGTTGCTCTCGATCAACGGCAGAAAGCTGCTTGGCAGCAGCAGCCCCCGCTCCGGGTGCTGCCAGCGCAGCAAGGCTTCGGCGCCGACCACCGCGCCGGTGCGCAGATTAACCTTGGGCTGAAAATACAGGCGCAGTTCCTGATCACGGATGGCTTGATCGATGCGGTCCAGTCGCGCGTTGTGCCCGCGCAGTTCCTGATCATGCCGCGCGTCGAAGACATGGAATCGGTTTTTGCCTTCCAGTTTTGCCTGATACATCGCCTGGTCGGCCTGGCGCAGCAACTGATCGGCGCTGATCTCGCCGTCCTGCGGGTAATAGCTGACGCCGATGCTCGCCGAGAGGGCCACACTCAGCGGCGTCATCTGCACGACCTCGCTGGCGCAGGAAAGCAGTCGCTCAAGCATCGGCGCACTGTCGCAGACGTGATCGAGATCGACGATTAACGCAACGAACTCGTCTCCACCCAGACGCGCCAGCGTGCAGGCATCATTCAGCGCGTGCTGCATACGGCGGGAAACGCTGGACAGGACGCGATCGCCCACGTCATGGCCGTGCAGGTCATTGATGGACTTGAACCCGTCGAGGTCCAGATACGCCAGCGCCAGCTTTCTGCCCGAGCTCAGGGCGCTGGCCATCGCCTGTTGCATGCGCGAGGCCAGCAGAACGCGATTCGGCAGGTGGGTCAGTGGGTCGTAGTGGGCGACGTATTCCAGCTGGCGCTGATAGCTGTGCAACTCAGTGACGTCGGTGAACAGCGACACGTAATGCTGGATGACACCGTGACCGTCGGTAATCGCGGTAATGGTCTGGCGCGCGGCGTAAGCCTCGCCGTTGCGCCGGCGGTTCCAGACATCACCCTGCCAGTAATGCTCGGACAACAGGCAGTGCCAAAGGCTGACGTACTGGGCGCGCGGCGTCATGCCGGACGCCAGAAATCGAGGGTTTCTGCCAATCGATTCGCTGCGCTCATAACCGGTGATGGTCGTAAACGCGTCGTTGACTTCAATGATCGCCCCGTCGGGGTCGGTGATCATGATGCCTTCCCGCGCATGGGTGAAGACGCTGGCGGCGAGGTTGAGGCGCTGCTCGATTTGCCGACGCGCGGTGAGGTCGGTCAGGGTTACGCGAATGCCGTTCAAGTCGCCGTCGTGGCGCACGCAATTCAAGCGCGCCTGCCAGTGCGTACCATCGGTACGCTCCAGGCTCAAATCGCACTCTTCGGCATGGCCGCTGCGGCACACCCTGGCGAACACCTGCTGCCAGAGGTCGCGCTCACGTCTGACCACACGGCCAGCGAAGCGGCGTTGCAACAAACGATGGCGCGGGTAGGCAAGCAGGGTGACGCTCAGCGCGTACTGCGGCGGGATGACATAAACCGTGTTGCCTTCGAGGGCCGCGCCATGGCTGGCTTCGACAACCTGCATGGAGGTCGACCGCGCAAGGATCTCGGTCAGCAGGCTGGGCGGCGCCGGCGCCAGGTGCTGGATGACCAGAAAGGTCATGCCTGAATCGGCGGGCATCAGCCGCAAAAAGCGCTGTAACACCTCAAGGCCGCCCGCCGATGCGCCGAGCCCCACCAACAGGCGGTCTTCGGGGAGGGTGTGCAGCGCGGATAGGGGCACGGGACGCCTCCATGTGTCGTATGTGCGGGAATGATGCCCGCTGCAGCACAGCCGGGCAATGCACGATACTCGTCGTTGCCGCGCCGGCATCAGCGATCTGTTACACAGCGAGTGGCATTACTGTCACACTGCCGACCTGCGCCCAACATGGTGGCTTGCTGCCATCGTACTGATGTGCGTCGCTCATCCAGTCGCGGAAATCTATCCCGTCATCCCCAGTCCATTTTTTTCAAATGACAGCGTCGAGTAGTCGCCCATGATGTCGGACAACGTACAAATAGGCCCCCTGGATTTTCTCCTTGGCGGCGGCGAGATGGGGCAGCTGATCCGGGATTTCGACTGGGCGTCGACGTCGCTGGGCGATCCGGCGGGCTGGCCGCAGTCGCTGCGTTCGGCCATCAGCATTTGCCTGCATTCGAGTTTCCCGACGGCGATCTACTGGGGCGGGGATTTTTGTCTGCTGTACAACGATGCCTGGGCGCCAATTCCTGCGGATCGCCATCCGGCGGTGCTGGGCCGCCCGGCGCGAGAAGTCTGGTCAGCCATCTGGGACGTCGTCGGGCCGCAGTTCGAGGCGGCGTACAAAAACGCCGAAGCCTTTTCGACATTCGATCAACTGTTGATGATGGAACGCGCCGGGAAGGTGAAGGAAAGCTGGTGGAATTACAGCCTGACGCCCATTCGCGGGGAAAACGGGCGCATCGCGGGCATCCTCAATCAGGGCCACGAGGTCACTGACCGGATCCTCGCCGAACGTCGCCGGGCGGAGGAGCTGGTCCGCCAGCGCAAGATGTTCGAGCAGGCCCCCGGCTTCATCACCGTCCTCAAAGGCCCCGAGCACCGCTTCGAATTCGTCAACCAGTCCTACACCCGGCTGTTCGGCGAGCGCGATTACGTCGGCAAAACCATCCACGAGGCGTTCCCGGAGCTGGCCGGCCAAGGGTTTTACGAGTGGCTGGACGGGGTCTACCGCACCGGCGAGCGGCTGGTTCAGCAACGCACGCCGATCCAGCTCAACCACCCCGGTGCCCCGAGCGAGGTGCGTTACCTGGATTTCATCTACGAGCCGCTGCTGGATGAATCGGGCCAGGTGACGGGTATTTTCTGTGAAGGCTACGACGTTACCGAAGCGCATATCTCCCGGGCCGCACTGGAGGCCAGCGAAGCCGCCTTGCGCGAGCAGACCCGCACGCTGGAAACGCTGAATCGAGTGAGCGCGGAACTGGCTCTGGAACTGGACCTCAAGCGGCTGGTGCAGACCGTGACCGATGCCGGCCGAGAGATGACCGGCGCGCAGATCGGCGGGTATTTTCACAGCGCCGCCCGCGATCATTTCGATCTCTTTACGCTGTCTGGCGCCGAGTCGCCGGCATTGGCCCGGCTGCCAGGCCCACAAGCCAGCCCGGTGTTTGCTCCGGCGCTCCTCACTGAAGGCGTGATGCGTTCCGATGACATTCTGCTCGACCCACGCTATGGGCGGATTTCGCCGCACTTCGGCTTGCCCGCCGGCCATCGCCCCGTGCGCAGCTACCTGGCGGTGTCGGTCGTGTCGCGGTCGGGGGAGGTGCTCGGGGGCCTGTTCTACGGACACTCGGCGCCGGCGCAGTTCACCCTGCGTCATGAAAAACTGATGTCGGCGCTGGCTGCTCAGGCCGCCATCGCCATCGACAACGCGACGCTGTTCCAGCAGGTACAAAGCGCCAATGAAACCCTTGAACAGCGCGTGCTTGCCCGCTCGAGGGAATTGTCGGAAGCCCACTCGGCCCTGCGCCAGGCGCACAAGATGGAAGCCGTCGGGCAGCTCACCGGGGGCATCGCCCACGACTTCAACAACTTGCTCGCCGGGATCATCGGCAGCCTGGAGATGATCGAGCGGCGCATCGCCAATGGCCGGATGGAGGGTCTGGACCGCTACCTCAATGCCGCCCACGATTCGGCGCATCGCGCCGCCACCCTCACCCAGCGGCTGCTGGCGTTTTCCCGTCGCCAGACCCTCGATCCCAAACCCACCGACCTCAACCGTCTGGTGGCAGGCATGGGTCAGCTCATCTCGTCCACCATCGGCCCGTCCATCAACATGAGGACCATCGCCAGCGGCGACCTGTGGCTGAGCCAGATCGACGCACCGCAGCTGGAAAGCGCGCTGGTCAATCTGACGCTCAATGCCCGCGACGCCATGCCGAGCGGCGGCGAACTCACCGTGCAGACCCGCAACGTTTCGGCTGACAGCACTGCAGACCTGGCCTCGCCACTGCCCGACGGCGACTTCGTGGAAATCAGTGTGAGCGACACCGGCATGGGCATCGCGCCGGAGGTTCTCGACCGGATCTTCGACCCGTTCTTCACCACCAAACCCATCGGCCAAGGCACCGGCCTGGGGCTGTCGATGATCCACGGCTTCGTGCACCAGTCCGGCGGCACCATTCAGGCGCGGTCCACCCACGGCCTGGGCACGACGATTTCGTTGTATTTGCCGCGCTACCTGGGTGACCGCGAACAGGCGCCGGCCCGCGGTCCCTCGCAGCCCGGCACTCGCGGCGAAACCGTGCTGGTCATCGACGACGAGCCCCACGTGCGCATGCTGATGTGCGACGCCCTGCGCGAGCGCGGTTATCAGGTCAGCGAAGCCATGGATGGGCCGTCAGGCTTGCAGATGCTGCAGTCGATGGCCTCGATCGATCTGCTGGTGACCGACGTCGGCCTGCCCGGCGGCATGAATGGCCGGCAGGTCGCCGACGCCGCGCGTGCCCTGCTGCCCTCCCTCGACGTGCTGTTCGTCACCGGTTACGCGCAAAACTCGGCGGTGAGTGGCGATCAACTGCCGACCGGCATGGCGGTGTTGCTCAAGCCGTTCGGGATGGACCGCTTCGCGCAGAAGGTCGGCGAGATGCTCCAGGCTGGCGCCTCCGCTCACGACTGATCGGTCAGGTTTTTTCGCCCTCCCACGGAACTCACAGGCCCGGCATGCCCCTAAGCACGACGTCAGCGAACCGGCACAACGCCCGTTCCACGAGAGGTTTAGGTTTCCATGTCTTCCAGCAACCCATCCGCCGCCATAGGCCAACCAGACGAGCAGCGCACTTCGCCGCGTCGTCTGATATTCATCTCGGTCCTTGTCGCCACCATGGGCGCACTCGCTTTCGGTTACGACACGGGCATCATCGCGGGCGCTCTGCCCTTCATGACCTTGCCGCTCGATCAGGGCGGCCTCGGCCTGAACCCCGTCAGCGAAGGGCTGATCACGGCATCGCTGATCGTCGGCGCCGCCTTTGGCTCACTGGCCAGCGGTTACCTCTCCGATCGTTTTGGCCGACGCGTGACCCTGCGCATGCTGTCGCTGTTGTTCATCGTCGGCGCCCTCGGCACGGCCACGGCGCCCTCGGTGCCGTTCATGGTCGCCGCACGTTTTCTGCTGGGCATCGCCGTTGGCGGTGGCTCGGCCACGGTGCCGGTGTTCATTGCCGAGATCGCAGGCCCTTCTCGTCGCGCCCGGCTGGTCAGCCGCAACGAGCTGATGATCGTCAGCGGCCAGTTGCTGGCTTACGTGCTCAGCGCGGTGCTCGCGGCGTTGCTGCACACCCCCGGCATCTGGCGCTACATGCTGGCCATCGCCATGGTCCCGGGCGTGTTGCTGCTGATCGGTACGTTCTTCGTGCCGCCGTCGCCGCGCTGGCTGGCCTCCAAAGGCCGCTTCGATGAAGCGCAGCACGTGCTCGAACAACTGCGTGACACAAAAGACGCCGCCAAGCGCGAAGTCGAGGAAATGAAAACCCAGGAGAAAGAGGCCCACAAGCGCGTCGCCGCACGCAAGTTGCTGCGTCAGCCTTGGGTGTTGAAGCTGTTGCTGATCGGTGTCGGGCTGGGCTTTACCGCGCAGTTCACCGGCGTCAACGCGTTCATGTACTACACGCCGATCATCCTCAAACACACCGGCATGGGCACCAACGCTGCACTGACGGCAACCATCGGCAACGGCATCGTCTCGGTCATCGCGACCTTGCTGGGGATCTGGGCCATCGGCCGTTACGGGCGTCGTCACCTGCTGATGACCGGCCTGGTCATCGTGATCATGATGCAGGCAGCGCTGGGTTGCGTGCTGATGTTCATGCCGCAGAACCTGACCCAGAGCTATGCCGCGCTGGCGTGCATTCTGGTGTTCCTGCTGTTCATGCAGATGTGCATATCGCCGGTGTACTGGCTGCTGATGTCCGAGCTGTTCCCGATGCAGGTGCGCGGGCTGCTGACCGGCACGGCGGTGTCGATGCAGTGGCTGTTCAACGCCACGGTTGCGTTCCTGTTCCCGATCGCGGTGGACACCCTCGGCAACCCGACCTTTTTCGTGTTTGCGGCGATCAACATCGGTTCGCTGATCTTCGTCTTCCTGTGCCTGCCGGAAACCAAAGGCAAGTCTCTGGAGCAGATCGAGAAACACATGAAGAAAGAGCTTTGAGACGAGGTTTCGAGTCCCGGGCGTTGCGTCCGGGACTTTGAAATGGATGGGCTGAGATCAAGGGGCTGAGACCGCGCACAATCAGCCGAGCAATTCGATAATCCAGCGCACTTGTTGCTCGGTGTCGTGCAGTTTCTGCTCCGACACCGCCTGCCGGGCCTGTCGCAAGTTGGCCAAGTCTCGGTGTTTGCAACGGAGCAGTCGACGCCATTTGTCGAGGAATGCCGGGCTGCGCGCCGCCATCAACAACGGGCCGAAGTACAGCGCTTCAGAGCTGTACACCACCGGCCCGCTGCGTTCGGCGACGATGATTTCGTAGTCGAAGCGGTTCTCCCGCAGCACGTCCTCGTGGACGATGCGATACGCGTTCTCCATCAACCACTGGCGCAGCTCAGGCTCGCCGCCATTGGGCTGCAGAATCAACAGTTCCCTTCCGTTGAGCCGCCCTTTGCCGGCCTCAACGATGTCGCGAATGGTCTCGCCCCCCATGCCGCAGAGGCTGATGGCGGTGATGCCGTCTTCCGCTTCAATCGCCGCCAGGCCATCGGCCAGACGCACACGGATTCGTTCCTCAAAGCCGTTCTCGCGCACCGTGCGTTCGGCCGCCCTGAACGGCGTCGTCGCCACCTCCCCTGCCACTGCCATGGCAATGGTTCCGCGGCGCATCAACGCCACCGGCAGGTAGGCGTGATCGGAGCCGATGTCGGCCAGTCGCGCGCCGGCAGGCACCAGCGCCGCCACGCGCTCCAGGCGCCTGGACAATGTGTGTTCGTTCAACCTTGCCGCCCCTTCTCGCTGCGCCCCGGCACGACCTGCCGAAACGGGGCGTGAGTCTGTCGGGCTGTGATGCGGATTTCAACTGCGTTGAGGCGTGGCCGGCGGATTGAGCGTCGGGCACTAAGGCAGCTTGGCGATGACCTTGATCTCGAAATCGAAGCCATACAGCCAGGTCACACCGACGGCCGTGATGGTCGGATGCGGCGCTTCGCCCCAGAACTCCGGCACCACTTCCCAGGCTTTTTCGAAGGTCGACTGCGGATCGACCATGAACACCGTGACGTCAATCACGTCATCGAAGGTGCAGCCGGCGGCGTTGAGAATGGCATTGAGATTGGTAAATGCCAGGCGCACCTGGGCGCGCAGATCAGGCTCGGGCGAGCCATCTTCGCGGCTGCCGACCTGCCCCGAGACAAACAGCAAGCCGGCGGATTTGATCGCCGGCGAGTAGCGATTGCGCTCGTACAACGCGTGGCGGCCGGGCGGAAATACAACGTCACGAACAGTCATGGGTTTTCTCCTTCAGCGGAGCGGGATGCTCCGTCGTTTCGATGGGCAGACTGTAGGGCGGCGGATTCGCTGGATAAACCAGCAGCCTTGATCAAGACTGTTTGCATTCCCCAAACAATCAGGTGGCGCGATGGACCGTTTCGACGCAATGCAGGCGTTCGTCCGAGTCGTGGAAACTGGCAGCTTCACCAAGGCCGCCGGCACGTTGCACATGAGCAAGACCACGGTGACGCAACTGGTGCAGCAGCTCGAAGCGCGGTTGCGGGTCAAACTGCTCAACCGCACCACGCGCAAGGTCAACGTCACGGCGGACGGCGCGGTGTTCTACGAACGGGCGCTGCGCGTGCTGGCGGATCTGGACGATGCCGAAACCGGTCTGTCTGCCGCCTCCGCTGCGCCCCGGGGACGTTTGCGTGTCGACGTGCCCAGTCCGTTCGCGCGCATGGTGCTGATCCCGGCGCTGCCGGACTTCAACGCCCGCTACCCCGACATCCAGATCGACCTGGGCGTAAGCGACCGGATGATCGACCTCATCGGCGAGAACGTCGACTGCGTGGTCCGCGGCGGCGAGCTGACCGACCAATCGCTGATGGCCCGGCACATCACCGACTTGAAGCTGGGTGTGTACGCGGCGCCGGCGTATCTGCAACGCGCGGGCACACCAGATCATCCCCGTGACCTCGAAAACCCGCAGCACCGCATCGTCGGCTACCGCTGGGCGCGCACCGGGCAGCTGTTCCCGATGGTGCTGCAGCGGGACGGTGAAACGGTTCAGGTGCAAAGCCGCTACCTGCTCACGGTGGACGACGGCAACGCTTACCTCGCGGCAGGCCTGGCCGGTATGGGCGCCCTCTGGCTGCCGCAGTACATGGCTCAGCCGTCGGTGCTCAGCGGTGAGTTGGTTGCGCTGTTCGACGACTGGCAGCTGGAGTCGATGCCGATGTACGTAGCCTTCCCGCCCAACCGGCACATCAGCATCAAGCTGCGGGTGTTCATCGACTGGGTTGTGGAGTTGATGGGCGACGGGTACAAAAGCCGATCTCACGATTGAACAAGGATGAAGGTGCGATGGACGAAGTGATCAGCTACCGGCAAGCCACGGCCGAGGACGTGGCGACGATCTGCGAACTGGGGCAGCTACTCAACGCCATTCACCACACAGAGCGCCCCGATATCTATGCGGCCGAAACCCTGGATTACCTGCGGGATGCCCCTCACTGGATGAGCTTTCTGAACAGCCCGGAGCAGGTGATTTTCCTGGCGTTTGTCGGGGATCGACCGGCGGGGTTTGTCAGCGCAGGGATGTTTTCAGCGGGCGGGCCATTGCTGCAGCCGATGGCATTCGCGCGGATCGGCTCGGTGTGCGTGGCCCAGATTTTCTGGGGAAAAGGCTTGGGTCGTGGGCTGATTGAGCGAGTGCAAGGGTGGGCGCAGGAGCGCGACGCGCGGGACATTCGCCTGTCGGTGTGGGGCTTCAACACCCATGCGCGGCGGCTGTATGAAGAGCTCGGGTTCGAGACGCGGGCCTTTGAGATGGGCATGCGCCTGACATGAGTGCCGTTCATCGCGGGCACTTGTCACTTTGTAGACGACCGGTCAGTTTTGTTTTAAGGTGCTTCGCATTATGAAGAAACCCAACCTGGAAATGCGCCAACACATCATCGACGTCGCCAAGTCGCTGATGACCCACAAGGGCTACACCGCTGTGGGCCTGGCTGAAGTGGTGAGCGCGGCGGGCGTGCCCAAGGGCTCGTTTTACTATTACTTCAAATCGAAGGAAGAGTTTGGCGCCGCGTTGCTTGATGAATACTTCTCCGAGTACCTGGGCCGTGTCGACACCGTCATGGCGCGCTCGGGCAGCGGTGCCGACAAGCTGTTGGCCTACTTCGACTACTGGATCGAAACCCAGGGCACCGATCACCCGGAAGGCAAATGCCTGGTGGTCAAACTGGGCCCGGAAGTCTGCGACCTGTCCGAGGACATGCGCAGGGTGCTGGAGGCCGGCACGGCGAAGATCATCAAGCGCATCACCGCCTGCGTCGACATAGGCGTGGCAGACGGCAGCCTGCACATCGAAGAAGGCAGCGAAGCCTTCGCCGAAACCCTGTATCAACTGTGGCTGGGTGCTTCCCTTCTGGTGAAGGTCAACAAGTCCACCGCATCCTTCGATACGGCCATGCGCCTGACCCAACGCCTGCTGCGGTAGCAGGCGCTTTTTTTTCAAAGATTGGTAGACGACCGGTCAAATATGCGAGTAATTCTCAATGATTGATATCAGTAACAGCACCGACTTGTTTTCCCCCGTGCAAATGGGCGCCATCGAAATGGCCAACCGCATCGTCATGGCACCCGTCACCCGCAGCCGCTATGAAGAAGACGGCGTGCCCGGTGAACTGCACGCCACCTATTACGCCCAGCGCGCCACCGCCGGGATGATCGTGGCCGAAGCGACCAACATCTCGGCCCAGGGACGCGGCTATGCAGCGACGCCCGGGATCTGGAGCGAAGCGCAGGTTGCCGGTTGGCGCAAAGTCACCGACGCCGTGCACGCGGCCGGCGGCAAGATCGTCAGCCAGCTCTGGCACGTGGGCCGGTTCTCCAGCGTGGACCTGCAGCCCAACGGCGAAGCCCCGGTCGCGCCGTCCGCCATTCAGGCCGAGGGCAACACCTACACGGTCGACGGCTTCGTGCCGGTGTCGATGCCCCGCGCGCTGGAAACCGACGAGATCCCCGGCATCATCGAGCAGTACAAACACGCTGCCGAGAACGCCAAGCGCGCAGGGTTCGACGGCGTCGAGGTCCACTCGGCGAACAGCTATTTGCTCGACCAGTTCCTGCGCGATTCCACCAATCAGCGCACCGACAGATACGGCGGCTCGATTGAAAACCGCGCGCGACTGACGCTGGAAGTCACCCAGGCGATCGTTGATATCTGGGGCAACGACCGCGTCGGGATTCGCTTGTCGCCGGTCACGCCGGATGCAGGCAACACGCCGCCGGACAGCAACGTCATGGCGTTGCACGGTTACCTGATTCAGCAGTTGAACCGCTTCAACCTGGCGTACCTGCACTTTGTCGAAGGCGCGACCGCCACTTCCCGTGAAGTGCCGGAAGGCGTTGACATGGATGCGCTGAGTGCCCAGTTCAACGGGCCGTTCATTGGCAACAACAACTACGACCTGGACATGGCCGTCGAACGCCGCGCCCAGGGCAAGATCGACGCCGTCGCGTTCGGCCGCCTGTTCATCTCCAACCCGGACCTGGTCGCGAGGCTGCGCCACGGCGCCGAACTGACCATCGCCCCCCGTGAAAGCTATTACGGCGGCGGCGCCAAGGGCTACACCGACTGGCCGGTGGGTAATTACTAAGCAGCGCTGGTAAACCGCACCGCTACAACGCATCGCTAACAAATACGGCTGAACGGCAAGGCTTTCCCAGGAAAGCCGACGCTGCCCGCACGCCTGGAATTTGAGGAAACATGATCATGAACACGAACTGTTTGGACAAGAAAACCGCCATCGTGACCGGCGCGTCATCAGGCATCGGCGCCGCGACGGCCAGAGCATTGGCCGCACAAGGGGTGAATGTCGTGGCTGCCGCGCTGGATGAGAAAGCCCTCGCCGCCCTTGTCGGCGAACTCCGCGGGTTGGGCTTTGAGGCGTCCAGCTTTGTCACCGACGTCACCGACGCTGAACAGACCCGCGCCTTGGCGCAGTTCGCCAAGGACACCTACGGCTCGGTCGACATCCTCGTCAACAACGCCGGCCTGATGCTGTTCTCCCACTGGGTTGACCTCGTGACCCAGGACTGGAACGCCATGATCGACGTCAACATCAAGGGCTACCTGAACACCATCGCCGCCACCCTGCCCTTCATGCTCGAACAGAAATCCGGGCAGATCCTCAACATGGATTCGGTGGCCGGCCATCAAGTCGGCCCCGGCGCCGGCGTCTACAGCGCGACCAAATTCTTCGTGCAGGCCATGACCGAATCCATGCGCAAGGAGCTGGCCGTGCAACACGGCATCCGCGTCAACACCGTCAGCCCGGGCGTGATCAACACCGGCTGGGCGGACAAAGTCACCGATCCTGCCGGGCGCAAAGCCGCACAAGCGCTCAACGAAATCGCCATCGCGCCGGAAGACATCAGCCGCGCCGTGATCTACGCGCTGAATCAGCCGGCCAACGTCACCGTCAACGACCTGATCATTTCACCCACCCGACAGGACTGGTGATTGCGCGGCTGTTGGTCATTGAAGCCATCGCCTATCTAACTCAAACCCTGGAGTCATAAACATGAGCAAGAACATCAAAGCCGTTGCCACCCACGACTACAACGCCGTGATCGACACCGCCAGCCGCTACGTTGAAGGGCTGCGCGAAGGCAGTGTTGCGACGATCAAGCAGGCCTTTCATGAAGAGGCGGTGATGTACGGTTTCACCAACGGCCAATTGCTGGGCGGGCCCATCAGCAACTTGTATGACTTTGTTGAAAGCAACGGTAAAGCAGCGGACATCACGACCCGGCTGGATGTGCTGGCGATTACGCCGACCACGGCCGTGGTGCGGGTGGACATGGAGAAGGACGCCATTGGGGCGGATTACAACGATTATCTGACGTTGATCAAGATCAATGGCGACTGGAAGGTGATTGCCAAGGTTTATCACCAGTTTGAGGGGTAGGTTTTACAGCGATTCTTTTGGACGTAGGCCTCGGGGTTTAGATCTCGGGGCTTGCGTGCCGGGTTCTAGCGGTTGGGTATTGAGCGTTTTTTGAGTCGTAACGGCGTTTATTTGTGGAGTGAGACGTGATGGTTTTAGTTGAATACAGCGCAGGTTTGCCGTGCAGTGCGGATGAGGCGTGGAAGGTGCTGCGGGGGTTTGGCGGAATCGCGGACTGGCATCCGGCGATTGTGAAGAGCGGCATCGAGGGTGAAGCCGAGATTTTGCAGGTGGGTGCGGTCCGGCGGCTGGCGCTCGCGGACGGTGCCGTGTTGCGTGAGCGTTTGACTGAGTTTGACGATGGGCTCAGGGCGTTGGCTTATGTGTTTGAGGAGTCGCCGTTGCCGGTGGATGGGTATCGGGCGCAGGTTCGGGTGGATGAGGTTGCAGGGTTGGTCGATCGTTGCGTGGTGCGCTGGAGTGCTGGGTTCGAAGTGCGGGAAGCCGGGACTGAGGCGGAATTTGAGGGATTGGTCAGGGAATTGATTGTGCAGGGGCATGAGGGTTTGGAGGGGGTGGTTCGGGGTTTATTGTGTCTGGACTGGCAGAACTGATACAAAAGCGATGCATCCCTAATTAGCAAACACCCACTTCAGGAGCGAAACGCTTGACTTCAACCGATCTGCAGCGCCTTTACAACAAAGCCTGGCTGTTCGCCTCCCACGCCCACGTCGGGCAGACGATGAAGGGGGCAGATCTGCCGTACACGACCCATGTCGCGATGGTGGCGAACGAATTGATTTTCGCGGATCGGGAAAGTGACATTGGTGACCTGACCATCGCGATGCCCGCCGCGCTTCTGCACGACGTAATCGAGGATACGGGGACCTCGGAAGAGGCACTGGCTGAGGTGTTCGGCGCCGCTGTCGCCTCGACCGTCGCCTGCCTGAGCAAGAACCTGATCGTGCCCTTCTCGGACGAGGGCTATTTGCAGGCGATCGCGGCGCATTCCCGGGAAGCGGCGGCGATCAAGTTGTGTGACCGGATCACCAACCTCCAGTCCGCACCATCGACGTGGTCCCTGGAAAAGCGCGCGTCTTATTACGAGGAATCTGCGCAGATTCTGGCGGCGCTCGGGCCTACCAATGACTATTTGAATCGCCGGCTTACCGATGCGATGGCGCGCTACAAATCTTTGCACGTCGATCAGCAGCGGGAAATCTGACGTCCTTTCCGTGTGCAAGGTGAAGCGCTACCCCGGTCACTCATCAAACATGCCGGCACTGCAGCTGTTACAGGCGAACGAGGTAATTGTGGGAGCGAACTTGCTCGCGAAGACTCCGGTCCATCCGCATGTCTTCAGCGGCAGGAATACTGTCACCGCAGCTCTGAAATCTCGATCAGATTTAAATCGGGATCACGCAGGTAAACCGACCGAATCGGCCCCGTCGCGCCGGTGCGCCCAACCGGCCCTTCCACGATCGGCCACGCCTCTGCCTGCAAATGCGCGATCACCGCGTCGAGGCGCTGGCTCGCAATGAAGCACAGGTCCAGCGCGCCCGGCACTGGCAGGTGAGCCTTGGGTTCGAACTCCTGACCGCGCTCGTGAACGTTGATCTTCTGGTTGCCAAACCTAAAGGCCAGCCGCCCGCTGCCGAAGGTTTCCAGACGCATGCCCATCACGCGCACGTAGAAATCCTTGCAGGCCTCCACGTCCACAGTGGTCAGGACCAGATGGTCGAGGTGATCAATCATTTGCGTACGCTCCGTGGGCTAATGAGGTCGACCGTCAGGCAGTTCTGACGGTCCTCAGTGTTCGTTCTTGTCCAGCGTTCTCAGCTTCTGCGGCAATGCCCACATTAACAGGCCCGCCGCGACCAGGCTGCTGACGCCGATGACGTAAAGCGCAGGCGTGGTGGTGCCGGTGAGGTCTTTGATCCCACCGACCATCACCGGGCTGACGATGCCGCCAAACTGCCCCAGGGTGTTGATCAGCGCGATACCGCCCGCAGCGCCGGCACCTGCGCCCGCCAACAGCTTGGGCGGGAGGGTCCAGAATGCCGGAATGGCGGCGACGATCCCGCCACCGAGCATGGCCAGGGAGACGATCAGCAGGCTGGTGTGCTGGGCAAAAAATCCGGCGCTGAAGAAGCCGATGGCCCCAAGCACCATCAGCCCGCAGACGAATTTGCGACGTTCGCCGCTGGCGTCAGAGAGGCGTCCGACAACGATCATGCTGATGGCGCCGAAGATATACGGAATGGCCGTGAGCAGCCCGATGATCACCGGGCTTTCGACGCCCGCGCTGCGAATCAGCTGCGGTGCCCAGAAGTTAAGGCCGTAGGACGCCACCTGAATCAGGAAATAAATCAGCCCGAGCATCAGGAAGCCTGGCATTTTCAGCGCGGTCAGCAGCGAGCCGCCATGCTTGTTCGGCTCATGCCGGGCGATGCGGCTGGAGAGGTAGGTCTTCTCGGCGTCGGTCAGCCAGTGCGCGTCCGCGACGCGGTCCTTGAGCAGCTTCAGCACCGCGAAACCGAGGGCAATGCATGGCAGGCCGCCGAGCAGGAACAGCCAGTGCCAGCCACGCAGCTGCATCACGCCATCCATATGGCCGAGCACCAGCCCCGAGACCGGTGCACCCAGCAGCCCGGCGAAGGCCGACGCCAGGAACAGAATCGAGGTGATGCGACCGCGGTAGGTCTGCGGGAACCAGAGCGTCAGGTAAAACAGCACGCCCGGTGCGAAACCCGCTTCCATGGCGCCGATGATGAAACGCAGCACATAGAACTGCCATTCGGCAGTGACGAAGACCATGAGCGCAGTGGCGACGCCCCACGACATCATGATGCGGGCAATCCAGCGCCGCGCCCCCACCTTGTACAGCATGATGTTGCTCGGTACTTCGAACAGCACGTAGCCGATGACGAACAGGCTAGCCCCCAGCCCGTACGCGGTGTCGCTCAGGCTCAGATCCGTCTGCAGCTGAAACTTGGCGAAGCTGATGTTGATACGATCAAAAAACGCGAACAGGTAGCAGACCATGATCAACGGCATCAAGCGCCACGCGACCTTGCGGATCAGTGCCTTTTCGGCGCTCACAACCTCGGCGAGGCTGCTGTTCGGGGTCAGAACAGAGACAGTCATTGCGATACTCCAGATGGACCCTCTGAGAGAGCCCTATTGTTTTTGTTGTCTGGACGCGCACCCAGCGGAGTGTGCGCGTTTTGGGGAGAAAACCGGGACGGGCGGCGCGTCAGCCGGTCAAATTGTCAGGCGCCGGATGAAGATCACGGTTGCGTCCTGCCTTGGCCACCTGCCCCGGCATTTCATGGCCCAGCAGCTCCGGTAAACCGCGCGACAGGACGAGCAGATGCGCCAGGTCAATGCCCGTCTCGATACCCATCTCATCGCACAGATTCACCAGGTCCTCGGTGCAGATATTGCCCGATGCACCCGGCGCAAATGGGCAGCCACCGAGCCCGCCCAGCGAGGCATCAAAGCGCCGCGCCCCCGCTTCGTAAGCAGCGAGCACATTGCTCAGCCCCAGGCCGCGGGTGTTGTGAAAATGCAGCGTCAGCGCCGATGCCGGGACACGGGTCAGCACGCGCTGCACCAGCGAAAACACCTGACGGGGGTTGGCCATGCCAGTGGTGTCGGCCAGGGAAATGCCGTGCATGCCCAACGCCAGATAGTCATCGACGATCCGCAGCACACGGTCTTCATCGATGCGGCCCTCGAACGGGCAACCAAACGTGGTGGCAATGGAGCCGTTCAGGCTAAGCCCAGTGCCCGAGGCCAGCGAGACCACCTCGGCGAAGCCCGCCAGGGACTGCTCGCAACTCATGCGCATGTTCGCCCGGTTGTGGGTCTGGCTGGCGGACATCACCAGATTCAGCTCATCGGCACCCGCCTCGATAGCCCGCTGGGCACCGCGCAGGTTGGGAATCAGGGCGACGTAGGTCACACCGGGCTGGCGCCGGATGCCGCGAAACACCTCATCCCCGTCACGCAAGGCCGGAATGGCTTTGGGGGAAACAAAAGAACCGGCTTCGATGCGGCTGAAACCGGCGAGAGAAAGCTGGTCGATCAAGGCGATCTTGTCAGCGGTGTCCACCCAGGTCGGCTCGATCTGCAAGCCGTCGCGCGGGGACACTTCCTGCACGATCAGGCGCTGGGAGAAGTCGGTGATCATTGCACCACCCCACTGTGCTTGAGCTGCGCAATGTCGTCGGCGCTCATGCCCAGTTCGCCGAGCACGGTGTCGGTGTGCTGCCCCAGCGCAGGGCCTTGCCAGTTCACCGAGCCTGGGGTTTCCGAGAGTTTCGGCACGATGCCCGGCATCTTCACCGTGGCCCCGCCCGGCAGATCCGCATCGAGAATCATCCCCCGCGCCTGGTAGTGAGGATCGGCGACGATGTCCGCGACGTTGTAGATCCGTCCCGCCGGCACCTCGGCCGCTTCAAGCGCCTTGAGCACGTCGTCAATGGGCAAGGCCGACGACCACGCGCTGATCGCCCCGTCGAGCATGTCGCTCTGGGCGGCGCGGCCATCGTTGTGGGCGAATTCGGGGGCCTGGGCCAGATCGGCGCGGCCAATGGTCTGCATCAGGCGCTTGAAGATCGGGTCGCTGTTGCCGGCGATAACCACGTAGGCACCGTCAGCGGTCGGGTAAGTGTTGGACGGCGCAATGCCCGGCAGTGCGCCGCCACTGCGCTCACGGACGTGGCCGAGCATGTCGTATTCCGGCACCAGGCTTTCCATGACGTTGAACACGCTTTCGGCCAGGGACACATCGACCACCTGACCATCGCCCTGGCCAGTCTTGACCCGCAACAGCGACATCAGCGCGCCCATCACCGCGTGCATTGACGCCAGCGAATCCCCCAGGCTGACCCCGACCCGCGCCGGAGGCGAGCCCGGCGTGCCGGTGGTGTAGCGGATGCCACCCATGGCCTCGCCAATGGCGCCGAAGCCGGGGCGGTCGCGGTACGGGCCGGACTGACCGTAGCCGGAAATGCGCACGAGGGTGAGTTTGGGGTTCAGGGCGTGGAGCACCTCCCAGCCAAGACCCAGCTTTTCCAGGGCTCCGGGCCGCAGGTTTTCGATCAGCACGTCCGCGCTTTCAGCCAGCCGCTTGACGATGTCGATGCCTTCGGGGGATTTGAGGTTCAGGGAGAGGGACTTTTTGTTGCGCGACTGCAGGTACCACCACAGCGAGGTGCCTTCGTGCAGCTTTCGCCATTTACGAAGCGGATCGCCCTGCCCCATGGATTCGATTTTGATCACCTCGGCACCGAACTCGCCCAGCAGGCGGGCGGCAAAGGGTGCAGCGATCAACGTGCCGATTTCAATGACGCGCACGCCTTGAAGGGGGCCTGTCATAGCGGTTACCTCGAGTCTTTCTTGGAATTTGTCGCCAAGACTAGAGGAACGGGGTTCGGCAAATCCAACCGTCAGTTGGCAACGACCGTTCGCGAAACGCGAAGGCTCAGCCTCCGTGGCTCTGCAGGTGCTCGAACAGCAACTGGCTGACCGGCGACAGTGCCGCGGTGTCGCGCACCACCAGAATCAGCGTGCGCCGGGCCCACCCATCGCTCAAGCCCACGGCCCTGAGGCCAAGCGATGGACCGAGCAGATCGAACGCCTTGCGGGGCAGCACGCCGATGCCCATGTCGGCCTGGACCATCCGGCACATGGCATCGAAACCCGGCACGTGGATGCGCACCCGCAACGGTCTGCCATGGGCGCGAGCGGCGTTCTGTGTGCGCATGTTGATGGAGCTGGCGGCGTGCAGGCCGATGTAGTCACTGCCGAGGGTGTCCTCGAACGCCACCTGTTGCTCCCCGGCCAGCGGGTGATCGTCACGCATCACGACGACCAGTTCGTCACGGCGATACGGAGCGCTGTGAAGGCCCTGAGTGTCGGTGTCTTCAGAGCAGATGCCGATGTCCGCGACACCGTCGACCAGGCCCTGCACCACGCCCTTGCTGGGACGCTCTTCGAGATCGACTTTGACCAACTCATGAGTGGCCACGAAGGCGTGCAGGTCTTCCGGCAAGAACTGAATGATGGCCGAGAGGTTGGCCAGCATGCGCACATAACCGCGCATGCCCTGCAGGTGCTCGTCGAGTTCAAGGCCCATTTTTTCCAGATCGGAGAGTATCCGCCGGGCATGGTGCAGCATCGTCTCGCCTGCTGCGGTCAACAGCATGCCCTTGGCATTGCGCAGGAACAGGCCGATGCCAAGCACTTCCTCCAGCTCCATCAGCCGCTTGCTCGCAGCCGACACCGCAATCGCCTCCCGCGCCGCCGCCCGGGTCAGGGTGCCTTCTTCGTACACCGCCACGAAGAGTTTGAGGGTAATCAGGTCGAGTCGGCGGATGAGGTTTTTGTGCAGCATGGGACGTACTCGATCAGGGCGCGGCCGAAAGCATACACGCGCTGCTGCTTAGTGGGACCGGCTTCAGCCGGGAATAGGCCAGCGTGTGCCCCCTCAATTCGCGGCGTGACGTCCTACGCCTTCCCGGCTAAAGCCAGTCCCACTAAAGGCGGAGAGCCGTCCACGCACCATCGTTTCCTTGGCACACGCATCACACCGGCACGGTCAGCCCCGTCCATTGTTCAGACACCGCCCACAGGCGTTCAGCGAGTCCGGCGTCGGTCGCCCAGCTGGCCACGCCGGCGCGGCCCGCTTGCGCGTCATGCGGGGCGGCGATGTTGCAGTCTTCGCAGTACACGCCGCCCTTGCCATCCAGCGCGGGACTGGTCGCGCACCACAATCCCGTCGCGGCGCCCTGCTCCAGGGTTTTCAGGCCTGCGTGGGGATCCAGCCGTTGATTGCCGTGCTCGTCCAGCACGCCGAACGCCGCGATTTCCTCGGTGCTGAGGTGCCGGCCCAAGTCGGTAAGTATCTGCCCCGGATGCAGCGAAAACCCGCGCACGCCGTGAGCCTTTCCCCGCGCATCAAGGGCAATGGCGAACAGCGCGTTGGCGGTTTTGGACTGACCGTAGGCCATCCATTTGTCATAGGGACGGTGCTGAAAGTCGATGTCGTCGAAATCGATTCCGGCAATCTGATGCCCCCGTGACGACACCGAAATCACCCGCGCGCCGCCGGCCGCCACCAGTACTGGCCACAGCCCGCAGGTCAACCGGTAGTGCCCGAGGTGATTGGTCGCGAACTGGCTTTCGTGGCCGTCGACGTCCCGGGACAGAGGGGATGCCATCACGCCGGCGCAGTTGATCAACAGCGCGACCGGCTGACCTTCCCCGGTGACGCGGGAGCAGAAGGTGCTCACCGAGTCGGGGTGAATCAGGTCCATTTCGCGAACGTCGACCCGGTCGGCGCCGGCAATGCCAGCCATCGCGGCACGGGCGCGCTGCAGGTCTCTGGCCGGAACGATGACCCGAGCGCCTACGGCGAGCAGACGTTGGGTGGTGACGAGGCCAAGACCGGAGTGACCGCCGGTGACGATGGCGAGCTGACCCTTGAGGTCGATGCCCGCCATGACTTCGTCGGCGGTGCTGGCGGCATTGAAGGGTGTGGCGATGGGTTGCTGAGGCGTGGACATGCTGCTCTCCCGGATGAGTATCGCGAAAGCGGATTGTTGTCTAAGCTCGCAGGACGAACCAGTCATCTGAATCCGGTTTTCTGTCGTGATCATCCAAAACCCCGAATCTGATCCTCTTTCCGACGTCCTGGCCCTGGCCGGTTTGCGTGCTGCGTGCTCCGTTCGGTTGCAGGCGGGCGGCGCCTGGGCACTGCGCTTCAAGCCCATCGAGCTGAAGTTCAACGTCGTGCGCCGGGGCGAATGCTGGCTGCGCATGGACGGCGCGCCGCCCCGACGGCTGCGCACCGGCGACTGCTTCGTGGTGTCGCGCACACCTTTCATTCTGGCGAGCGGGCCGGAAGTGAAAGCACTGGACGCCGCCGAGGTGTTTTCGGCGTCGGGCGAAGCGGCGCGGTTCGGTGTCGGCGATGAAGTGGAGCTGCTCGGAGGCAGTGTCTCGCTGGTCAGCCCCGGCGCCGTCGAGTTGCTTGACCTGCTGCCGGCCGCGTTGATCATTCACGCCGAAAATGGCGCCGCGACCTCGTTTGGCTGGCTGCTGGACGAGCTGGACCGGGAATGGCAATCAGGGATGGTCGGTGCCCAGGCCATGTGCAACGACCTGCTTCGGCTGATCTTCATCCATGCGCTGCGTCACCACATCTCGACAGCCGATGCCATTGACCTGAAATGGTTGGGCGGGCTGCGCCACCCGTCAATCGCCCCCGTGCTGCGGGCCATTCACCGCGCGCCGGAGAAGTCCTGGACCCTGGCTGAACTGGCGAGCCTGGCCTGCCTTTCACGCTCCAGCTTCGCGGCCCTGTTCAAAACCGTGGTGGGCCAGGCACCGGTGGAATACGCCACGCGCTGGCGCATGCAGGTCGCGGCCGCACGCTTGCTCGACGGCGTGGACAGTGTCGCGACGGTGGCTGCGTCGCTGGGCTATTTGTCCGATGCGGCGTTTGGTGTGGCCTTCCGCCGCGTGCACGGCCAATCGCCGGGACGTTACCGGCGCGAGACCGTCGGGATCAGCCCGGCCTCGCGGTAGTCCTGAATCAGCGCATCAAACAGTTCGATGTCGGAACGCGTGCGGGCAATCAACTGCGCTCCGGCCACAGCGGTGTAGATCGCCAGCGCGCGGCGTTCACACAGCTCGGCGCTGCCCAGGCCCGCCTCCATCAGCCTGTCCGCCAGCCAGGCCACGCTGGCATCGGCGTAGGCTTTGACCTCGCGGCGGATTTCTTCCGGCAGGTCTTCATGCTCGGCGGCCATGAAGCTGGACAGACACAGCCGGTTGCCCTCTGCCAGCGAGTGGCGAAAGATCGACGGATACAACTCCAGGCAGCGCAGCGGATCAGGGTTGGCTTCGCGGATCGCTTCAAGCGCCTTGGCGGTGTCCTGCCAGTAACGCCGCGCAACGGCGGCGCCCAGCTCGGCCTTGCTGGGGAAGTGGTAGTAGATGCTGGCGTTCTTGATGCCCACCGTTTCGCCGATGCTGCGGAAATTGATGCCGCTGTACCCGTGCAACTGCGCCGCCGTTTTCGCAGCGGCCAGAATGGCCTCGCGCGCATTTTCGCTCACGCTGAATTCCTCGAAGGGTCAATTGATCGGCCGCATGTTACGCCTAAACCTCTCAACCTGCCAATTGACAGGTAGGGGTTGACAAGTCTCCGTAACGCGCTCAAAGTTTGCCTACCAACTGACAGGCAGACACATTATGACCTCATCCATACCGCACTCCGATACTTCCGCGCTTCCCCTGATGAAAATCCACGACTGGTTCAATGGCCCTTACCCGGCCCGGGTTCGCATCGCCCTGGCAGAGAAAAACCTG
Source organism: Pseudomonas sp. NPDC078416 (assembly GCF_050268485.1). Classification (NCBI taxonomy): domain Bacteria; kingdom Pseudomonadati; phylum Pseudomonadota; class Gammaproteobacteria; order Pseudomonadales; family Pseudomonadaceae; genus Pseudomonas; species Pseudomonas sp. NPDC078416. The sequence continues at coordinate 44,695 of NZ_JBNNGV010000010.1, read as the reverse complement.
CTGCCGCGAATCGAATTCGTGTCGGTGAACCTGTGGAAAGGCGAGCACAAGAAACCCGAATTTCTCGCCATCAATTACTCCGGCACCCTCCCCGTGCTCGAACTGCAGGATGGCACGCTGATCGCCGAATGCACCGCCATCACCCAGTACCTGGACGCCCTGGTCGGCAGCCCCGACCTCACCGGCGCAACACCGCTGGAGAAAGGCCGCATTCACATGATGACCAAGCGCGCGGAGATCGAGTTTCTCGACGCGGTCAGCACGTATTTCCACCACGGCACGCCAGGCCTCGGGCCTGACGTCGAGCTGTACCAGAACGCCGAATGGGGCAACCGCATGCGCGACAAGGCGGTCCGGGGCATGCGCTACTTCGACAGCGTGCTGAAGACGCAGCCCTTCGTGGCCGGGGAATCGTTTTCGATGGCCGATATCGCGGTCTTCGGCGGAATGATCTTCGCTTCGCTGGTGGATCTCGCGGTGCCGGCAGACTGTGAGGCGCTGCTGGCCTGGCACGCGCGTATGAACGAGCGGCCGAGCATCCAGACCTGGCAAGCCATGGTGGCCGCGGGCGCGCCGCACGGCTGACGTAACCCGGTTGCCGTCCGAAGCAGCGATGGCAACCGCTGTCCATCCAAAACAATGGTCCCGACACTGCATTTCTGCCAAAAGGCGGACAATCCGTCATCAAGCTGAACCGATTCATGTCGATAACAGGGTGATCCCTCTTTCTATGGACAGCCCCGACATGAACCTCAGACGCCTCAATATTGCCCCCCGCTCCCTGATCTGCTTCGGCTTTTTCGCCGTACTGATCTCCGCCGTCGGACTGTTCTCACTGATGCAATCGTCCAAGCTCAGAGACGCCCGGGACGCCCTGCAGGACAACGTACTCCCCACCCTCCTCACCATCGCCGACATCAAAAATGACCTGCTGACCATCCGCCTCGGCAACACCAGCCTGCGCGCTGCGCAGAGCGCCGCCGGCACCGACTCGGCCCTGAAGCGCGTCAGCCAGGGCCGCGCCAATCTCGAGAGCGATACAAAGCGCCTGAAATCACTGTTGATCACCGAGCGTGGCCTGAACGCCTACCGCAAGATGGAGCGCGACATGCAGGCCTACCTCGCGGTGCACGCGCGCTTTCTCGACGCTGTGGCGCAGAAACGGGATGACATTATCGTTTCGTTGACCGAACCGTCCGGCGAACAAACCCGCGCGGCAGACGCGCTCGCCAAGGACATCGCGACCATCGCCGACCTGGGCAATCAGAAAATGCAGGATTCGGATGTGGCTGCCGATGAAAGTTACGCTCAGTCCCGCAATGTCATCATCGCCGCGATCGTGATTGCGCTGGCCGCTACCCTGGCCCTGGCCGCGCTGTTCACCCGCAGCCTGGTCGCGCCGATCGCCAAAGCCCTGGCCATTGCAGAAAACATCGCAGCCAACGATTTGAGCAAGCCGATTCAAGTGGACGGTTCCGATGAGCCGGGTCGCCTGCTGCAAGCGCTGTCGGTGATGCAGCAGAACCTGCGCCACACCCTCTCGGAGCTGGGCCACTCGTCCAATCAACTGGCCTCGACCTCGGAAGAAATGACCGCGGTGACCGAAGAATCCCTGCGCGGGATCCAGCGCCAGAACGACGAAATCAATCAGGCCGCCACGGCCATCAATCAAATGAGCGCAGCGGTGGAAGAAGTCGCCCACAACGCGTCTCTGGCCTCGACGGCAGCGCGGGATTCCAGCGACTCGGCGGAACAGGGCCGCCTGCGGGTCAACGAAACCATTTCGGCGATCAACGAGCTGCACGATTCGGTGGGCACTACCGCTGATGAGATCAACGGCCTGGCCGGCCAGGTGCAGAACATCAGCGGCGTGCTGGACGTGATCCGCGGCATCGCCGATCAGACCAACCTCCTCGCCCTCAACGCGGCCATCGAAGCCGCCCGCGCAGGCGAAGCCGGACGCGGTTTTGCGGTGGTGGCAGACGAAGTCCGCGCCCTGGCGCACCGTACCCAGCAGTCCACCGCCGAGATCGAAAAGATGATCGACTCGATTCAGGGTGGCACCCACAAGGCGGTCACGGCCATGGGCCAGAGCAGCGAACGCGCGCGGGTCAGTCTGGACGTTGCCGGTGCCGCCGGTCGCGCCCTTGCCGACATCAAAACCGCCATCGTGCTGATCAACGAGCGTAACGTCAGCATCGCCACGGCCACGGAACAACAGGCCCAGGTCGCGCGGGAAGTCGATCGCAACCTGACCAGCATCCGCGACCTGTCGCTGCAGACCTCTGCCGGCGCCCATCAGACCTCGGCGGCGAGCAACGAGCTGTCGCAACTGGCGGTGGGCCTGAACGGTCTGGTGATGCAATTCAGAACTTAATGGCACCAGCGGAATCGCACCACTGAGCCGCTTGTTTGGGCATCAACCGATTTCGGAGGTGAATGCATGAAGTTCGTGAAGCTGGGTTCCACAGGGCTGGACGTGTCGAAGCTGTGCCTGGGGTGCATGACGTTTGGCGACCCGGACGCCGGTACGCACCCGTGGACGCTGGATGAAAACGCCAGCCGGCCGATCATCAGGCACGCGGTCGAGCAAGGCATCAACTTCTTCGACACGGCCAACAGCTACTCGGCAGGCACCTCGGAAGTCATCGTCGGCAAGCTGCTGAAGGAATTCACCCGTCGCGAAGAAACCGTGATCGCGACCAAGGTGTTTTTTCCGGCCAACATGTGGGAAGGCTCGACGCGCCCCAACGAACAGGGCCTGTCGAGGAAAGCCATCATGGCCAACATCGACGCCAGCCTGACCCGGCTGGGCACCGACTACGTAGACCTGTACCAGATTCATCGCTGGGATTATCACACCCCCATCGAAGAAACCATGGAGGCGCTGCACGACGTGGTGCGGGCCGGCAAAGCGCGCTACATCGGTGCGTCGTCGATGTTCGCCTGGCAGTTCGCCAAGGCTCAGCAGGTCGCGGTGGCCCATGGCTGGAGCCGCTTTGTGTCCATGCAGAACTACCTAAATCTGGTGTACCGCGAAGAACAGCGCGAGATGATTCCGCTGTGCCTGGATCAGGGCGTCGGCCTGATGCCGTGGAGCCCGATGGCCCGTGGCAGGCTGACCCGGCCCCACGGTCAGCAGACCGAACGCACCAAGACCGACATCTCTGGCCAGTCATTCTACGAGGCAACGGAAGCCGAGGATGGTCGCGTCATCGATGTGGTGGAAAAGATTGCCGGTGAACGCGGTGTGCCCATGGCGCAAGTCGCGCTGGCGTGGGTGTTGGCCCAGCGTGGCGTGTCGGCGCCGATTGTCGGGGCCTCCAAGCCGCACCATCTGGACGATGCGATTGCGGCGCTGGAACTGGTGCTCAGCGACGACGAAATGAAACGCCTTGAAGCGCCCTACGTTCCCCACGCTGTCACGGGCTTCGCGTGAAGCCCAACGGCGCTTCCGGGCTTGCCACGGGCCGGGCCGTCGTGTTGTTCGACGGCACCTGCAAGCTGTGCAATGGCTGGGCGACCTTCATCATCAGCCAGGACCGCGAGCACCGTCTGACGCTGGCGGCCGTGCAGTCGCCCGAGGGTCAGGCGCTGCTGAAATGGGCCGGACTGCCCCAGGATCGGTTCAACACCATCGTGCTGGTGGAGAACGACCGTTTCTATGTGCGTTCGGACGCGATGTTCAAGATCCTGGCCCACCTGCCCGCCCGATGGCACTGGCTGCTCATCGCTCGGGTTTTCCCGAGGGTGTTGCGTGACTGGCTCTACGACAAAATCGCGCTGAACCGCTACCAGCTTTTTGGTCGTTATGACGCCTGTCACTTGCCCGCTGCGGATCATCCCGCTCGCTTCTTGAGCAAGAACGCACTTAAGTAGCGACCTGGAGCAGCAGGCACTGGACGAGCGCGTGCGGTTCAGGAACCCGGCTTGCGCGCCCACGCGCCAAACATCACGTCGCCGATATAGACACCGTCGGACTGCATGCGCTCTTCATCAAGTCGCTGCTGGAGGGTGTCGATGTCGACCTCGTCGGCGGTCGCCACGCCCAGCGTGATGATGCGCGGCAGGCACGCCCGCACGATGTAACCCAGGGCGTAGGCCTTGTCGGGGGTCTGGACGATGCATTCGGCGCGCACGGATTCAACGGCGAGGCCGGCATTGCCCAGAATACCGTGCAGGTGAAAACCGATGTGCAGGTCGGCGCCTTCGCGGGCGATCATCTCGCGGATCCAGCCCTGGGCTTTGCGGTGCAGAGCGAAACCGTCGAGACTGGCCGGGACCATCGTGGTGTCGTGCTCCTGAAAGACCATGACGCCGCCGGGCCGAAGCAGCCGAACCAACGCGGTTACTGCCGCCACGGTGTCGGGCTGATACATCAGCACGCGACGCCCGACAATCGCGTCGAACGTCCCCAGCGATGCCGGCACGTCCAGCAAACCGCTCTGAACAAATGTCGGCAACGCCAGTTGACCTTCAATGGCCCGGCCGCGCGCCGTGGCAAGCGCCGCGTCATCGTGATCGATCCCCACGACTTCACCTGTTTCGCCTACCAGCCCGTTCAGCAGAAACGCCACGTCCCCTGATCCACAGCCGACGTCCAGCACGCGCATCCCCGCACCGATTCCGGCGTCGATGAGCAGCTGGGTAGTGAAGTCGGATTTGGCGGTCGTCATGGGAAGCGCTCCTGAAATGTGCCCGGAGTCTGCGCCAGGGGCGGGATCGGCTGCAACGTCCCCGTCGGGCCATATAAATCCCTATATGTGGGACGACCAATCACATATTGAGGTATCAGGACATGTCGTCTATGGTGAGTCTTCGTAGCACACCCTAGCTCCCCATAAAAAAATAACAGGAAGCCCCATGCCCCAACCATTTCTGGATTCGGGCCTGCACGCCAGCACCATGAAGCGCCTCAACCTCAAGTTGATCCCCTTCCTGATGCTGCTGTACATGGTCGCGTACATCGACAAGTCGAACATTTCCGTCGCCGCGTTGCAGATGAATGCCGAACTGGGCCTGACTGCCCGCATGTATGGCATCGGCGTGGGGCTGTTCTTTCTGACGTACATCCTTCTCGAAGTCCCCAGCAGCGTCATCCTCACGCGGGTCGGCGCGCGGCGCTGGATCGCGCGGATCATGATCACCTGGGGCATCGTCGCGGCAGGCATGGCGTTCGTGCAGAGCGCCAATCAGCTGTACGGCATGCGCCTGTTGCTGGGCGCCGCCGAGGCCGGTTTTACGCCGGGGATCATTTACTACCTGTCGCAGTGGTACCCGAAGACCGATCGGGCCAGGGCCATGTCGTTCTTCTACATCGGCGCCGCGCTGGCGTCGGTGATCGGCCTGCCGCTGTCGGGGGCCTTTCTGCACCTGGACGGGTATTTCGGCGTCAGCGGCTGGCGCTGGCTGTTCCTGCTGGAAGGCCTGCCGGCGGTCATCCTCGGGATCGTGGTGTTGCGCTATCTGCCGGACTCGCCGCAGACGACCCACTGGCTGCACGCCGATCAGAAAGACTGGCTGAGCCGCACCATCGCGGCTGAACAAGCGAACTCGCCGATTTCCCACCATGCCGCCTGGCAGACCGCGTTTCGCAGCCGTCAGGTCTGGCTGTTGAGCCTGTTCTGGCTGCTTCAGGCGTTCGGCACCATCGGCATCACGCTGTTCCTGCCGCTGATCGTCAAGTCGGTGTCGGGCCAGGAGTCGTTCACCGTCAGCGTCATGTCGGCGCTGCCCTTCCTGTTCGCCTGCGTGTTCATGTATTTCAACGGCACCCATTCCGACCGCAAAGGCGAACGCGGCTGGCACTTGGCGCTGCCGCTGATGGCGGCCGGTGTGCTGCTGGCGCTGGCGGTGTGGACCAGCAACCCGTGGCTGGCTTACGCCTTGCTGGTGGTGGCGGTCGGTCTGAACTGGGCGGCGACGCCGGTGTTCTGGGCGACCACCACCGAATACCTGTCGGGCGCTGCCGCCGCGGCGTCCATCGCACTGATCAACTCCATCGCCAACATCGCCGGCCTTGGCCTGCCGCCTGTCATGGGCTGGATCAAGGACGCCACGCAAAGCTACGACTACGCCCTGCTGCTGGTCTCCGCAGCCTTGCTCGCCGGCGGCGTGTTGGGACTGTTCCTGGCCCGCGCGCCCCGTGCCGCACCTGTCACCGCCCGCGCAACTGCCCCCACTGCTGCTCCAGTCTCAAGAGGTTTAGATGAAGCCAAGGCTCCTTAAAATCGCCCGTTTGCCGGCCATGCTCGATGACGCGCTTAACGCGACCTACGAGGTGGTGGAAGCCAACCAGGACGGCACCGGCGTCGACGAATCCACCGCTGACATCCGCGCCATGGTCGCCAACGGCGAATCCACGGTCAGCCGCCGGTTGATCGAAAGCCTGCCTGCGCTGGAAGTCATCGTCGTGTTCGGCGTGGGCTATGACGGCGTCGATGTGGCGGCGGCGCGGGAGCGTGGCATCCACGTCACCTACACACCCGATGTGCTCACTGACGACGTGGCCGATTTTGCCATGGCCTTGATACTGGGCATCGCCCGCAACCTGCGCGTCGCCGACCGTTTCACCCGCTCGGGCGCCTGGGCAGATGGCCCCATCGCCTTCAGTCGCAAGGTCAGCCGGGCAAAGCTGGGCATCATTGGTCTGGGCCGCATTGGCGCCGCCATCGCCCGCCGCGCCCAGGGTTTTGACATGACGATCGCCTATACCGGGCGCCGGCCCCAGGACGTCGGGTTCACCTATTACGCGTCAGCCCTCGAACTCGCTGGTGCGGTGGATTTCCTCGTGGTCGCGGTCGGCGGAGGCGCTGGCACCCATCATCTGGTGGGCGCGAAGGTGCTGGAGGCGCTGGGCCCCAAGGGCTATCTGATCAACGTCGGCCGTGGCAGCGTGGTCGATGAAACCGCCCTCGCCCAGGCCCTCGCCGAGGGTCGTCTGGCCGGCGCGGCGCTGGACGTCTATGAAGACGAGCCACACCCCGCCGCTGCGCTTCTGGATCTGGACAACGTCTTGCTCACTCCGCACATGGCCAGCGCCACCTGGGACACCCGGCAGGCGATGTCCGATCTGGTCATGGCCAACCTCCACGCCTGGCACAGCGGCGCAGACTTGCCCACGCCCGTGCCGGGATAAACCGACGTCGCCAGCAACGCGCCGAACGAGCGACCGAGCCGCAGAAGACGAAATGCGTTGCCTGTTTGCAGCGAGGGTTTGGAGGTATGGTGTGGCTTTCCCTTCTCAAGGAAGATCCATGGCCACGCACCCCTCCAGTCACGCACAAAAGCACCTCGCCGTTCTGATTGATGCGGACAACGCCCCCGCCGCCATCGTCGAAGGCTTGTTCGAAGAAATCGCCAAATATGGGGTCGCCAGCGTCAAGCGCATCTACGGCGACTGGACCGGGCCGCAGCTGGGCGGCTGGAAGAAGGTCCTCCTCGATCACTCGATCCAGCCCATCCAGCAATTCGCCTACACCAAAGGCAAGAACGCCACCGACAGCTCGCTGATCATCGACGCCATGGACCTTTTGTACACGCGGCGCTTCGACGGCTTTTGCCTGGTTTCCAGCGACAGCGACTTCACCCGCCTGGCCTCGCGACTGCGCGAAGAAGGCCTGACCGTGATCGGTTTCGGTGAAGAGAAAACGCCCCGCCCGTTCGTGGCGGCTTGCGACAAATTCATCTACATCGAATTGCTCCGCGAAGAGGTGATTGCCGCCGTCAGCGTGGAGCAGACGCTCGATGCTCCCGCGCAGTCAGACGTGGCCAAACCCGCAGCGACCGAGACGCCGAAACGGCCTAAAGCGCCTATCAGTTTCATCGCAAAAATCCTCGACGACATCGCCGACGAAGATGGCTGGGTGCAGCTGGGCGCACTGGGCACCAACATCACCAAGCTGCGACCGGAATTCGACCCGCGCACCCATGGCTACAAAAAGCTCAGTGACCTGATCAAGGGCTACCCCCAAGCGTTCGAGCTGCAGGCCAGACCGGCGTCCAGCGGCACGGCGGTGATGTACGTCAGGCACAAACAAAACGGTAAATAAACCCATCAGCCAGTTTCATCCAGGAGGCTTCCATGCCCGTCTTCTCAATCGACTATCGCTTCAAAGACGAACCGCGCAATCATCGCTTCGACCTGAATCAGCCGGAGCTGTCGGCGGCCGACGCCACGATGCACCTGCTTGAGCTGCATTTCGGCGACAGCGAAAACAGCCTGATCATGCCCAACGCCGATGCCGAACCGGATGAAATCATCGAACAAGCCGGCCAGCTTGGGCTGACGGACATTCGCGTCACCCACGCGGCGAGCGCTGACGTCCGGTAAAAACGCGTTGAACCCTGCAGCGGCACCTGCATCCGATCACTACGACTGAACATTTCCCGACTGACAGGTGCCCCATGATCGAGATCAACAGCTACACGACCGTCAAACGACGTGAGCGCGTGCCCCATGACGTCTTCGCTCATTACTGGCGAGACGTCCACGGCCCGCTGTGCTCCCGGCTTCCGGGCCTTGGCTTGTACATCCAGCACCATTTTTCCCGGCAGCAGGATGCCCATCTCTGGCCACTGGCAGAAGGCATCATTGAGATTGAGGATTACGAACTGGACGGCGGCGTGGAGATCGGTTTCGAATCCGCTGCGGACCAGAAGCAGTTTCAGGAGGCCAGCCCGATTCTGTTCTCGGACGAGCAGAACATGTTCGACGAGACCCTGGCCTACGCCCTGCCCCAGGGCTCGCTGACCCTGACCAACGCGCTGGCCGATGAGCACTTCAACGGTACCGACACCTTCGACCGCATCCACGTGCACTTCAGCCCCCGCGAATCACTGGCGCAGTTGCACGCGCACTTGAAGTCGACGCTGGGGCCGCTGCTGGCTGCGGCCGATGATGTGGTCAAGGTTGGTCTGCACCTGTGCGAGCCCTTCGAAAACGATGGCCAGCACCCACCTGCGCCCAACGTCGCGCACTTCGCCAACCCGGCGCGCGCAGAATTGGCCATGCTGGAAATCGCGTTCACCTCCCCGCTGGCGCGTCGTCGTTTTTTCCAGAGCGATGCGTTCCAGAACAGCTTGCCTGAGCAGTCGCAGCACATTGCCCAACTCAAGGCGTTCGCCGTTTCCGGGCTCTACACCTACGTGCGCGACAAGTCCCTGACCACCGCGGGATTGCGCGGCAGTCGGGCAGCCGAGCTGATTGAATACCTGGGCGCGGTGAATCAGGTTCAGCCGGATGTTGAGGCCCTGATGCTGAAGGGCACCCAAGCCAGCTAGCGGTTTTTGTCGGCGGCCGTGGATCACGGCTGCCGACGTTTCTGCGGCCGGTGAGCAAGGGCCACGCACCCGCGATTGATCCGGTCCATGCATCAAAGGATGAAAAAATAACGATTATCGTCGCCTGAAAATTGCCACAGAATCTCCAGTTACAAGCGCTTACAAACTCTAAAAAACGCTGGAGAACAACATGCATCAACCGCCAAGCCAGACCTCCTCCGGGAAGTCCAGGGCAGGAATGGTCTTCCGGGTCACCTCCGGAAACTTTCTTGAACAGTTCGACTTCTTCCTCTTCGGCTTCTACGCCACCCAGATCGCCTCCGCCTTCTTCCCCGCCAGCAACGAGTTCGCCTCGTTGATGATGACCTTCGCTGTCTTCGGTGCAGGCTTCCTGATGCGGCCGCTGGGCGCGGTGCTCTTGGGCGCGTACATCGATGATGTCGGTCGCCGTCGCGGTCTGATCGTGACGCTGGCGATCATGGCCAGTGGCACGTTGCTGATTGTCCTGGTGCCGGGTTATGCCACGATCGGCCTGTGGGCCCCGGCGCTGGTCTTGCTCGGACGGCTGTTGCAGGGCTTCTCCGCCGGCGCAGAGATGGGCGGCGTGTCCGTCTACCTCGCCGAAATGGCAACGCCGGGCCGCAAAGGCTTCTACGCCAGTTGGCAATCGGCCAGTCAGCAAGTGGCTATCGTTGTCGCCGCGGCCCTGGGTTACGGGCTCAATCAATGGCTTGCCCCGACCGAACTGTCGGCGTGGGGCTGGCGCATTCCGTTTGCCGTCGGGTGCCTGATCATCCCGTTCATTTTCCTGCTGCGCCGCAGCCTCGAAGAAACCGCAGAATTCACCACGCGCAAACACCGCCCGACGATGAAAGAAGTGTTCGCGACCCTGCTCGGCAACGCCAGCGTGGTCATCCTCGGCATGCTGATGGTGGCGATGACCACCACCGCCTTTTACATGATCACCGTTTACGCCCCGACCTTCGGCCGCTCGGTTCTGCAACTCAGTACCAGTGATGCGCTGATCGTGACGCTGCTGGTGGGCGTGTCGAACTTCGTCTGGCTGCCCATTGGCGGCGCGCTGAGCGACCGACTGGGGCGCAAGCCGCTGCTGCTGGCGATGTCATTGCTGACGCTACTGACGGCGTACCCCGCGCTGTCGTTTCTGGCCCAGGCGCCAACCTTTGCCCACATGCTCGAAGTGCTGCTGTGGTTCTCGTTTCTCTACGGCATTTACAACGGCGCAATGATTCCCGCGCTCACCGAAATGATGCCCGTCGAGGTACGCGTAGCCGGTTTCTCCCTCGCCTACAGCCTGGCGACGGCGATCTTTGGCGGCTTCACGCCGGCTGTTTCCACCTGGCTCATTCACCTGACCGGGGACAAGGCCGCGCCGGCCTACTGGATGATTTTCGCCGCCCTGTGCGCTTTTACCGCGACGCTGGTGCTGTACCGCCGTCTCGCCACTCAGTCACTTGCCACTGCTTGAAGGACCCTGTCATGAACGCTTTACTAAAACCTCTCTGTGTCGTGGCGCTGACCTGCTGTGCCTACGACAATCTTGCGCACGCCGAAGAGCTGACCGTCATGACCTCGGGCGGCTTCACTGCGGCCTATCAACACCTCGGGCCGGAGTACGCCGAGCACAGCGGCAACACGCTGAAAACCGTACTCGGCCCGTCCATGGGCAAAGCGGCGGAAGCCATCCCAAACCGGTTGAGTCGCGGCGAGCACGCCGACGTGGTGATCATGGTGGGCTACGCCCTGGATGACTTGATCAAACAGGGCAAGGTCGACGCCGGCTCGCGTGTGGAACTGGCGGACTCGCGTATCGGCATGGTGGTGAAGGCCGGCGCCGACAAACCTGCCATTGGCACGGATGCCGAGCTGAAACAAACCCTGCTGGCGGCCAAGTCAGTGGCCTATTCAGACAGCGCAAGCGGCGTCTACATCGAGAAAGAGCTGTTCAAGAAACTCGGCGTTCAGCCGCAGCTGGCACCCAAAGGCAAGATGATCGAGCGCATTCCGGTGGCTTCCGTTGTGGCCAAGGGTGACTACCAGCTCGGCTTCCAGCAGGTCGCCGAATTGCTGCCGATCCCGGGCGTGACCTTCGTCGGCAAGATTCCGGAAGACGTGCAGTCGGTGACCCGCTACGCCGCCGGTATTCCGAAAAATGCCGATCACCCCGTGGAAGCGAAGGCACTGCTCAAGTTCCTGTCGTCCCCCGACGCCCAGGCCAGCATTCGCGAGACCGGCCTGGACTCAGTCCCGCGGTAACGTCCCGGGCAGCGCGCGAATCCGCTGTTCCAGCTCCAGTGCCGCGGGCGTCAATGTGCGTCCGCGGCGTTTGAGCACCCCCATCTGCCTGACCACCTCCGGCTCCACCAGCCGCACTTTCGCCAGAATCGGGTGGGCGGAGATCGGCATGGCAATGGACGGCACCACCGCAATGCCCAGCCCCGCCTCGACCAGCCCCAGCACCGTGGTGACGTGCCGTGCTTCGCAGACGCTGTTCTTGCCTGGCTGCAGGCCCGAAAGCGCACGATCCAGCACCAGGCGATTGCCCGAAGACTTATCCAGCGTGATGCAGTCGTGTTCGCACGCCTGAGCCCAGGTGACGGTGTCCAGGATGGCCAGCGGATGGTCGCGGCGGCAGGCAATCACGTAGTGCTCTTCGAGCAGCGGGCTGAATTCGATTTCTGGCGCCAGGTTGCCAGTGAAACTCACCCCGAAATCCGCTTCGCCGGACGCCACTGCCGCACTGACTTCATTGGCCGACACGTCGATCAGTCGGATGTTGATCAGCGGGTATTGCGCGTGAAAGCTGCGGATCGCGTGGGGCAAGAAGTAGTAGGCCGCAGACGGTACGCAAGCCACGGTCAACGTGCCCCTGCGGTTGGCGCCGCCATCCCCTATGCTGAGCAGCGCCAGATCCAGGTCATCCAGAAGCCGTTCGACCTGGGGCAAAAACGCCCGCCCGACGTTGGTCAACGCGACCTTTCGCGTGGTCCGCTCAAACAGTTTGACCCCCAGCGCGGACTCAAGCTTCTCGATGCGACGGCTCAGCGCCGACTGGGTGATGCGGATGGACTCGGCCGCCCGGCGAAAGCCCTGCTTTTCAACCACCGCACGAAAAGCCTGAAGGTCATTGAGGTCGAAGTTGATGTTCACGGCAATTCGTCGCTTTGATCGAAGACGGGCATCAATGGTAAGGCGCAATGCGTCGGCGAGCCATCCCCGGGCGAGTCTCATGGCGCGTCGCTGGCGTGGATTGGATTGAATTGGATTGTTTAATACAGCGTGTCGGCGATCCGGCCCGGCAGCGCCTTGTCGTACGCCTCGCCGTCGATGGCCGCTTGGGACACCTCTTTGAGAATCTGCCCCGCCGTCGGCAGTGCGCTGCGCGGCACCTGCTTTGAGGCATCCCACAGCCCTGCCCTGATCACCGCCCGGCTGCACTGAAAATACACGCTGGTGACGGTGATTTTCAGCACCGATTTCGGCGGTTTCCCGTCTACGGCAAAACGCGCCAGCAGGTCAGGCGCGATGGAGATTTGCGCGGTGCCGTTGACGCGCAGGGTTTCGCCGACGCCCGGGACGAGAAACAACAACGCGACGCGCGGGTCTTCGATGATGTTGCGCAGGGTGTCGATGCGGTTATTGCCACGCCGGTCCGGCAGATACAGCGTCTTACTGTCTTCGATGTGCACGAAGCCTGGCAGATCGCCCCGCGGCGAAGCGTCCAGGCCACCTGTGCCCGACGAGGCGAGGATCACAAAAGAGGCTGCTTCGATGAAGGGCCGGTAAACCGGGTGGATATGGTCGGTTTCTTTGACCAGCGACGGCGGCGCGATCGGGCCATAGATCGCTTCCAGGGCCTGCACGGTTGTCAGGTATGAGCTGTGTTCAACTTCCATCGTGGGCTCTCTGCTATGTCTTCGTGGCTGGACAGGTGAAGCATGCCGTAATGCTTCGTGTCCGTTCGAGCCAATAGTGCCAGACACGTGTGGCAGATTGACCGGCGATCTGATTCACTGCCTGCCTTTTCACCGTCCAGCATCTGCACACCGGGTAAACAGGCATGAACCGTCGCAAGAAACTTAACCAGATACTCAGAGCCAACGCAAAGAAGGCGAGTGCCAAACTGGCACCGAAGAACAAGGATACCTACGTCAGCAAGGCCGACCGGTTGAAGCTGGCGGCTGAGGCCGATGCGCAAGCCACGACCGACTCAACGCCTGAAGCGGTCAGCCCGTCCGAGCCCGTGTGAATGCCCTCAATTTTGCAGTGTGATTACCGGCGCCTTCCCGGCTAAAGCCGGTCCCACAGGACCCGCGCGGTGTCAGTGGGACCGGCTTCAGCCGGGAAGAGGCCAGTGCGTACGCCATCAATTGTGCGGTGCGACTGCCGGCGCCTTCCCGGCTAAAGCCGGTCCCACAGAAAGCGCTGGTTTCAGCCGGGAATGGTCTTCGATCACCGCCCGGACACGATCGGCATCGGCGGCGGTGACCGGGTTATAGACGATCATCGACAGGTCCAGTCGCCCGTCCACCGCGAAGTTGGAGTATTCCAGCTCGATGACGCCGTGGGGATCGTGGCGCAGACGCTTGGTGCCTTCGCCCTGATGCCGCACGTCATTGTCGCGCCACAGCGCCGCAAACTCGGGGCTCAGGGTGCACAGCTCTTCGGCGAGCTGGCTCACCTCAGACGCCGCACCGGCACGGGTCGCATCGGCTCGAAACGCCGCAACGATGAAACGCGCCACCGCGTTCCAGTCAGCCCGCCGGGCCTGGGCGCGCGGGTTGCAGAACATCAGGCGCAATATATTGCGTTGCCCTACCGGCAGCAGGCTGTAATCGGTGAAGACCGCCGCCGCTGCCGTGTTCCAGGCCAGCACGTCCCACGTCGCCGTCTTGATAAACGCGGGGCTGAACACGAGGGTGTCGAGCACGCGTTGCAGGCGCGGCGTCACCTCGTCGGGCGCGCTGTAGACCACTTCCGGCGGATGGCCGAAGGCGAGCATGAACAGGTGCTCGCGCTCGGGTGCGGTCATCAGCAGACTGTCGGCAATCCGGTTCAGCACCTGCGCCGAGGGTGCCCCGCCGCGCCCCTGCTCCAGCCACGTGTACCAGGTCGCGCTGATATTGGCGCGCTGCGCGACTTCTTCCCGGCGCAGACCCGGTGTGCGTCTCCGCGTGCCGGAAAAGCCGAAACTCGCCGGGTCCAGGCGCGCCCGGCAATCCTTCAGATACGTCCCCAGCAAATGAACAGACGGGTTGGCCATGATGATCCTGTTGGTTTTTATACCCTGATAACGTCACGTCTTTTAAGCGAATAAACGTTACGCGCATCCTGCCGGCTTCAGCAAAAGGAGTTTTCAGCAATGCGCGTATTTCTTACCGGTTCCACAGGTTTTATCGGCTCCCGGGTTGCCCGGGAATTACTCGCCGCAGGTCATCACGTGCTGGGCATGACGCGGTCCCAAGCGGGCGCCAACGCTTTGAGGGCCATCGGTGCCGAGCCTCATCACGGCACCCTTGAAGACCTTGGCAGCCTCAGACGCGGCGCCGAGCAGTGCGACGCGGTCATTCACACCGCGTTCGATCACGACTTCGCCCACTTCGTCGACAACTGCCAGAAAGACGCCCGGGCCATCGCCGCGCTGGGCGAGGCGCTGAGGGGTTCGCAGCGCCCGCTGTTGATCACGTCCGGCACGCCGATGGGTTCGCCGGCACCGGGCGAGCCTGCCGATGAGGATCATTTCAATCCCGAGCACCCCAATCCCCGCGCCGCCTCGGAACTGGCCGCAGAAGCGCTGTTGCAACGCGGCCTCAACGTGGTGGTGATGCGCCTGTCGCAAATCCACGACACGGTCAAACAGGGCCTGGTCACCGAACTCATCAAGCATGCGCGGGAGACAGGCGTCTGTGCTTATGTCGACGACGGCCTCAATCTCTGGTCGGCTGCACACATTTCGGACACTGCTCAGCTGTACCGACTCGCGCTGGAAAATCAACAGCCAGGCGCTCGCTATCATGCAACGGCCGAAAGCCACATCCCGTTCCGCCTCATCGCCCAAGCCCTGGGCGAAGGCCTTGGCCTGCCCGTTGTGTCGGTGCCGGCGGACGAGGCGATGGCGAAGTTCGGTTGGCTGTCGAGTGTTGTGGGCCGTGATATGTCGAGCAACAGCAGTAAAACCCGGGCGCGATTGGGCTGGGTGCCGACCGGGCCGGGGCTGATCGAGGATCTCAACGGGTGTTTTCAGCAGTCATGAATGATTCATGGAGCCTCTGCGCTAACGTTCCTCAAGGGATGGGCCCGTGCGCGAATCGGGCCTACAACGCGTCAGAACCCCATGAGAAGCGATAAGCGCGCACGGACGCCGGCGGCTGGCAGCGACCATTGTCCGCGTCGGCCCCGACGATCCACCACTCGGCCCTCGACGTTGACCCCAACCGACGAGCCTTGTCTGCCGTGAAACAGTGCTCGAGTTCAGCGGCAGGTACCAAGGCGAATGCCGCCGGGTGGGTGCGCAGCCAGAGCGCCGCGTGCTCGACGGCCGACTGATCGGCGAACCCGAAATGCACCACCGGCTGGCGCGCGAACAGCCAGTGCCCTTCCCGCCAGCCGACCAGCACCAGTTCGGCGCCGTCCGTCAGGCGAGCCGCTTCACCCATCAGCACCTTGTGGGGGTTGGGGCCGTCGGTGAACGGCTCGACGAAACCACGGCCGAACCACAGGCAAAACCACGCCACCACCGCGACACCAAACACGGCGCGGGCCTTCGGGCGATTGCCGAACCAGCGTCGGAGCAGCCACGGAATCAGCGGCGCGGCGGCCAGCACCAGGCCGGGTAGCGCAGGGAAGATGTAGATCTTGCGCTTGCCGGTGCTCAGGCAGAAAAACAGCACCACCAGGACCACCCAGCCCAGCAACAGCAAAATCCGCGCGTCGTGCTTTCGCAGTTGGCGACGCCAGGCGGGTACCAGCCACGGCAACGCCAGCACCAGCGGCAGCCAGTACTGCGGGATGACGGTGAGGAAATACCAGAACGGTTCGCGGTGATCCCAGGCCGACGCGTAGCGGCCACCCGTCTGGTGAAAGAGGATTTCCTTCAGGTACGCCACTTCGTCAGGGCCACCCTTGAGCCAAACCGTGAAAAGCAGCGGCACCAGCCAGACCGCACAACCCGCCAGCACCACCAGAAACCCGGTCGCCCAGCGAAGCCCCTGCCCCGGCATGACGGCCACACCCGGCCAGCCCTTTCGCACGGCATAACCGTAGGGCACCAGCATCAACGCCGGCAGAAAACCGACCCCTTTACTGATGATGCCCAGGCCCATGGCCAGACACGCGACGTAGAACCAGCCCCATGCCGGGCCCAGCAGAAGATGCCGGACCATGCCGTAGAAACCGAGCGCGACCCACAGGCACAGGAAGCTGTCGATCTGGCCGGTGCGCAGGATGCTGTAGGTCTGGTAAGTGGCGAGAAACAGCAGCGCGGCAATGCGGCCCACTCTGCGGCACCAAAGGCGTCGGCCCAGGTCGTACAACACCGCGGTGGCGGTGGCCGCCGACAGCAGGCCCGGGATGAAGAGTGCCAGGGACGGCGAACCGGTCAGCCAGGTGAAAAACGCCACCGTCCACATGAACAACGGCGGTTTGTCGCCGTAGATTTCACCGGCCCGGTGGGGGATCAGCCAACTGCCGCTGTGCAGCATCTCCAGTGCGACGCCCAAGAACCTTTCTTCGTCCACATTGAGCGGCTGCCTGATGCCAAAGCCGGCGCCGACCAGAATCAGCGCAAGCGCCACCAGCGCCAGGCATTGCAACGCGGGAGATTGAACACGTCCCACGGGCTATTCCTTCAGGTCTTTGTGTTTGGCAATCAGCTGCAGGTTGCGCAGGTAAACCACGAAGCCAAATGACTGGCCAATGATGAACACCGGGTCCTCGCGGTAGATCGCGTAGGCCAGCAGCAACGCGCTGCCAACCATGCTCAGGTACCAGAAACCCACCGGAATCACGCTGCGTTTTTTGATTTCGCTGTACAGCCACTGCAAGACGAAACGGCCGGTGAAAACCGCCTGACCGAGAAATCCCACCGTTAGCCAAAGCGCTTCGCGCGTGAAGTTCATCCGTTGATCTCCTCGGGCTGCGTATTGAGTCGCGTGCGGCGCACCAGCCACCAGACCCCGAACAGGTCAAGGATGCCGACCAGCGCGCGGTCGAGGTTGCCGTAGTTGGAAACGCCGGCCTGGCGATGACGGTGGTGAACCGGATGAACGATCATTCGGCCGTGATGGCGCTGGATCAACGCGGGAATGAAGCGGTGCATGTGATCGAAGTAAGGCAGTTGCAGAAACGCCGCTCGCTGGATCAGCTTGAGTCCGCAGCCAGTATCAGGCGTCGCGTCCTTGAGCAGGCGGCTGCGCAAGGCATTGGCGAAGCGGGACGCCCAGCGCTTGCTCGCGGTGTCCCGGCGGTTGACGCGGTGCCCCGCCACCAAGGTCACCTGCTCGCCCTGCCCCTGTTGCTGCCCTGCGTTGCGGACCAGCGCCAGCATGCCGGGCAAGTCGGCGGGGTCGTTCTGGCCATCGCCGTCCAGCGTGGCCAGCCACTCACCGCGCGCGGCCTGGGCCGCATGCCAAATCGACGTACTCTGCCCGAGGGAAACCCCGTGGTGCAGGATTCGCAGAGGCTCAAACCCTGAAGCCTTGATCTGCTGCAGCACACGCAGCGTGTCGTCGGTGCTGCCGTCGTCGACCACCAACACCTCATAGCGCTCACCGGCCAGCGCGGTGCGTACTTCATTGAGCAACGAAGGCAGGTTTTGCGCTTCGTTTTTTGCCGGGATCAATACCGACACGAACACCGATTCACTCATCACGCCCACCGCATCTCTTGTTTTGATTGTCTGGCCTGTTTTGCCTGTTTTGCCTGTCTGGCCTGCTGGCCCTGTTCGCAGGGGTAGAAATCGCGATACCAGCGCACGAATTCAGCCACGCCCTGCTCCAGCCCAACCTGCGGGCTGAAGTCGATCCATTTCGCCAGCCCGGACACATCGGCCCAGGTCTGCAGCACGTCGCCCGGCTGGAGCGGTAGATAGTTGCGCTTGGCCTGGATCCCCAACGCCGACTCCAGGCACTGCACGAAGTCGAGAAGCTTCACCGGCGCCCCTCGCCCGATGTTGAAAAGCTGACACGGCGCGACTCCGTCCATGAGCGGCGGCGGTCTGGGCAACAGCCGGCTCATCGACTCGACGATGTCGTCGATGTAGGTGAAGTCCCGCGCCATCTCGCCGTCGTTGTAGATATCGATGGGCTCGCCTTTGAGGATGGCTTGAGTGAATTTGAACAGCGCCATGTCCGGCCGTCCCCAAGGGCCGTAGACGGTAAAAAACCGCAGGCCCGTCGCCGGAATCCGGTACAGATGGGAATAGCTGTAGGCCATGAGTTCGTTGGCGCGCTTGGTCGCGGCATACAGAGAAACGGGTTGCTCGACGGCGTCTTCCACCGCGAACGGCATCTTGGTATTGGCGCCGTACACCGAACTGCTCGACGCATAAATGAGGTGCTTCACGGGATACGCGCGGCAGGCTTCAAGCACGTTGAGAAACCCGACCAGATTGGCGTCGGCGTAGACGCGCGGGTTGTCGATGGAATACCGGACACCGGCCTGCGCCGCCAGGTGAATGACCTCGCTGAAACCAGACGCACTGAACAGGCCAAGCAGTAGGCCCGGGTCGACGATGTCGATTTGCTGAAACTGAAAGGAGGGGTAATTTTCCAGCTGCGCCAGTCGGGCACGCTTGAGGTCGACGCTGTAGTAATCGTTCAGGTTGTCGATGCCCACCACTTGAACGCCCTGGCGGCACAACGTTCTGGCCATGTGAAAGCCGATGAACCCCGCAACCCCTGTGACCAGCACAGTCATCGGGCTACCGCCTGGCGGGGGTTAGCGTGGGTGAGTCGTGGGTATTCTGCGCTTAAGACGGTGACATTCATTTCATGAGTCCTTTGACAGAACCGGCCAACCGCCCGAAATCCCTGGGTCAGCTGTCTGTTTCTGCTGGATGCTTGATCAAGCGACATGAAACTTTGTCACAGCAATATTTAAGCAATGTGAATGCTGTGGACGTGGGGAACGGCTAAAGCGCATTCCCTCCGTTTTAAGGCTTACCTGAGTCTGTTTCCCTGGTCGACCAGATCGTTGTATGACTTGACGAGCCGCATCGGTGAACCCTCAACACCTGAGGGCCAGCTTCCGTTCAACCTCATCTGGTCGATCTCGCTGTAAGGCACGCGATCACGCACCCGGCGCATGCGATCCTTGCACTCCTTCAAAAATGTTTCGGCCTGGCTCTGGAAGCTCGACCAGTTGATGGACAAGTCGGGCTCGCCGGCGGTCGCCTTGACTGACTCATCCAGCAGCGCACTGTAAGCGTCGATCGCCTTCGAGACCTCAACGACGTCGAAGGATTCAAGACTGAGCTGACCGGTCAACATCTTGGCCTGCCTGATCAACGCCAAATGGTAGAACGCGCTGTGGCGCCCTTCGTTTTTTTCGATTTCGACGATTTGCGCGGCAGACAGCGCGTCGTTTTCCTTGCTCAGTTCGGCGCCGAATGTGTCACTGGAGAGAATGAATCGACCGAAAGCCATCATGAGTGGCTGGTGCATTTTCTTGGCCTTGGCGAAGCGATCGTCCTTGTAATCCTCATGGTCGTAATAGACGTAGGCTTGCGCCACGAGGGGCGACAGAGTGGTCAGGTCAGCAAGGTACTGGGTGGCCGCAGCATCCAGCGCTGGCAGCGCCGGCTTCGCTGTTGATGCTTGTGTGACGGCCTTGGTGCAGGTGTCCAGGTCGGCGGGAGACACTTGGGTCAGCCGCTTGACCTTGAGCTCCTTGCCTGTCGGTCCGGCGTCCAGATCGTCAATCCAGCTGACATATCGGTCGGCACTCTCGCGTACCGAACCATCAGCGGCATTGAAGCAATCCACATAGGCGCCCAATTTGGTGCTCAGTTGCGCGTCAGGGTCCTCTTCAACAACCCTGGCGGCGGCCTGTGGTTCGGGCTTGCGTTGCGTCGTGTTCTTTTTGTCACACGCCACCAGCGGCAGCACCAGTGCGGTGACCAACATCCCCAGCGTTACAGCCTTGATCCCTTTGTTCAACACAGTCTCTCCTTGATCCATGAGTTTTAAAACCGGTGCAGTCACCATGACTGCCTGACCATAACGGCCGCGCCGCCAAAACATGGAGTTCTGTGGACGTGCCGGGTCAATGACGCGCCGCGGATTCTACAGGCCTCTGCCCTTGCGATGGGACGGGGCACAGCGCATGATGCCGAACCACTTTCTCTAGCACCGGTTTATCGATGGCCCACCATCCCGCCCCATTTCCTTTCAACGAGGAAGAGCGCGCCCTGTCGCTCGAACACTTGGATGTGCTGGACTCAGCCAGCGAGAAGGCATTCGACGACATTGTTCTGCTGGCCACGACGCTGTGCGATGCGCCCATTGCGCTGGTGTCGCTGGTTGATCGGGATCGCCAGTGGTTCAAGGCCTGTGTGGGCCTCGGGGTGCAGGAAACCCACCGGGACCTGGCCTTCTGCGGCCATGCGATTCTCGATCCCGCGCAGGTGCTCGTCATCGAAGACGCGGCCCTCGACCCTCGCTTTGCCTACAGCCCCCTGGTGCTCGGCCCGCCCTACATTCGTTTCTACGCAGGCGCGCCGATTGTCACGGACAGCGGCGTCGCCTTGGGCACCGTCTGCGTGATCGATACTCAATCCCGGCAATTGAGCGAACGCCAGTCACTTGCCTTGCAGGCGTTGGCCCGGCAGGCCGCAGCGCTGCTGGAAGCCCGGTTGCTCAGCAAGCAACGTGCCCAGCAACTGGCGCGCTTTCAGGAACAATTCAAACAAGCCGAGCAAAACCCGGGTGAAGTCGCGCCCCTGTTGCAGAACGCACGCTGCATTTCGTCGCTGGGCATGCTCACCGCCAGCATTGCCCATGACTTCAACAATTTGCTGCAAAGCGTCAGCGCCGCGTTTCAGTTGACCCGCCTGCGTTCCCGGCGGCCAGTGGATGTCGAGCGTTTCGCCGAGACCGGCCTGCAAGCCGTTGAGCAAGGCCGGCAGCTCATCAGTTATTTGATGTCCAGCGTGCGCGGTGACGGGCCTGAACTGATCTGCATCGATGTGACGGCACGCCTTCACGCCGCGCAGCCGCTGATGCGCCATTCGATGAGCGAAGGCATCGATCTTGACTTCGATCTGGCGGAATGGGGCTGGGGCGTCCTCTGTGTCGAAGCCCAACTCCACGCGGTCGTGATGAACCTGCTCAGCAATGCCCGTGATGCGCTGAAGGGTTCCGGCCAGGTTCGTGTGTCCACCCGCTGGGTGCATGTGGAGGATGATCTGTCGCTGCAACAGGGCGACTACCTTGTGGTCAGCGTCAATGACAACGGCCCTGGCATGACGGCCGAGATCGCGCGCCAGGTGTTCGAGCCGTTCTTCACCACCAAAGCGACAGGCGAAGGCACAGGGCTGGGGCTGGCTCAGGTCAAGGATTTCGCGATCAAATCGGGCGGTGACGCGCGCATCGAAACGGCACCCGGGTCGGGTACGACAGTGAGCCTGTACTTGAGAATCCTGGGCTGTATTGCGACGTCGGAAGCGGGCTAATCCGAAAGCTGATTCGCTGAACAACACACGATGCGCCGACATTTTTTTTACATTCACGCGTTATAGTGGCGGCCCTTGTTGGGGAGTAGCCTGCTCTGGACCCCGTGTCACAGAGCGTTCGTGTCAACATTCTCGGCGGCCTGCCGTGGCACGAACACCTTCGGGTTGGCGAGACCAACGATGCATCCATGCCTAAAGTCGGGCGTGTGGTTGCGTCGTTGACTCACAGCCCGACTGGAACATAACCGTGAACCCGATTTCCCTCATTCTTCTCGCTTTGGCCATGTCCACGGACGCTTTCGCAGCGGCCATCGGTAAAGGCGCGAGCCTCCACAAGCCTCGTCTGATAGAAGCGCTGCGCACCGGTCTTATCTTTGGCGTCATCGAAGGCATCACGCCCCTGATCGGCTGGCTGATCGGCCAGGCCGCCACGTCCTACGTCCAGAACTGGGATCACTGGATCGCCTTCACGCTCCTTCTGATCCTCGGCGTGCACATGATTTACAACGGCCTCAAGCACGAAGAGGCCGAAGAAGAAAAGCCCAACCAGCACTCCTTCCTGATATTGGCCGTGACCGCCTTCGCCACCAGCATCGATGCGCTGGCGGTGGGGGTTGGCCTGGCCTTCGTCAACGTGAATATCCTGGTGGCTGCCGCGGCCATTGGTGTCGCGACAACGGTGATGGTCACCATCGGCGTGATGCTGGGCCGCGTGCTGGGGACCGTGGTGGGCAAACGCGCTGAAATCATCGGCGGCATCGTGCTGATGCTGGTTGGCGCGACGATTCTGTATGAGCATCTGTCGGCGGCGTGACCGCAGGGGCCAAGTGCGCCCTCCCTTCATCCGACGCCGTTAATGGGTATGCCGGTGATGGATATCCGGAAAGTGAGGGTGACTGTGGCGCACCTGCACATGGTCGTGAACATGGCTGTGTGCGCCGGTCCCGCTCCACTCGAAAGCATGGTCGTGCTGGTGGTGCTCATCGTGAACATGCCGGTGTGCGTGGGTCATTGGCACGTGCTGATGCTCATGTCCGTGACGTTCGGTGAGGTGAAGCCACACGCCAACACCCATCAGGACCGGCGTTTTTCCAGCCACGGTCACGCACCTATCGGACAAGGGTCAGACCCGGACCACTTCCCAGGTAGAGCAAGCCTGCGAGCAACACAGGGGGCACGTCGAGCCCGAGAAGTTTGGCAAGCGGCGTGCTGGCACCGAACAACGAAGCGGCGGCCAGAGCGTGGAGAATGCTGGGATTCATGGGTCATACCAAGCCGGGACGAGTGGGTCGGCATCTTATCCTATGGATGTTTTGCACAGACGTTTTGCGGCGCCGGACAGCGCCATGCAATTGAGTCGTGATAAGCCCGGAGGTTCGGCTTCTCCCCGGCTCGGGATGCTGGCAGGATCCTCAGGGATACGGGTGCGGCGAGGCCGTCGCGAGTCAAAAACGGGATCTATCAAGTTAAGAAAAAATCGGGATAATCGGTCGAACTCAAGATTTTCCTGGCGCACTGAAGAAAATCTGCATGGCATTGGCCGAGAATCAAGGAATTGCGCGATGAATTTAGTTGGATATGCCCTATTGCAGGAGTCGCTAAGGCTTAGCGCTTTCCCTTTGACTCGCCCCGCCAGGATTCAGCCAGTCACAAGGATCAAGCGCATTGGCGAAATACTGGCGGTACCGTTAAGTAGTGCGCCTGAGCCAGATGACCTGCTGGGGCATTTGCTGTTCGCGCTCAAGCACGAAGGCATCAATCTCACCATCCTGGCCCAGGCACTGCCGCAGATCCCGGCATCGAGCATGGAAGCGGAGTTGGAAAAAGCGCCCAACGGCATCTACCTGCGCAAAGCCTGTTTTCTACGCGAAGCCTTCACCGGAGAGGAACTGATCCAGCACTCTCCAGTGCGAGGTGCTTTTGTACCACTGTTCGATCCGGCTCTGTACGTAACGATGCCTGGAGAGCGCAATTCTCGCTGGCGGGTAGAGTTTAACGGTATTGGGACAATCGCCTACTGCGCGACTGTTGAGCGTACGCCGGAGATCGTCGCACTTCTGGACTATGACATCCTGGCACGCGCTCAGCACTTCATGCAGAGCCTCCCGACCGGAATGATGGATCGAGCGATCAACTGGGCTTACCTTCACGAAACGCAGGATTCATTTGCGATTGAGAAAGAGTCGCCTAGCGAGGAAAAGGCGCGCAAATTTATCCAGCTGCTCCGGCAGGCCCACGAGGGTATTCCACTGGACGAGGAGTATCTGGTTCATCTCCAGAACGCAACGATCTCTAACCCTTTTGACATGGCGGGCGCGTTTCGGCATGAGCAGAACCATCTGGCGAATGGGCTACAGGGCGCCGCAGGGGTCACCTATGTTCCGCCAGGGCCAGATCTCTGTCGTGAGTTAATGGAGGAGCTGATGGCCTTGGGCAACGACGCGCCCGCGCGGATCGACCCCCTCATCGCGGCTGGAATCATCTCGTTCGGTTTCGTCTTTCTTCATCCGTTCATGGACGGCAATGGTCGCCTCTCCCGTTTTTTGATCCACCACACCCTGTGCCGCGCCGGCGCGCTGGAAAATGGTTTGCTGCTGCCGGTATCTGTCGCCATGAAACGCGAGGAACGCCTGTATCTGGAGACGCTGCAGTCCTTCTCTCGCCCGGCGCGTGAGTTCTGGGATGTACGGTGGATCGATCAGGGTCAGTACTCGTTCGAATTCACGGGTGATCCCTCGATCTATCGCTTCTGGGATGCCACTTCAGCGGTACGGTTCACCCTGGAAATGGCGAAGCGTGCGTTAGAAGTGGAACTTCGGGAAGAGACAATCTTTCTTGAAAACTATGACAAGGTCGTGCGGACGGTAAATGAGGTCTATGACGTGCGCGGCAGCGATTTGGCCAAACTCGTGATGATGTGCCTGACGAACAATGGGAAAGTTTCCAATAACCGTCGCAAGCAGTACCAATATTCGGTCCAGCCCGAGGTGTTCGACTACATTGAGCAGGTCACACATATGCTGCTTGGTCAGCAGGCGCAGCAACGGCCGCAAGATGAAAGCGCCCAGTAAATGAAAGGGGAATATCGGTGGGCGCTGCTCACCCGGTATTCAGATAGCCGCGCCCGGACGCAAGGAGCACAGCCCTATGAACTACCTGATCCGCAAGGCAACAGACGACGACGCCACCGCGATCAGCCGCGTCATCGTGGCCGCCCTGCGCGAGTCCAATCGCCAGGACTATTCCGCCGTCATCATCGCCCAGGTCGAGCTGAGCTTTTCCCCGGCGGCGATCCTGCGCTTGCTGGCGCAGCGGCAGGTGTACGTGGCGACCCACGGCGAAGATATCATTGCCACGGCGAGCCTCGATCAGGCCACGATCCGCAGCGTATTCGTCGCGCCGGCACACCAGGGCCAAGGCGCCGGGCGCGCGTTGATGGCGGCGGTTGAGTCAGCCGCAGCCATCCACGGCGTCAGTCAGTTGCGTGTGCCCTCTTCCATCACGGCCGAGGGCTTTTACAGGTTGCTTGGCTACTCTGTCATTCGCGATGAATACCACGGCGAAGAGCGGACAATCATCATGGAGAAGTCGTTGACGTTTCCGGCATAGTCAGCGGCGCCACACCTGTCCTTTTTCGTTGACCACCCAAGGCGAACTGTCCGCAACAATCTGCACGCCGCCTACCCAACGCTCCGCGGGCCCGAGGTCGAGCGCGTTCAACTCCCCGCGCACGACGCGCTCGCCCAGGGCCGTCAGCCGGACAAGCCGTTTGGGCCATTCGCTGCCCGGTTGTTCGTACAGCAACGGTTGCGGCGCATCGACGAGAGGCCTCAGCAGCGCGTGAAACATCATGTCGCCCAGATACGGAAGCGGCTCATAATTCACCATCAAATGACCGAACACCTTGCCCGCAGCCATTTCACCCTTCTCCGCGAGAATGCGCAGGGTCAGTCGCTGGGTCAGGCCCAAACCATCCTCGGCACCGGGCAGTTCTTGCAGCTGCCTCGCCAACGCGGGGCCGAGCAGCGGCAGCGCAGGATGGTGTTGCGCCGCGAGCCCGGCCCAACGACTTGGCTCGGGCGCGGTGTAGGCGGCCCATACCTGCCGGGCCAGTGCCAGGGCATCCTCACCGATAGCGCGCCGCTGGGGCCAGAGCCAGGCGAGCACGTCCGGGGCCAGTTGCCCGATGCCGATGAATCGCTCGACGCCGGGCACGCGATTGATCTCGATCAGCTCCAGCCTGCGCGGCACGCTGGGTAGACTCGCCAGCAAGCGAACCAGAAACAGTTGATCGTAGGCATCGCCCTCGCACCAGAGCACCAGTTCACTGTCGGCATTCAGACGGGCCAATGCGTCACGCTGAACCGCCTGGCGCTGCTCGGCATCACGGGCTGACAAGCCAAAGGCCTGTTGGGCAAACGCGGAGCGAACCGCCCAATAGTCGTCGTCGGGCAGCGCCGGTATCGGGCCCATGACCATGGGGTCGTCGAACATATGAAAAGAACCCGAGAAGCCGGCAACCCGCAGGCTGCGCTCGATGTCGTTGCCACAGCGCCAGTGCTGAACCTTTGCTTCACCCGTCGCCGCGAAATCCGGATGGCGAGCGGCAAATGCCACGGCGTCGGCATGGGCGATTAGCTTGGGCCAACTGGCGAACCCCGCCTCGCGCGCCACCAGCCATTGGGTGTCGGCGAGCCGATAGTCGGGGCCCGGCAGGCACATCGCGCGCAGTTGCGCCCGGGTGTCTTCCGCTTCGTTATCTTTGAGGGCTTTGAGAAGACGTTTTGCGTGCTTGCGCAACGCAGGTACATCGAGCAGACCGTGTTGACGGGATGCATTTGTGGCAGGCATGCCAACTCCTTACAGGGCTCGGTCCGCCGACAAGCCGGGAGCTGGAATGAATGATCGGGAAAACGCTTGCCTTGGGAAACCCCTTCGCGCGGACCGCAGGCGCAGCAGACGCCCGGAGGTCGACTTTAGCGGGAAGGTCGCAAGGATGCAAAAGTCGGTGCGGGAATGGGGGCGGGAATTACATGGGATCACGCCGTGAGTGTTGCCCCACGGCGCGTGCATCCCTCGGTCCACTGTTCCGGGCTCGCGCACGGGCAAGGACGGGCCTGCCGTTACGTCAAACGAGTCCAACCTCCGGATGATCCTGAGCCACGCCTATCAGCTCCACTGACACGGCATCCGCTGCGGCTGATGAGCTGGCCAGCGACGTCGGGGCGTCGGCAAATACCATGGATTTTGAAGGGAGAGCGGCATTGAAATCACCGTCCAGCACCAGTTCGAAGCGATGCCCTTGCACGTCGGCGTCGAGGTCTTTCAGGTAGACCCGGGTGTGCTCGGCGTTGCTGGTGAACTTCAACGTGCCGTCATGGCCGTCGCCAAACCCGGTATAGCCGAGGCCCGAGACGTCGAGGGTGTCGTGGGCGGCATCGAAATCGCCGATGCGGTCTGCATGGCTGGCAGTCGATGTTCGGTAGCTGTCGGACACCGAAGCAAACCGGAACAGATCCGACCCTGCGCCGCCGAACAGCACGTCGGCATCGGCGCCGCCGATCAGGGTGTCGTTGCCGCTGCCGCCCAGCAGTCGATCATGGCCGGCGCCGCCCCAGAGCAGGTCCGCCCCCGATCCGCCGTTCAGGGTGTCTGCCCCGTCCTTGCCATTGATCGAGTCAGCCTTGGCCGTTCCGACCATGGCATCGCTGCCATTGCCGCCGTCGATGGCATTCAGTAAGGGGTTGGTCCCGACGTGGTCACCCGCACCCTCCAGCGATACGGTGTCCTGCAGGTGCGCGAAGGTGTTGCCGTACACCGAGTTGCTGCCGGACTGCCCGCTCTCCTCTGCCACCCCGAAGGTGCTCTTGTCGCCGCCCGTGATGATGTTGTCCGCGAAGGTGTTGTGGTCAGCCGGATGAAGTTTCCCGGAGACGCCGCCGCGATCGTCGAACGGCTGGATCAGGACTTCCGGGATGCCGGCTTTCTGCGCGTTTTCGTGAATCAGATTGCCGCGAACCTCAACGTCCGTGCTGCCATAGACACGCACGCCGGACGTGCCGTTGTGGTGAATGTCCACGCCGCTGATATCAACGCCATTGGACAGCTTCACCAACACGCCTTCAGCCGCATTGCCGTACACCTCGCCACCTTCAATGGTGATGTGGTACGGCGAAGGAATGTTTTCGCTGCCGCGCTGGACGACGATGCCGCCGCCGCCATTGTCGTGGGAGACATTGTTCAGCAGCGCCAGGTCGTGGGTGGTCGTGACGATATTGAAACCGTGGCGGTCATTGTCGTAGGCCAGGTTGTTGCGAAACGTGCTGTCGATCAGGTAGTCGGCAACGAAGCCGTCCAGCCCGTTGCCATGGGACACGCTGTTTTCAATGAGCATGTTCGCCGTGCGTTCGTGGGGGTCGAAGCCGTAGCCCGAGCAATCACGGATCTCGACCCCGGAGAGCGTGACATTGCTGTCCTGACCCGGCTGCCCTGGCAGGAAGCCGTTGTACCAGCCATCCACCTTGCCGCTGGTGTTGTCTCGATTGCCGTCGAGGGTAAGATTGCTCACGCCGAAATCGTGGGTCGCCTCGCCGCTGGCGGAGCGGATGATGCCAGTGACCGCCTGGTCGGTGCCGTCTGCCAGCTTGAGCACCGTGGTGCCCATGCCCTCGCCTTTGATGAACACATTGCTTTTGAGCATCAGCGCGCCATCGGCAGGCTTGTCGCCCGGGGTCAGGGTCCAGGTGCCGGCAGGAATGTAAACGTCGCCGCCGCCGGCTTTGGCCGCCGCATCGATGGCGGCCTGAATGGCTGCGGTGTCAGACGTATGTCCATCACCGACCGCGCCGAAATCCCGGACATTGAATTGCAGTGTCATCACATGCTCCGTTTTGAATGAAGAGACGGGGGGCAGTATGGGCACGCTGTGTGAAAGGTGGGCCATCAGACGGCCCATGTGACGAGCGGAGGGCAAATGAACTCGGGGCAATGGCAGCGTGGGTTGACGTACGCCTGCCGTTGCAGAAGGGCGGCTTGCCCCGCGATCGGCTGCGAACCAGCCGTACAAACTGACGATCGCATGTGGACTGACACAACACAGTCGCCTGATTAACTGCCGCTGCGCGCCAGATCGCGGGACAAGCCACGCTCCTACAGGTGGTTTCGGTCACACCACTCACCCTCCGATTTATCCGGCACTGACCTCCCCACCCTGCTCAAACCGCTGCTGCAGCAAATGCCGCGCTGCACCCGCGTTGACGTAGCTCCCGATCAGTTCGGCAAGCTCGGGGAGCTTGAGCTTTTTGTCATCGCGGCAGAACTGGGAGAGGGGCAACATCAACCAGCGTTTCTTCTTGTTGAGCACCGCATCAGGCGAGAAAAACGAACGTGGGGTCAGCTCGGGCAGCGGCGCGTCGTGTTCAAGCAGAACAGTCAGCATGAGCACATTGCCGACGTGAAGGCTGAAATCGGCGATGTCGCGAATCGGCAGAGGCGCTTTGAGGTTGGCGAACACAAAGTGATCCGGCGTCAGCAGCAGCGCAGTTTTGTGGGCGCGTCTGAAGAAGCGCAATCCAAAGGGCAACGTGCACAGCGTGATGAGCAGAGCGACGCCGCCACCGACAAAGAACGGCTGCGGATCATGCCCTGCAAACCCCGAAAACAGCAGTGGGGCAAGCAGCAGAGCCAGCCCCGCCAGCGCCGACAGGCCACTGAACCCGAGCAGGATCTGTCCCCGCAAGCGCGCCCCTTCGTGCAGTGCCACGTCGCCGGTTACGTTGCCGGCGTGAGTGCGCAACGCCTCCACGATGGCAGCGTCCTGCTGAACATGATGGGTCAGGTAGTCCTGGGTCAGGCGACTGCGCAACACCTCGGGCTGAGCGAAATAGCGGTCCATGGCAGCGCAGGCCACTGCGGCATCCAGCGCCCGCGTGCCCGTGCGCACGGCGTCGTCGATCGACACCTTGAGGGACGCTACCCGCTCGCCGTTCGAAGGATGCGTGTCTGACGGATGCGGCAGCTGCGTGGCCATTTCATCTTCCGGCAGGGTCAGCGGCAACGCAGCCATCTCATGCAGAAGTGACGTGGGCAGATCCTGGACGGCGCTCTGCTCCGGCGTCAGATGGGTGGCTTGGGCGATATGGGTGGCCAGGCGATCCTGAAGCATCGGGTCAATGGCGGAAATGCGCACCAGCGCCGACGCGGCCGCCAGGTTGCCCGCCAGCTGCGCACCGGCGGCATCGGCTTCCAGCTCGCGCACACGGCTCCAGTGCATCACTGCGTGGTCGAAGCTTTCCATGAACCAGGCACCCAGCATGAACGCCGGGTGGAGGGTCGCTCGCTGCAGCCATTCGCTGTCGACCAGGGTCTGGCCGATCACCACCAGGCTGCGCTCGATGCCGTGGTAAATCGGCACGAAGCGCATGCTGAACTCGGTATCCGCGCCCGCGAAATGCCCCAGCTCGTGGCCGATGACTGCGGTGGTCTCGGCTTCATCGAGGATGCCCAGGTACACCAGCGGCACATGCAGGGTGCGCCCCGTCAAAGTGGTGTTGGCCGGCGCGAGGGTGATGTCCCCGGAGGTGACGTAAAAGCCGGCGGCCATGCCCAGCACGATGTGATCGGGCGGCAACGCGCCCAGTTTCCGGGCCAGATCATTGACGTACGCCCAGAGCACCGGCGCCTGTTCGGCGCTGACCGCCTCCCCCATCACGTCCATCGGCGTGGGCTGGAACATGTTGAGCATGACGCGCAATTGCGTGCCCATCTGCCAGATCGAGTACAGGCAACCGGCGACCAGGACCATGGCAAAGAACATGAACTTCATTTCGCCTGCCGACAGCCGCCCGACATGCCAGGCGCCCAACGCTTCGAACGCGACGATGGCGGCAATCGCTGCCCCCATGACCACCACGTGGCCGACCAGAACGAAGGGCAGCAGCCGGGTCACGCGGGTGAAGCTGTGCAGCAGTTGCTCCCGTGATTGCATGGCCCGCCGGCCTGCCCAGGTGAGGGCAAGCAAGCCGAGCCCGCCGACCAGGGCAGCCAGCAAACCGAGGATGATGGTGCCTCTTGCCAGCCAGACCATGACGTTGGTCAGCGGCAGCAAGGTGTCCAGCTCGTCCTGCATCTCAGTGACGCGGGACAACGCCATCTTCACTTCCATTTTCTCGCCGTCGCCGACGTCGACCATCACCGGTCGTGAACCGCTCTTGTCGGCGATGGCTTGCAGTTCCGGGCGAAATTCAGCGAGGTCGGCTTGATAGGCGACGTACTCGGCGCGGTCGTCGGTGCTGCGTTGCAGCTGCCAGACACCGACCAGATTCAGCGCCAGCGGGAATAAGACCAGTACAGCGATCAGTTTCAGCTTTTTCACGTTCATGTGGCGGCTCTCTTCACTGCGCCGCCGAGTGCCATCCCTGGCGCGCGCATACATCCTTGAGCAAAGGCCAGACGACCTTTGCGTGATTTATGACATCGAGGGCTGAGAAATCCCCGGTGCCTGTATCAGGTCGGGATTCAGCGGCCCAACATGACGGCCTGCATGCGTGTCTGTGCTTCCTGAACCGCCTTGGCTTTTGCATTCAGCTCCTGCAGCAGCGTGTTCAATTCAGCCTGCACCTTGGGGTCGGTCACTTGAATCACCGAGCCATTGATCTGGATCTGCGCCTTGTGAGCGTCGACGTAGTCGGCCACTTTGAGGCCCGATTCGAAGGTGCCGTTGACCTGCGGCATCACGGTCAGAAACGTGTTGGCCGGTACCGTGACGGTGCGATCATAGGCGCTGTCGTACACCGTTTTCAGATCGTCAGGCTGTTTGAGCTGGGCATGGGCTGCGTCGGCTTTTGCCAACTCTTGCTTGAGCTGCGCGATCAAGTCATTGACGCCGGTTTGCACCGTCTTGAGATCATCGCGGCGCTCGATCACGTCGCTCAATGAATGGAACGCGCCTTTCTGCACGAAACCGTTCAGGGGTTTGACGCTGGCGTCCATCCCGCTGTTGAAGTCGGTGATCACGGCGTAGTGCTGGGTGTAATCGCCGAAAGACTTCGATTCTTCAGGTGTCAGCTTGGGCACGTGGACGCCCGGCTTGTCGATGATGCGGGTCTGCAGGAACTGCTTGAACGCGGCGCGCTGGTCAGGCTCGCTGCTGCCACAGGCGGTCAGTAGCAGCGGCAGTGCGAGGGCGAGTAGCCAGTGGCGGCTGAATGAGACGGTCATTGTCGGAGGATCTCCAGTGAGTGAATAAAGCGGTGGCGCAGACGGTGTGCTTCAGGTGCTGGGGTTTCCACTTCGATCCAGGCGCAAAACCCGGGCGTATCGCGTGCCGGATGAGCAACGCTGACGCAGATGAAACCCGCTTTAACCGTCATGCTAGATAGCTTGCGGAGAATTAAATTCCCTTTGGATCCCATTATTTTGTATTTTTGCGAAATGTTACGCAGTTGGCGCAACGGGTCCGAATGAGCACTTGAACCCTGCGCGCCGGTTATCCTCAAACTCGCGCACACAACCTCCGGCCTCAGGGAAGACAACGTCAATGAAAACCAGGACGCACACAGGAACTCGCCCATGATTGTCGGGATTGACCTTGGCACGACCAACAGCCTGGTCGCGGTCTGGAAAGACGATGCCAGCATGCTGGTGCCGAACGCGCTGGGCCAGTTACTCACGCCGTCCGTAGTCGGACTGGACGACGAGGGCCGGATTCTGGTCGGTCAAGCGGCTCGCGAACGCCTGCACACCCACCCTTCTCTGACCACCGCGTTGTTCAAACGCCACATGGGCAGCGCTCACCAGACGGCCCTCGGCAACCACGTATTCCGTCCTGAAGAACTTTCTGCGCTGGTACTCAGAAGTCTCAAGGAAGACGTCGAGCGTGCCTATGGCGAAACCGTCGTTGAAGCCGTCATCAGCGTCCCGGCCTACTTCAGCGACGCCCAGCGAAAAGCCACGCGCATCGCGGGGGAACTGGCCGGCCTCAAGGTCGACAAGCTGATCAACGAGCCCACTGCCGCCGCGCTGGCGTTCGGCTTGCCGCAACACGGCAAGGAATGTTCGTTTCTGGTGTTTGACCTGGGGGGCGGCACGTTTGACGTGTCGATCCTTGAGCTGTTCGAGGGCGTGATGGAGGTCCGCGCCAGTGCGGGGGACAACTTCCTGGGTGGCGAAGATTTCGACCGGCTGCTGGCCGAGGCCTTCGTTCGCACCCAGGCCGGGCAGCCAGGCTTCCCCGCCCCCGAATCCATCGCTCACGCGCTGCACCGCGAGGCCCAACGCCTGCGCATCGCCCTGGGCCAGGTCCGCAGCGACGAGTTCGTGCTGCGGGTGGACGGCCAGCAGTGGCAGCAAACCTTCACCCAGGAGGACATGGCCGCGCTGTATGCGCCGTTGCTCGAACGGCTCCGCAACCCGGTCGAACGGGCCATGCGCGATGCCAGGCTGCAGATCGGCGATCTCGACGAAATCCTGATGGTGGGCGGCACCACGCGTATGCCGCTGGTGCGCAAACTGGCGGCGGGCATGTTCGGGCGCTTCCCTTCCATTCAGCTTAACCCCGACGAAGCCGTGGCCCACGGAGCAGCGATTCAGGCAGCCTTGAAGTCCCGGGACGCGGCGCTGGAGGAAGTGGTGCTGACGGACGTCTGCTCCTACACCCTGGGTATTGAGGTCTCACAACAGCACGGCCAGCACCGTGAGAGTGGACACTATCTGCCGATCATCGAGCGCAACACCACCGTACCGGTCAGCCGGGTGAAGACCGTTTGCTCCGCCGAGGAAGGCCAGGCCGCTGTGAAGGTGTGTATCTTCCAGGGTGAAAGCCGTCTGGTGCGCGATAACATTCCGTTGGGTGAACTGGAGATTCCCCTTCCGCCGCACAACAAGGGCAACGTCGATCTCGACGTCCGCTTCACCTACGACAACAACGGCATTCTCGAGTGTCAGGTCACTATTCCCAAAACCGCCGAGCAGTTCGCGCTGGTCATCGAAAACAACCCCGGCGTGCTCAGTCCCAAGGAAATTGCCGAGCGTCTGCAAGCACTCGCCGCGCTCAAGGTCCATCCCCGCGACCAGCAGGTCAACACGCTGCTGATGGCGAGGCTGGAGCATTTGTATCAGGAGAGCCTGGGAGAACGCCGCGAACTGATCGGTGATTGGGCAGGCCAGTTTCAGCGCGCCCTCGACAGTCAGGACGAGCGCATCATCCGGCAAACGCGCACAGAGCTGAACGAGCGACTTGGCCAGCTGGAACGCGGGGGCTGGCACTGACCCATGGACGCGACTGTCGATTGCTGGAAGATTCTCGACCTCCCTGCCCGCTCCGACGAGCGCAGTGTTAAACGCCAATACGCCAAGCTGCTGAAGGTTACCCGCCCGGACGAAGACCCGGTGGCATTTCAACGATTGCGTGAGGCCTACGAGCGCGCATTGCGACTGGCGCGCGACGGCGACGATGGCGTTGGCGGTGACGCTTCGTTTGTACAGACTTCGGCAGCGCCTCTGGTGCAAAGGCCTGCGCCGGTCACGCAGCCAGTGGTGCCTTCCGCTCAGGAACAGGCCGCCGAGCTGCTCGAGACGTTTGACGACGACGCCGTTGATCAATGCTGGAATGAGGCGATCGCGCTGGGCATTGAATCGACCGTCGAGACCCTGCTGTTCATGCGGTGCGTACAGGCGCCGGAGGCGCACCCGCACCTGTTGCATTGGGGCCTTGAAACCCGCCAGTGGTTGACACCATGGCAGCAGATTCGCCCGCGGGAAGCCGATCAGGAGCGCCTTGGCCATCTGCTCTCCATAGGGTTGTACCGCCGGCTGGAGCAATACATGACCGCCGGCGAAGAAACACGCTTCATCGGATGCCTTGAGCACCACAGTCGACAAGGGTGGCTGGGCGATTTGGCGCGTCGCCAGACGCTGCACGTGCAGGTGCTCGATCTTTTTCTCGAACACAAGCACTGGTCCCCCGCGTTGTTTCAGAGGATCCGCCAGCTGTTCGCCTGGGACACTGAGTCAGCGGTTGTTCCCATCGTCGATGAGCAATGGCACGCGCTACTCGCGCGCTGCGAAGAGAAGAAATGGGTGGATGAACTGCGTGCACGGGTGCGCGAGGGCGAGGGCGAGGAGCATCCCAACCCTCGGGCCAATGCCGCTGCGCTGTTCCTGACGGGTTCGGCTGCGGAACGCCTTCAGGCACGCGTCGCGACCTTCACCGAGGCAGACTGGCAGGCTTGCGAACAATTATCCGAGGATTTCACGAAGCGGTTTCCCGACTGGGCACGAAGGTTCCCGGACCACAATCCGTGGTTCTGGAAAGCACTGGTGGGTCCGGAAAGTCCGCCCCACGTCACGCAGCGGGCGGGCATTGTTCTGACTATAACTCTCGCACTGAATGGCATACTCGACGTCCCCGCCCCTCTCCTGCTCTTGGCGGTCATGTCGCCGCTCATCTTGGTGACAGGGCTGCTACTCACGTACATGGGCAAGAAGCTGTATGAGCACTGGGTCAGATTCACGGAGTACTTCTACGAAGAGGATCAACGCTTCAGCGCATGGTGCGCACGCCACACACTGACGCGGAATCGGCGTTATCTGGTGATCCGCAACGGCGTACCGGTGCTGGCCCTGGCCTTTGTGCTCTGGAAATGGCTGGGACTTCTGGGGGTGGCCACCTACGTCATCACTGGCCTGATCGGCAGACTGCAACCCAAAAGTGCAGTGCCAGTGGATCGCCAATATCGCTGGCGCAAGCCGCTGCAGGCGATCTACCGGATCGCCGGGCTCAGCCGTCTGCAGTGGCTGTTCTGCATCGTCATGGTGAGTGTGATTGCGTATGTGCAAATGGACATGCCCGGCACCCAGCTGACGCGAGGCACCTGAAGCCGGGCCGCTTTCTGGAGAAGTTGCACGGAAGGGCCTAGTCGTAGAAAAAGAGGCCCCTTGGCAGCGGTATCGCAGGACAATGCTACAGCCGAATATCCTCCGGCCGCTGAATCAGCGCCTCGATCCGGGTGCCGGTGATCTGCTCTTCATTGGAAAACCCGTCATACCGCGCCAGCTCACCGAAGCTGATGCCGGTGAGCGCCTCAATCTGAGTGACGCTGCGTCGATACGTCCTCAGTGCGCCAAACACCAGCTCCAGCTTGCCCAGCTCGCGGGTCTGGTCGATCACGTACGCGCTGGCCGAAGGCTTGCCGTCATCGCCAAGGAATGCGACGACTTTCCAGAAGGCTCGGGGTATCTGCACGCCCCGGTACAGCGGGTCGTCACTGCGCAGGACCGGTCCGGTAAAAACCGTGGCGCGCTCTTTCCAGCGGCGGGTGTTTTCCAGGATGAAGTCTTCGAGCTCCAGCCAGGTTTTCTGGTTGAAGGCGGACATCTGCGGCGAGCAGTTGGTGAAATGGAAGGTGTCCAGATTGGCGGTCTGCGCCTCGGCGCCCCAGTTGGGGTCCTGCCGGCGAACCAGATGGCCGCGATCCAGCAGGTTGTCACGGTACAGATCGTCGCCGATCTGCGCCTCGACCGGCAGGCGACCGTCGTAGGCCCAGGTGTCCTGAGTCCGCACGATCTCGACGCTGCTGCCACCCTCGATGTTCACCCCGACGTACCGCGCGATGCGTCGACTGCGGGACATGCTGATGGAGAAGTGGGTGTAGTCCAGACGATGGCCCGGAGTGCCCACGGGAAACACGTCATCCGGCGTTGATGTCGTCGGCCATGGCACGACGAAATCCCCGAGGAAATCGCCGCTGTAGCCTGACCGACCTTCCAGTTGCGACGCCGGTGTGACCCGTCCCTGGGGGGTTGATCGCAGCGCGGTGGCATGAGCTGACGGATCGGCGATGATGGGCTGAAGATCGGCGAGACGGGGGCGGTGGGCGAGATCCACCGGAGCGTTGTGTGTCGACATCGAGCTACCTCATTGACGTGGGGAGACCCGTCGAGCGCGGGCCGTGGCGTTTCAACCAAACGTGATCATGTGCCGCAACGTGTGAATATCACATGACCTGACGGGACAGTGGGTATCGGTTAGCTGTGGTGCTCGAAAGGGCCACTTCCCGGCTGAAGCCGGTCCCACTAAAAGCAGTGTGTGCACTCGGTGGGATTGGCGCTGAAACCTCATTGTGGGACTGGCTTTAGCCGGGAAGGCGTCGGGTGCCACGCCGCAAATCCGATGATGCTCATACGGACCTCTTCCCGGCTGAAGCCGGTCCTGCTGATCGCGGATATCCAGTGGGCCGCTAAATCGCTTGAGAGTCGTTTCTGACCCAATACTTGCTATGATCCGCCCCCGCGCGCACGAATGGTCGAGAGTCCCCGCCTCCCGTTCGATACCTGCGCCAGACGATCAGATCGCACAACCGGTTGACGCCCCAAAGGAACCCGAATGCAACACGCTACGTTGAACCGTTTCTACGCTGGGCTGCTCGCGCTGTTACTGTGCGTCACCCTGCCCGCTTTCGCACAGGCCGCGGCGGCGCAGGTCGCGCCACAAACCGCACCGCAGGCCGCGAGCCAGAGTGACGCAACGCCGGAAGTCGAGGCGCCAAGCCTGGATGACCTGAGCGAACAGCTCGACCAGATCCGGCAGAAAGTCACCGTGAGCGCCAACGACGACCTGCTCTCAAGCCTGCGCCAGGCCGCGTTGCAGGTGCAGAAACAAGCCGATGATCTGATTGCCAAACAGGCGGTCGATATCGAGCACCTGAACGATCAACTGAACATCCTTGGCCCGGTGCAACCGGACGAAGCCCCCACCCTGACCAGCCAGCGAAAGGCATTGACCGCCCAGAAAAACGCGCTGGTCAGCGACGAGCGCCAGACCAATACCTTGAGTCAGTCGGCACGGGATCTCGCCACGCAGATCTTCAGCCTGCGCCGCAGCCTTTTCGATTCCCAGATCAGCACCCGCACCGCCAGCCCCCTCAGTTCGGCCTTCTGGTCGACCCTGATTCGCCCGACCGATGACGACCTCAGGCGCATGAATGGCCTGCTGGGCGACGTACAAAGCGTGTTCACCAGCGCCCTCGCCCCCGGCAACCGCATGCTGTTTGCCAGCGTGGTGATCGGCGCGCTGCTGATCTGGGTGGTGGTGCGTCGCCTGCTGGAGAGCCTGCTGATCCGCCTGATGGTCCGCTGGTTGCCCGAAGGTCGTCTGCGCCGCAGCGCCCTGGCATTGGCCGTCGGACTTGCGACGGTGCTCACCATCACCACTGCCACCTCCCTGCTGCGCTGGGGCATCACCAGCCATGCAGTGCTGAGCAACGACGTAGTCAATCTCCTCGACCAACTGCAGACGCTGATCACCTTCTGCGCCTTCATCGTCGGCCTGGGTCGCGCGCTGTTGATGCTGCCGCACCCCTCGTGGCGCCTGCCTGGTATTCCGGACGAAATCGCCACGGCCATGGGCCGCTTTCCGCCTGTGCTGGCCCTGGCGCTGATGATCATCGGCACCCAGGAGCGGATCAACAGCGTGATCGCCAGCAGCCTGGCGCTGACCGTCGCGGTCAACGGCCTGACGGCGCTGGCGGTTTCGCTGGTGTTTTTCTTCGGTCTGGTGCGTTATCGCCGCACCCGCCGCCGCTTTGCAATCGAGCGTCCGGGCGGCCTTGCCGGGCTGATTCCGTTCGTCGTCGCCGTCTGGGTCGGCCTGAGTTTGCTCGCCTTGCTGAGCGGCTACCTGACCCTCGCCTACTTTCTCGCGGTCAAGCTGCTGTGGATGAGCGTGGTGGCCTCGACCGCCTACCTGCTGGTGGCTTTCTTCGGCGACGTCTGCGAAACCCTCCTGTCGCCCAAGCAACCAGGCGGCATGGCACTGGGGTCGGCACTCGGCCTGTCCCCGCGCCATCAGGCCCAGGCGAGCACCATTCTGGCGGGCGTTGGCCGCAGTTTGCTGCTGCTGGCCGCCGTGCTGCTGGCCTTCCTGCCGTCTGGTTCAAGCCCGGGCGAGTTGCTCGAAAGCTTCACCCGGATGGAAGTCACCGACAAATCCCTGGGCGCCCTGAACATCGTTCCAAGCGACATCCTGATGGCACTGGGTTGCCTGGTACTCGGCATGCTGGGCGTGCGCGTGCTCAAGGAATGGTTCGGCGAACGCCTGCTGCCGGAAACCAACATGGACGCCGGCATGCAGGCGTCTCTGGTGACCCTGATCGGCTACATCGGGTTTGTGCTGGTGATTGCGGTGGTGATGTCGACGCTGCACATCAGCCTGACCAACCTCACCTGGGTAGTGAGCGCCCTGTCGGTGGGGATCGGGTTTGGTCTGCAAGCGATCGTGCAGAACTTCATCTCCGGTCTGATTCTGTTGACCGAACGGCCGGTCAAAGTCGGAGACTGGGTGAGCCTGGCGGGGGTCGAGGGCGATATTCGCCGGATCAACGTGCGTGCCACCGAAATCCAGATGTCCGACCGCTCCACGGTGATCGTGCCGAACTCACAGTTCATTACCCAGAACGTGCGCAACGTGACCATGGGCAACGCGCTGGGCGTGGTCGGGATTTCCCTGACGCTGCCGCTGGAAACGGATGTCTTGCAGATTCGCGAACTGCTGTTGCAGGCGTTTACCGAGCACGAAGCCGTGCTCGATACGCCCGCGCCCTCGGTCACTTTCAAAGACCTGACCAACACGGGCCTGATCATCAGCGCCAGCGGTTACGTGAACAGCCCGCGCTCGGTGGGCAATGCCCGAAGCGATCTGTTGTTCACCGTGCTCGGGCGCCTGCGTGAAATGGGCATCGCGCTGTCTGCACCGCAGAGCATGGTGTTGATCAATGACGGGCTGACTAAAGAGCAGCCGCCGGCCGTGGCTGATTGATCGCTTAATCACCCATGTCCGGGTGGATGGGTGCGCGGCGTGACAGTCGACTTCATGACTGACACGCCGCTCGACCACCGGAATCAGCTCACCTCTTTGTTCGGGTCTTCGGCATGGGCCCAGCGATAATCCAGACGCGGCGCGAACACTTTGATTCGGCGCTTGATCTTGATCAGGATCGGGTCATGCACCGGCTCCGGGTCTTTCAGGAATGCGGTCAGCACAGCGCTCAGTGCGTAAAGGCCGCAGAATGCCCAGACCACGCCTTCAATGCCGTAGCTTTCATTAAAGATTGCCACCACGGCCGGGCCCACCCATGTCGACGCGCCAGCACCCAGGCTCAGCACCGACAGCGCCGCAGCTTTGTTGTTGGGCGCCAACGCCGGTGCGAGCGCCGACAGCGGCACAAAGCACGCCAACGTCAGGCCGTAGAACGCACCGAAGATCGAAGCGATCAGGAAGTCGTGGGGGAACGCTTGCGGCATAAAGAAGAACAACGGCGTGCTGATCGTGCTGCCCACCGCGCCAAACCACAGGATCGTATTGCGATAACCAATCTTGGTGCTGATCACGCTAGAGCTCAGATTACCGATGATGTTGAACACGAAGACGATGGTCAGCAGGCGTAACCACTCTTCCAGCGTGAAGCCGACGGTGTGCATGAAGAACCCGGGCATGACCACCAGAAAACCGAACATCGACGAGGTGTTGATCACCCGGACGAGAGCGGCCAGCGAGACTTTCGGACGGGTCCACATGATGGTGATGTTCTTGGCCATCGACACCATCGGCCGCTCGCCTTCGGGGGCGAGCCGACGCATGCCGTGGGCTTCACGCATGCCGACCAAACCAATCACACCGCCTATGACCACCAGAGCAAAGGACAGCCAGAAGGTTTGCAGTGCGCCAATCAGCGGGATCGCGGCGCTCGCCACCAGGGAACCCAGCATCGGCAGGCCCGCGGCGTAAGCCACCCAGAACCAGCCCACAGCCATGCCCATTTTGCGGGAAGGCGTGGAAGCGGCAATCCAGACCAGAAAGCCGTAGGCGAACAGCGGATAACCGAAACCGCGCAGGCCGTAGGTCAGCAGAATCATCGAGTAGCTCAATTCCTGCAGACCGTAGATCAGGAAGAGCACTTCAAACACGCTCCAGATGATCAAGCCCAGGAACATCACCCGTTTCGGGCCCCAGATATTGGAAAGCGCGCCGGCGAGCCACGATGAAATCCCGACCGTGACGCCGTAGAGGGTGAAGATCATGGCGATTTCGTCGCCGGGCATGCCGCGATCACTGAGGAAGGGCGAGAGGTATCCGAGTTCTACGCCATCGCCGATCATGAAGATCAACAGGCCGACAAACCCCCAGAACATGGGATAGGGAATGCCGACTTTTTCGCAGAATCGTGAGAGTGGAGTGTTCGGAGTGGATTGATCGCTCAATTTTCCGGTCCTTTTTGATGCACGGCGTTTGGTCGCGCCGAATGAATGGCCTCGATGAGGTTGAAAGGCAGTTGATGTTGCACAGATTTACGCTTCGGGCAGCGAGCAAAACTGGCTTGATGGGTAGCGCGCGGTGGTCGGACGTGACAGCAGCTATCGTCGACCCATTAATCTATGTTTTTTCTAGATTTTCGAGCCCGTAGCCAGCCTTTTATGACAGATGAAACGATTAAGCTCAACCGCAGGATTTCAATCCGGGTGCGACAATGTGCCCGGTTGTATCGCCTAAGGCGTAGAAGGACTGGGCGATCAGGTGTTGCGATTTGTGTCTGAAAATAAATACATTCTTTTTCTACAGGATGGCTCTATTCCGAGCTTCTCGGCGATTTTCACCGGAACAACGGCGGTTTTGATGCCAGCGCTGGCGGAACAGGCGGCCAGCGAAACCTGATCAAACAAAACGCTGGGCCATGGGGCGCATTTACGTCGCGACGGTTGTTAAGCGAATACGCTTATGAACATGCCCTCGCGCTGCGTGGCCATGCTTCCCAGGACGCTCCGCGTCCATTCCCGGCTAAAGCCGGTCCCACTGAAAGTACCGCGTCCCGCAGACGAGGCGCATTCCAGGATGGGGAAAGTGACGCGGAGCGTCACGGGATGCATTTCCACGCGGAGCGTGGGAACGATCAATTCGCGGCGCCCGTACTGCCCTCTTCCCGGCTAAAGCCGGTCCCACTAAAAGCACCGCGCACACCCTGTGGGACCGGCTTCAGCCGGGAAGCTTTTGATCTTCTTTTGATCTTCATGCGCAAAATGCCCAGACACCGCCAATCGCGACTTGGGTGCAGGCTGAACGCAGGTCTCGCGCAGTGGGCCGAGCCGCATGGATGCGGCGAAAGCGCCGTCAGGACATGGATGTCCGTTCGGCGCGGGCCCACGGAGCGGGGCCGGAGTGAAGGGACCCCGAGGAACGAGGGGCCCAACCAGGAGCACAAGCCCTTGGTTACTTGGGGCTTTATCAAGTAACTCGCCGAAGGCGAAACGCGAGGCCGTTAGGCCGAGGCTCTTGATCTGCTCCGCTGTTTTAAATACTCCACAACAGCCCGCTGATCCCCTGCAAACTCGATCCGGGGGTTCTTGCTGTCCCGCTGAAATGCATACATCGGATCGTAATACTCGCTCAACATCCCGCTGATCCAGCCCCGATGCTCATCCACCGCCCCACTGCGCGCCTGCTCGGCCAAGGCACTGTCCATGATCGCCGCCAGCCGCTGATAACGCTCACCGCCCAACCGTCGAACGATACTGGCCAGACTGTGCTTCAGCCGCTCGGCGTACGCCACAAAACCCGTTTCAACGCCCTGCACGGCGATGAACTCCGCACACAGATCAGTCACATAATCCTTCAGAATCCGCTCGACCCGGCTGTCGAAACTGTCCTCCAGCCACACCAGCGGCGCGTCCTGCATGATCCGGTACAACTCAAGGGGCACCGCACGACTGCCGACGATCCGCCCCTCATCCTCGACCACGAACTGATTCACGTCCCGGGCGCGCTTCTTGAGAATGTCGACAGCGAGGACGTTCTCGAAATCGATCTGCCCCGGCTGCGGCGTTGCGTGTTTGCCAAAGCTCGAACCGCGATGGTTGGCATGCCCTTCCAGATCGAGCCCATTGTCGAGCTGCTGCAGCACCTCGGTCTTGCCGCTGCCGGTCAGGCCACCGATCAGCACGAAATCGCACTCGGCCACGGCCTGCTCGGTCACCTCGATCAAAAAGCTGCGCATCGCCTTGTAACCACCGATAACCCGGGGGTACTCGATGCCCGCCTCGCTCTTGAGCCATTGCTGGGTGATCTGCGAACGCAGCCCGCCGCGAAAGCAATACAGAAAGCCCTCGGGATGGTTGCGCGCAAAATTAGCCCACGCGTCGATCCGCGCCTGTTTCAAGTCGCCCGCCACCAGGGTGTGGCCCAGTTCGATGGCGGCCTGTTGACCGTCCTGCTTGTAGCTGGTGCCGACCTTTTGCCGCTCGACGTCATTCATCAGCGGCAGATTGATCACGCCGGGGAACGCGCCCTTGGTGAATTCCACTGGCGCGCGCACGTCCATCATTGGCACGTCGTTGAGGAAAATCTCGCGCAGGTCGGCGCTGTTGTCGCGCATCAGAACACCTCGACCGCGAGTGGCTGTCGCTCGATCAGTTCGCCGATCGGCGCAAGGCTCAGGCCCAGTTCGTCGGCCATGGCCAGGAACGCCACTTCTTCAGCGGGCTCCACGGCAACCAACAGGCCGCCGCTGGTTTGCGGATCGCACAGCAGCAGTTTTTGGGCATCGGTCAACGCGCCAATGCGCTCGCCATAGCTGTCGTAATTGCGGTGGGTGCCTCCGGGGATGCAATCCTGCTCGATGTAAAAATCGACGCTGCCCAGACGCGGCACGGCGGCCGCGTTCAGGCGTGCAGTCACGCCACTGCCGTCGGCCATTTCAACCAGGTGCCCGAGCAAGCCGAAGCCGGTTACGTCGGTCATTGCAGTAACGCCGGCCAATCGGGAGAAACGGCTGCCGGGCTTGTTCAGCGTGCACATCACGTCACGGGCCAGGCCAATGTCTTCTTCGCGCAGCAGGCCTTTCTTCTCGGCCGTGGTGAGGATGCCGATGCCCAGGGGCTTGGTCAGGAACAGTTTGCAGCCCACGGTGGCGGTGTCGTTGCGCTTCATGAAGCGCTTCTCTACCAGCCCCGTGACGGCCAGACCGAAGATCGGCTCGGGCGCGTCGATGGAGTGACCGCCCGCCAGCGGAATACCCGCCGCGTCGCACACGGCACGCCCGCCACGGATGACTTCCCGGGCGATTTCCGGGGCCAGCACGTTGACCGGCCAGCCGAGAATGGCGATGGCCATCAGTGGATCGCCGCCCATGGCGTAAATGTCGCTGATGGCGTTGGTCGCGGCGATGCGGCCGAAGTCGAACGGGTCATCGACGATGGGCATGAAGAAGTCGGTGGTGGACACGACGCCCTTTTCGTCGTCGATGGCATAGACAGCCGCGTCATCGCGCGAGGCATTGCCGACCCACAGGCGCGGGTCGAGGTTCTGCGCGCCGCTGCCGGCGAGAATGGTTTCAAGCACCTTGGG
This sequence comes from Pseudomonas sp. NPDC078416, assembly GCF_050268485.1. Classification (NCBI taxonomy): domain Bacteria; kingdom Pseudomonadati; phylum Pseudomonadota; class Gammaproteobacteria; order Pseudomonadales; family Pseudomonadaceae; genus Pseudomonas; species Pseudomonas sp. NPDC078416. The sequence continues at coordinate 332 of NZ_JBNNGV010000010.1, read as the reverse complement.
CGAGATCTTGCAGCCGCAGCCGGCGCCATGGCTGTATTGGGTAAGACGAATCGGGTCGGTCATGGGAAGCCCCTGAGTTTCAAGGCGCCGAAGTCTACCAGAGGCGCCAGTGGGTTGAAGGTTTGCTGGATGGCTGGATGCATCGGCGGACTCTCAGACGGTCTTGTAGGAGCCGGCTTGCTGGCGAACACGGTAGGCCAGAAAAAGAGATGTCGCCTGACACGCCGCCTTCGCCAGCAAGCCGGCTCCTTGTATCTCGACTTTGTCTTCACAGAAGGTAAAGTTCTCGACTGATCATCGAGGGAAAGGCGTGAAGACGACCGGCTCCTAGT